>CAIMEE010000070.1 GCA_903839865.1 Enhydrobacter aerosaccus | reverse complement strand
CTCATCTGCCGGCTGATGCCCGCGCTGTTCAGTAGGTGGGTGATCGGCCCCAGCGCCTTGGTGGTCTCCTCGAACATCCGGACGATGTCGGCTTCGACGGCCATGTCGGCCTTGATCGCGACTGCCTTGGCGCCCTTCGACTCAACCGCGGCTACGACCTTCTTCGCCTCGGCGTCTCGGGTGCGGTAGTTGATGGCGACGCTGTAGCCGCGGGTTGCCGCAATTCGCGCCGTTTCCGCACCGATGCCGGACGCGCCGCCGGTGATGAGAAGTACCTTGGTCATCCTTTGATCGCTCCCCCGGTCAAGCCACTGACCAGATATCGCCGCACCACGAAGGAGAAGACAAGCACGGGCAGCATGATCATGGTGCCGCCAGCCGCGATGCGGCCCCATTCCCAACCTTCGTAGTTCATGAAGTTCACGACGGCGACCGGCGCGGTCATCGCCTCGGTGCGGGTCAGGATCAGGGCGAAGAAAAAGTCGTTCCAGGCGAACAGGAAGCACAGGATCGCCGTCGCCGCGAGGCCGGGACCGGAGAGTGGCAGGATGATGCGGGTGAAGCCCTGCCACGTGGTGGCGCCGTCGATCCAGGCCGCTTCTTCCAGCGAGCGTGGCAGCTGGTCGTAGAACGGCCGCATCATCCAGATCACCAGCGAGAGATTGGTGGTGAGGTATATCAGGACGAGACCGGTCAGCGTGTCGAGCAGCTCGAGATAGCGGTAGGCCAGGAAGTAGGGAATCGTAAAGGCGATCGGCGGCGCTATTCGGCTCGCCAGGATCCAGAGCGTAATGGTGGCGCCGCTCCGCGTTGTCCAGCGCGAGAGCGCGTAGGCCGCGGGCACGCCGATCACCAGCGACACAACGGTCGACACGCTGCTTACGATCAGGCTGTTGGCGAAGGAGCTGCGGAAGTCGGACGTCCACAGAGCTGCGTAATTGTCGAAGGTGACCGGGAAGAAGAGCCGCGGCGGGAAGCGGAAGATCTCCGCGTTGGTCTTGAACGACATGACCAGCAGCCACAGGAACGGCGCCAACGCCAGCACCGCCAGCACGATCGCCAGCGCCTGCATCGCGATCCTGTCGGCGCGCCTGCGCCGGAGTGCATCCGGCTTAGTCAATTTTCGTACCCCATCCGACCGAGCGAATGATGATCCAGCTCAGCACGATCGTGGCCGCGAGCAGCACGACGGTTATGGCGCTGGAGAAGCCGAGATAGGAAAAGTTGAACGCCTGCAGGAACGAATAATAGTTCGTCACCTCCGTCAGGCTGCCCGGCCCACCCTCGGTCAAAATGTAGATCAGCGGGAAGGCCTTGATCGAATCGATCAGCCGGAACAGCCCCGCCACCAGCAACACGCCCTGGATGAAGGGAAGCGTGACATGGCGCGTGAGCTGCCACGGCGATGCGCCGTCGACCTTGGCCGCATCGAGCAGTTCCTGCGGCAGCATCTGCAGCGCCGCCAGCACCATCAGCATGGTGAACGGAAACCACTCCCAGGTGTCGGCGATGATGATCGCGGTCAGCGCCCAGTCGGGGTTGGTGATCAGCGCCGGCACGTTCCAGCCGATCGCCTTGAAGAGACCGTGCATCGGGCTGATGTCGGGCGTGTAGATCACCTTCCAGATGATCGCCACGACGATCGGCGGCAGCACCATCGGGATCAGGAACACCGTGCGCAGCGCCTCGAGCAGCCGCGACTTGATGTTGAGCAGCAGCGCCACGCCCAGCCCGATCAGCAGCTGCAGCGACACCGTCCAGAACGAGAGCTTGATCTGCACCCATACCGAGTTGGCCAGGCGATCGTCGACCAGCAACTGGCCGTAGCTGATCAGCGGCTGGGAGAAGTCCCACTGCGTCTCTGGCCGCGTGAGATTGAGCGGCGTGAAGCTGGTCGCCAGCAGATAGAGCGCCGGCAACAGCGTGATGATCGCCAGGACCGCCAGCGAGGGCGCCACGCAGAACGCATAGAACTGACGCTGACGGTTAGAGATCAACCTTGAGCCCGGCCTTCTGCAGATCCTGCACCGCCTCGGCCTGCGCCTGCTTGATCGCTTCGGCGGCGGGCTGCTGCCTGGTGGCTATCCTCTCGATCGCCTTGTTGATCTTGTCGCCGACCTGCGGGAACACCGGCACGGTGCGGTACTTCATGTATCCCGACTTGCCGCCCAGCTGCAGCACCTCGAGATAGAGCGCCGCCACGTCCTGGCCGTTCAGGGTCATGACTTCCTTGAACTTGGGCGACTTGATCACCGAGGTGCGGCAGACGCTCGGATAGCCGTGCTTCTCGACGATCATGTTCATCGTCTCCTTGGAGAAGGCCCACTTGATGAACTCCCAGGCGGCCTCCTTCTTCTTCGAGCCCGCGGGAATGCCGAGGCCGTGGCTGTTGGAGCCGGGGAAATTGCCCTTGGGACCTGCCGGCATCAGGGCGAATCGCGTGGTCTTGGCGACCTTGCTCTCGGGATCCTTGACCAGCGGCACGCCCCAGGTGATCGCCTGGGTGCGCATGTTGGCGCGGCCCGACATCTGGGCGCGCATGGCCTGGTCGTCGGAGTAGGAGAGCTGGCCGTCTGGCCCGTACTTCATCAGCAGGTCGGCATACCACTGCGCGGCGGCCGTGCCTTCCGGCGAGGCGAAGGTCGGAGTCAGGTTCTCCGGCGGCGCCTTGAACACGCTGCCGCCGTTGCCCATCAGGTACGGAATCCAGTTCCAGTGATGCAGCTTGTCGGCGACGAAAGCCTTCGTGCCGTCCTTGCCGTCCACGGCATCGCAGACCTTGATCAGGTCGTCGAATGTCTCCGGCGCCTTGAGGCCCGCCTTCTCGATCAGATCGTGGCGCGACATGATGTTCAGCATCGCGCCCGCCTCGTGCGTGAACGCGAAAGTCTCGCCCTTGGCGTTCTTCATCGCCGATTGCGCGCCGCTCACGAAGTCGTCGGGATCCCAGTCGGCCGGCGTGTACTTGGTGTCCTTGAAGAAGGTATCGAGCGGCGTCATCCAGCCGGCGCCGATCCAGCGCCCGGAGTAGATGAAGGTGACGTTGCACACGTCCATCGCCGAGCCCTTGGTCGAGAGCTCGAGGTCGGTGCGCTGGTTGTAGACGGGGAAGGCCTGCATGGTGAAGTTCACCTTGATGCCGGTCTTTTCCTGGAACTGCGGGAAGTAGTTCTTGAGATATTCGTAGTAGGTGGTCTGGAAGCACGAGGCGTTGATGGTTACGCCGTTGTAGGGCTTGCTTCCCTGCGCGTTGACCGCGGGTGCCGCCAAGGCGGCAAAAGGCACGCCAAGCGCGCCGCCCAGAATCGTACGACGATTGAGTTTGCTCATCTCGGTCTCCTCCCACGGAGAATGGTCGTGGCCTTTTGGCCTTGCGGCGAGTTGAACGCGCTTCCTCCGAGGGGTCAAGGCGCTGGCCCCCTTATTGCATTGTTCGCCGCGTGGAATTGGGAGGGTCTTATGCGTCTTCGTCATGCAATCGGTGCCTGTGCACTCGCTTTCTTGTTCACCGTGGCGCACACGGCGGCATACGCCGCACCGGCCTGCGAACCGGACAAGCTCGCGACCAAGTATCCGAAGCTCGCGGGCAAGAAGCTGACGATCGGCCAGGACGGTGAAAGCGCGCCGTTCAGTCATCGCGACCCGAAGGACTTCAACCATCTGATCGGCCTCGATGCCGATCTCGTGCGTGCGACCTTCGCCTGCATCGGCGTGCCGATCGAGTTCAAGACCGGCGCCTGGTCGGGCCTGATTCCGGCGGCGATGTCGGGCCAGATCGACGTGATGTGGGACACGCTGCTCTACACGCCCGAGCGCGCCAAGCGCATGGACTTCGTGGCCTACATGAATTCCGCCACAGCGATCATCGTGCCCAAGGGCAATCCGAAGAAGATCAAGGTCGTCACGGACTTGTGTGGCCTGACCGGGACCGCCAACCTCGGCACGACGCAGGAAGCGATGCTGCGCGAAGGCAGCGAGAAGTGCGTCGCGGCGGGCAAGAAGCCGATCGAGATCGTCACCTCGACCGACATGCCTGCGGGCCTGCGACTGGTGCTGAACTCGCGCGCCGATGCCTCGCTGACCAACAAGTTCGTGGGCGACATTGCCGCGCAATCGACGCCCGCCATCGAGGTGGCCGCGGGCATCGTGACAGGTGCGCGCATCGCCGTGGGCACGGCCAAGGGTAACGACGACCTCGTGAAGGCGATCGCCGACGCGCTCACCGTGCTCAAGGCCAATGGCGAGATGAAGAAGATCTACGAGGCGAACAAGGTCGACTACGACCTCGTGACCGAGCCCGAAATCCTGACCAAGTAGGCCTTCTTTCGTGGGGTCGGAAGCTGTCGAGTCGATTCTCGAGACGCTGAGCTACAGCGTCTCGGGCTTCCTGCTGCAAGGAGCGCTGGCGGCGCTCGAGATCGCGGTGATCGCCATCGCGGCCGGCGTGGTGCTGGGACTTGGCCTCGCCCTGATGCGGCTCTCGACCTTCAAGCCGGCGAGCGCCTTCGCCTGGTTCTACATCTGGTTCATGCGCGGCACGCCGGTGCTGTTGCAGCTCGTGTTCCTGTACGACGCCCTGCCGCCGATGGGGCTGAAGCTCGACAGCTTCACCACCGCGGTGCTGGGCTTCACGTTGAACGAAGCGGCGTTCTGCGCCGAGATCATCCGCGGAGGCATCATCTCGGTCGACCGCCGCCAGACCGTGGCAGCCGCGGCGCTCGGCATGGCGCGATTCCTGACGCTCCGGCGCATCATCCTGCCCCAGGCGATGCGCGCGATCCTGCCGGCGCTCGCCAACCAGTCGATCAGCGTGATCAAGGGCACGGCGGTGGCGTCGGTGATCTTCGTGAACGAGCTCACTTTCCGCAGCCAGCAGATCGTGGGCCAGAACTTCAAGTTCTTCACGGTGTTTGCGGCCGCCGGGCTCATCTATCTCGTGATGACCAGCGCGGTTGCCGCGCTCCAGCGCTATCTGGAGCAGCGCTTCAATCCCGAGATCGAGCGCAAGCGGGTTGCCACGCCCGTACCCGACGAGGAACCCGAGGCGATGGACTGGCGGACGCTGATCGATGCAAAGGCGCCCACCGCCGGCCAGGACTCAGCCTTCGTCGTCTGCCGCGACGTGCACAAATCCTATGGCCCGCGCGAGATCCTGCGCGGAATCGACCTGTCGGTGGGCCGCGGGGAGGTCGTGGTGATCATGGGTCCCAGCGGCTCGGGCAAGAGCACCTTGCTGCGATTGATCAACCATCTCGAACATGTCGATGGCGGCGAGATCGTCGTCGACGGCAAGCACGTCGGCTACGAGAGCCACACCGACGGACGACTCGAGCCGGTGCGCAATCTCGCCAAGGCCCGCGCCGACGCGCGTATCGGCATGGTGTTCCAGAGCTTCAATCTCTTCGAGCATCTCAGCGCGCTGGAGAACGTCGTGGAAGCGCCGGTCCAGGTCTATGGCCAGACGGAAGCCGAGGCGCGCAGCCGTGGCGTGCGGCTTCTGTCGGCGGTCGGGCTGGGGCGTCATATCGATCATCTGCCGCATCGCCTGTCGGGAGGCCAGCAGCAGCGGGTAGCGATCGCGCGGGCGCTGGCCGTGTCGCCCAAGCTGATGCTGTTCGACGAACCGACCTCTGCGCTCGATCCCGAGCTGGTGGGCGAGGTGCTGACGGCCATCCGCCACATGGCCGAAGCCGGCATGACCATGATCGTCGTCACCCACGAGGTCCGCTTCGCCCGGGAAGTTGCTGATCGCATCGTGTTCATGGACGAGGGCCAGATCGTGGAACAGGGCACGCCCGAAGAGGTGCTGGATCGGCCGCGGCAGGAACGTACGCAGCGCTTCCTCAGACTGATCGAGCGTCCGGCCACGCGCTGAGCTAGACTGCGGGCTTCGGAGGAAGCCCAAATGAAAGCAGCCGTTCTTTTCGAACCCAACACGCCTTTGCAGATCGTCGAGTGCGAGCTCGATCCGCCCAAGGCACTCGAAGTCCGCGTGAAGATGCGCGCCTCGGGCGTGTGCCAGAGCGACTGGCACGTCATGAACGGCGACTGGCCGACGCCGATGCCGGTCGTGCCGGGCCACGAGGCCGCGGGCGAGATCCTCGAATGCGGCTCCGGGGTCACCACGGTGAAGCCGGGCGATCACGTGATCTTCTCGTTCCGCCCGCATTGCGGCCGCTGCCGCTACTGCACGACGGGACAGACGGTGCTCTGCATCGGCCGCGCCGCGGTGCCGCCGGGCACGCAATACGACGGCACCCTGCGGCTGAAGCACAAGGGCCAGGGCATCAACCAGATGGCGCGCATCGGCACGTTCTCCGAAGAGGTTGTCGTGCCGGAAGAAATGGTCGTGCCGATCCGCAAGGACATGCCGTGGGCGCAGGCAGCGCTCGTCGGCTGCTGTGTCGCGACCGGCGTCGGGGCCGTCACGCGTCACGCCAAGATCGAGGCGGGCTCGGCGGTGCTGGTGATCGGCTGCGGCGGTGTCGGCCTCAACGCCGTGCAGGGCGCGATGCTGTCGGGTGCGCGAATCATCATTGCCGCCGACATTCTCGACAACAAGCTCGAGATGGCGAAGACCTTCGGCGCCACGCACACGATCAACACGGCGACGAACCACGATCCGGTCAAGAAGGTGAAGGAGATCGCCGGCCTCGGCGTCGACTATTCGTTCGATGCCGTGTCGATCGGACCGACGCAGGCGCTCGCGTTCGATGCGCTGGCGCCGGGCGGTCACGCGGTGGCCGTCGGCATTTCGGCCGCGACCGCGAAGGCTACCTATTCGCCGATGATGATGGTGTTCCAGGAGAAGACGATCAGCGGCACGTTCTACGGATCGGTGCGGCCCAACATCGACTTTCCGATCCTGGTCGATCACTACATGAACAAGAAGCTGAACATCGACGGCCTGATCAGCCGCACCTACAAGCTCGGCGAGATCAACGACGGCTTCAAGCGCATGATGGCGGGCGAGGTGGCGCGCGGTGTGGTGGTGTTCGATTGAGGATCGGCGACGCGTCGTTCTTCCGCATCGTCGATCGTCTGTTGAGTGCGGGGACGACTCGCACGCCAAAGACCCGTTGGTCGATCGACGGTGTCGCGTGGGATCGCGAGCGGCACAGCTATTCGGGCGCCACGCACGGCTTCACGATCGAGGTAACGACGGGCGTGTGTGCGGGATCGCCCGGCTGGACCTTGCGCGTGGTCAAGGAGTACTGGCGCGACGGCCGGGGCGAGAGCACCCGGGACCTGCAATGGGCCCATGTCGAGGCGGGCGGCCGGGCCGAAATCGTCGAGTGGCTGAAGCGTCAGGAACGGACCCTTGAATAGCCTTGCGAGACCCCTCCGGGAGGGTTAAACCCCAACGCACTCCGGCGCTGGGCCTCGGCCCCGCGCCGCTCGCGATTTTCTCTAGTAATTACAGAGACTTAACCAGAATGCTGTCGCGTCTCATCGGGCTATTTTCGGCGGATATGGGCATCGACCTAGGCACAGCGAACACGCTGGTCTACGTCAAGGGTCGCGGCATCGTCCTGAACGAGCCCTCGGTGGTGGCGCTCACCACCCAGAGCGGCAAGCGCCAGGTCCTCGCGGTCGGCGAAGAAGCCAAGATGATGCTGGGTCGTACCCCGGGCAACATCCAGGCGATCCGCCCGCTGCGCGACGGCGTCATCGCCGACTTCGAAGTGGCCGAGGCGATGATCAAGCACTTCATCTCGAAGGTGCACAATCGGCGCTCCTTCGCCCATCCGCAGATCGTGGTCTGCGTGCCCTCCGGCTCCACAGCCGTCGAGCGCCGCGCCATTCAGGAATCGGCCGAGAGCGCCGGCGCCCGCAAGGTCTGGCTGATCGAGGAGCCGATGGCCGCCGCGATCGGCGCCGGCCTGCCGGTCACCGAGCCGACCGGCTCCATGGTGGTCGACATCGGAGGCGGCACCACGGAAGTCGCGGTTCTGTCCCTGGGCGGCATCGTCTACCCACGCTCCGTGCGTGTCGGCGGCGACAAGATGGATGAGGCGATCATCGCCTACATCCGCCGCAACCATAACCTGCTGGTCGGCGAAAGCTCGGCCGAGCGCATCAAGAAGACCATCGCGTCGGCCTGCCCGCCCGACGACGGCGAAGGCCGCACGATGGAGATCAAGGGCCGCGACCTGATGAACGGCGTGCCGAAGGAATGGGTGATCACCGAACGCCAGATCGCCGAGAGTCTGCAGGAAGAGGTCAGCGCCATCGTCGAGGCCGTGAAGGTGGCACTCGAGAACACCGCCCCGGAACTGGCGGCCGACATCGTCGACAAGGGCATCGTGCTCACCGGCGGCGGCGCCATGCTGACCAACATGGACACCGTGCTGCGCCAGGCCACCGGCCTGCCCGTCTCGGTGGCCGAGGATCCGCTGCTCTGCGTCGCGCTTGGCACGGGACATGCGGTGGAAAACATCGATCAGCTGCGCGGCGTCTTGTCCTCCATGTACTAGACCGTCGTGCGCTAGGGCCTGCTCAGGTAAGATAGGCAGGGAATGGCGATACGGGACGATTTCGAGGTAGTCGCAGGCCAGGTACGTGTGGTCCTGCAGCGTTTTGCGCTCGGCCTCCTCGTGCTCGCGGCCTTCATCGCCATGCTGGTCGGCAAGGCCGACACGGTCCTGGTCGAGAATGCCCGCGTCCTGGCCCTCGACCTCGCAAGCCCCGCGCTCGAGGCGATCGCCCGGCCAGTCGCCGCCGCCAACCGCGCTATCGTCGATCTCAAGGAATTCGCCTCTCTCCGCGAGGAGAACGCCCGCCTGCGCGAGGAGAACAGCCGCCTGCTGACCTGGCAGACCGCCGCACGACGGCTCGAGAACGAGAATGACCGCCTGCGCGATCTCTCGCAGTTTCGCGAAGGGCCGGAAGCGTCCTTCATCACCTCGCGCATCGTGGGTGATAGCGTGAGCGCCTATGTGCGAGGAGCCCTGCTCAATGTCGGCCGCAAGGCGGGCGTCACCACCGGCCAGGCTGTCGTCACGGGCGAGGGACTGGCGGGCCGCGTCGCCGAAGTGGGTGAGAACAGCGCGCGCGTGCTGTTCGTGACCGACGTCAATTCGCGCCTGCCGGTGCTGGTCGAGCGCACGCGCGAGCGCGCCATCCTGGTCGGCGACAACTCCCCGCAGCTTCGCCTCAACCTGCTGCAGGGCGTGGCAGGCGTGCAGCGCGGCGATCGCATCGTGACCTCGGGCGACGGCGGCAGCTTCCCTGTCGGCATCCCGATCGGCGAAGTCGTGCAGAGCGGCGAGGGCCACATCCGCATCCGTCCGTTCGCCGACTTCTCGCGCCTCGAGTTCGTGCGCGTCGTGAACTACGGCGTCACCGGCCTCGTGATCGCCAATCCGCCCGCGCCTCCCTCGGTGCCGGCCGGCCAGAAAGTGCGCTGAGATGCGTACCGACGGATTGCTCGCCGCGCTCGACCGGTTGGGCCGCTTCGTCCTGCCGGGCACGGTGCTCCTGTTCTTTGTCGTGCTCACCCTGGCGCCGCTCAGGGTGCCGTATTTCTCCGATGCGCTCCCGCTGCTGCCGGCGCTGGTCGTCTTCCAGTTCAGCCTGGCGACGCCCGAGCGCCTGCCGGGGCCGATGCTGCTGGCCATGGGTATCCTGCTCGACCTGCTGCTGGGTGGGCCGGGCGCGCCGGTCGGCGTGAGCGCCCTGGGCTTCGTGCTGATCCGTGCCTCCGTCGTCGCCAACCGACGGTACCTGGTCGGCGTGCCGTTCCTGTTCCAGTGGGTCGGCTTTTGCCTGCTCGCCTGGGGCTACGTGCTGATCGTCTGGATCCTGACGGCGCTGTGGACCTGGACCGCGCTCGAACCGGCACCCGCCATGATGCAGTATGCCGTCGTGATCGTGATCTATCCGTTGCTCGCGCCGCTGCTCGCGCGCGTTCGTGCGCGCGATCCGCTCAACGTGCCGGAGCTGTCGCGTGGCACCGCGCGGCCGGGAGACACCACGGCATGATGCGCTTTCGCCAGACCGACAACGAGCGCTCGAGCCTGTTCACGCGCCGCGCGTTGCTGCTGGGCGGCGCGCAGGTTGTGCTGCTGTCGGCGCTGGCCGGACGCCTCTATCAGCTTCAGGTTCTCGACACGCAGCGCTTCGCGACCATGGCGGAGGAGAACCGCATCAATCTCCGCCTGCTGGCGCCGGCGCGCGGGCTGATCTTCGACCGCACCGGCAAGCCGCTGGCGGTCAACCGCAACAACTATCGCGCCATGGTGAGCTCGGACCGCGGCCGCGGCGCGGAGATGCTGATCGACCGGCTCGACCAGATCTTCAGTCTCGCCGAGGCCGATAAGGTCCGCCTGCTGCGCGAGCTGCGCCACAGCCGCAACGCCCAGCCGTCGGTCGTGCGCGAGAATCTGAACTGGGAAGAAGTGGCGCGGCTCGAGTTCAACGCGCCCGACCTGCCGGGCGTGTTCATCGATCTGGGCCAAAGCCGCGACTATCCCGAAGGCGAGCTGATGAGCCACATCATCGGCTACACCGGCCGCGTCGCCGACGAGGACCTGAACGGCCGCGACGATCCGGTGTTGCAGCTCGCCACCATGCGCTTCGGCAAGAAGGGTACGGAGCGCTCGCTCGAGGACGATCTGCGCGGTCGCGCCGGCGCCGTCCAGGTCGAGGTCAATTCGGTGGGCCGCGTGGTGCGCGAACTCGACCGCACCGAAGGCCAGCCCGGCGCCAACGCGCTGCTGACGATCGATCTCGAGCTGCAGAAGTTCGCCAACGACAAGCTCAATGAGATTCAGGCGAATTCCGAGCACAAGAGCGGTTCGGTCGTCGTACTCGACGTGATCACGGGTGACGTGCTGGCGATGGTGTCGGAGCCGGGCTTCGATCCCAACATGTTCGCGCGTGGCATCACCCAAACCGAATGGCGTGACTTGCTCGACAATCCCGAGCGCCCGCTGAACAACAAGGCGATCGGCGGCGCCTACCCGCCGGGCTCAACCTACAAGATGGTGACGGCGCTCGCGGCGCTGGAATCGAAGGCGATCGATCCGTGGACCGTATTGCCGTGCCTGGGTTTCATCGAGCTGGGCGACATTAAATTCCATTGCTGGCTCAAGGGCGGCCACGGCGGATTGAGCGTACAGGGGGCGATCGCCGCTTCCTGCGACTGCTTCTTCTACGAATGCGCGCGCCGGGCGGGCGTCGACCGCATCAGTGAGATGGCCAATCGGTTGGGCTTCGGCCGGTTGAGCGAACTCGGCCTGCCGGGTGAAACGGCCGGCATCCAGCCGTCGCGCCAGTGGAAGCAGGAAAAATACAGCAAGCCCTGGCAGCAAGGCGACACGTTCAATCTCGGTATCGGGCAAGGGTATATGAATGCGACGCCCTTGCAGCTCGCCATCATGACGGCACGTATCGCCAACGGCGGTTACGAGGTCCAGCCCAACATGCTGCTGGCCAAGGCATCGCCGCGCGAGGAGCTGGCACCGCCGCCGATTCGCACCCGGCCGACCGCGCCCAGCCTCCGCATCGATCCGAAGAATCTCGCGCTGGTACGCCAAGGCATGTCGGACGTAGTGAACACCGGCGCCGGTACTGCCAACCAGCTGCGCATCGACAGCAAGACCGGCAAGCCGTTCGAGCCCGCTCTGCAGTTTGCAGGCAAGACCGGCACGGCGCAGGTCAAGCGCATCACCGAGCGTGAACGCGACATGGGTATTACGCAGGAGCAGCTGCCTTGGCACCTGCGCCACCATGGTCTGTTCGTCTGCTTCGGCCCGGTTGAGAATCCGCGTTATGCCTGCGCCGTGATCATCGAGCACGGTCAGGCCGGGTTCAACGCGGGCAAGGTCGGCAGGGACGTACTTGTCGAGACGATGAGGAAGGATCCCTCCCGTCACATGGAACGCTACAAGAAGATGGCGGCAAAATGACGTCGCTCGCCTTGGGCATGCCATCGCCGCCGGCATTCTCCGAACGCATCTGGCGCATCAACTGGGGCATGGTGCTGGTGCTGACCGCGATCGCCGGTATTGGCGTGGTGGCGCTCTATTCGGCGGCCGGCGGGCGCTATGAACCATGGGCGGCGAAGCACGCCATCCGTTACGGCGCGGCGTTGGGTGTGCTGCTGATCGTGGCGCTGATCCATCCCAGAGTTTGGCTGGCGCTCGCGTGGCCGATCTATATCGGAGCGATGCTGCTCCTGATCGCGGTCGACGTGATCGGCAAGACCGGCATGGGTGCGCAACGCTGGCTGATGCTGGGGCCGATGCAGATCCAGCCGTCAGAGATTGCCAAGGTCGCGGTGATCCTCGTGCTGGCGCGTTACTATCACGGCCTGACGCGCGAGCAGGCGGCGCGCTTCCTCTATACCCTGCCGCCGCTGCTGGTGATCCTGGCGCCGGTCGCACTCGTGATGGTCCAGCCCGATCTCGGTACCGCGATGATGGTGCTCCTGGGCGGGGCAACGATGCTGTTCGTGGCGGGCGGGCGCCTCTGGATGTTCCTCGCGGCCATCGTCGGTGCCGTGGGCTGCATGCCCTTCGCCTGGTCGTTCATGCACGAGTACCAGCGCAAGCGCGTGCTCACCTTCCTCGATCCCGACCGCGACCCGCTGGGCGCCGGCTACCACATTACCCAGTCCAAGATCGCCATCGGCTCGGGTGGCTTGTTCGGCAAGGGCTTCCTCCAGGGCACCCAGGCGTCGCTCAATTTCCTGCCGGAGAAGCAGACCGACTTCATCTTCACGACCTTCGTCGAGGAATGGGGCCTGGCGGGCGGCCTGGTGCTGCTTGCGCTGTTCGCGCTGGTGCTTGTGTGGGGCTTCTCCATCGCCTTGCGCAGCCAGCACCATTTTGGCCGCATGCTGGCGCTCGGCGTCTGGGCCATGCTGTTCCTGTACGTCTTCATCAATGTGGGCATGGTGACCGGTCTGCTGCCGGTCGTCGGCGTCCCGCTGCCGCTGGTCAGCAACGGCGGCACGGCCATGATCGTGGTGATGTTCGCCTGCGGGCTGCTGATCGGGGTGAATGTCTATCGCGACGCCCAGCTGCCGCGTGCCACGCACTAGGCGGCCGTTTCGGGCCGGGAAAAGACCGATTCTGACCTATCGACAAGCCCGGATGGCCTTGCTACACCCCGCGCCTCTCCGGGGATTGGGCGATTAGCTCAGTTGGTAGAGCAGGTGACTCTTAATCACCGGGTCGTAGGTTCGAGCCCTACATCGCCCACCAATCCTCGGAAGAAAGAAGCCCCGCAGTGCGGGGCTTTTTTGTGCTCGGCAGGGGCTCGCTGGAGATCGCGGGTCGAGCTCTTGAGGCCGACCTTCAACGCCGCACCCTATTCGGCGACAGTGCGAGAACTGGGCATAGCGGCGATTGAGGTGGGTGTGCGGATCATCGGAGCGGATCGCTATTGCGGCGCCGAGATCCGCCAGGGTCCTCGTCCCCCTGGTCGACACTCGACAAGAGTGCGGCCCGATTGATCGAGGCATCCGTTTGCCCCGGGGTGTCTTTCTCACCGTCGAGAGGCCTTCGCGACAATGCTCAGAGCGACAAGGCGAAGTGTCTCCTTTCGCACAGTGGCCCGAGCGCAATATGGTATTGTACTAAATCGTACATGCGCTGTGCGTACCTAACGCCCGGGAGCTGCATGGCCAAAAAGCCCAAATCCGCCTTTGATCCCAAGGCCTTCCTTGCCACCGTGAGCCGTGGCCGCACGGTCGCCTCCTATCGCAAGGGCGGCGTCATCTATCGTCAGGCCGCCGCTGCAGACGCGGTGTTCTATGTCCAGAAGGGCAAGATCAAGATCACGGTCAGGTCCGAGCAGGGCAAGGAAGCAGTCATCGCCCTTCTGGGCGCGGGCGATTTCTTCGGCGAAGGCTGCCTGATCGGCCAGCCGCTGCGCCTAGCGACCGCCGCCGCCATGATCGAGAGCGAAGTGATGCGGGTCGGCAAGGCCGAGATGGTCCGCGTCCTCCACGACGAGCCTGCCTTCGGCGAGCTCTTCATGGCGCACCTGCTGACGCGCAGTAGCCGCGTGGAAGAAGATCTCGTCGACCAGCTCTTCAACTCCAGCGAAAAGCGCCTGGCGCGGACGCTGCTGCTGTTGGCGAACTTCGGCAAGGAAGGCGGCCCGCAGCCGATCACCACGCCCATCAGCCAGGAAACCCTGGCCGGTATCATCGGCACGACGCGGCCGAGGGTCAGTCATTTCATGAACAAATTCAGGAAGCTGGGCTTCATCAGTTACAACGGCCACCTTGAGGTCCACAGCTCCCTGTTGAGCGTGGTGCTGCGCGACGATGTGTAACCGCGTTGTCGGCGAGCTGGTCAACATTGAACAGATCGGCATCGGCGGGACGCCTAGACTTCCCCCGATCGTCACATTCTTTCTTGGGTTCTTGGGACGATCAGGAAGGTAGGCGGCGGCTGAGGCTCATGCCGTCGACTACCCCTCCGGAGCAGTCGTACCCCGCTCCAGTTGCTCCCTTCGGGGACGCGGCCACCGCTCTCCCCCGCGCCTGCGTCCCCGAGGGTGAGTTCCTCACGCAAAAATGCGGGTGCTCTACCCATCACTGGATCGGAGAAGCCCCGCAAATGCGGAGCCTTTGTTGTCCTTATTGCAACAATGGAGCTTTTAAAGGACGCTGCACCGGGGACCTGAGAGTGTGTTTGAGGGGGAGAGCTTCTTGAGGAAATTCGTCTTTGCATTGGCCTTGTGCATTTGCGGCCCGGCCTTTGCGCAGGAAGTCAGCGTGCCGTTCGGGCAGGGCGGTTCGCGCGTGACCAACGGCAAGGCCGTCAGTCATCAGGTCATCCTCGATGCGCGCATGTACGTCTCGATTCCAATCGACAGGGCGGGCACAGTCACGATCGAAGGGCTGACGGAAACATTCGATGGCGTGCGCTGTGCCGATCCGGATTCGACGCGGCATGCCTGGGGCTGGACCTTCGACAAGTTCAAGGCTCTCTTCGAGGCGGACGGCGGGTACGTTGCCAAAGGCCAGCCTGTGCTGATCTCCGATGGCTTCCTTCCCGGCAGCTCCACGCGCGGCATTCTCACCGCGGTGCTGATTGATACCGAAAAATACGGCCAATCGGGCCGTCCCCCGATCCCAGGCATCAACAATGTCGACATGAGCCGGAGCAAGTGGGTGGAGTTCAAGGGTATCGCCAACGCCACTCCCGGCATCACCGTCGCGGCCATCGGCAAGGACGCCAAGCTGACGTTCGCCGGAACGGCGGGCCATCTCGTGTTGTTCATGAACGAAAAGGCCGACGCCGCGGCCTATGCCGCCCATCAGGGTTCGATATGCGTGAGGGCGACCGTCACGCCCTAGCGGCGGGCTCCAACACCGTCTTGACGATGATCCTGGAGGTCAGCGTCTTGTGCACCGGGCAATGGTCGGCGATCTCGAGCAGGCGCGACCGCTGGGCATCGTCGAGCACGCCGATGAACTGGATGTTCCGGTCGATGTGATCGAGCAACGCGGCGGGCTTGTCGCAATCGGCACAATCCTCGGCGTAGCGCCGCTGGTGGCGCAGGTTCACGACGACCTGCTCGAGCGGCCATTGCTTGCGTGCCGCGTACATGTGGACGGTCATCGACGTGCAGCTTCCCAGTGCCATCAGTAGCAGGTCGTAGGGGCCGGGTCCGGCGTCCGCGCCGCCGGCGGTCACCGGCTCGTCGGCGCGCAGCGAATGGCGGCCGTTCAGCATGATCTGGTCGAAAGGGCCCAGGCCCGTGGACGCCACGACGACGTTTCCCGGGACGACCATCGCCTGGAGCGCGGCCGCATCGCGGCGGCCTGATGTGACTGTCATCGAACTTCCTCCGCTGTTGCCGGAAGAAGTAAGCCCTCAGGCTTTGCCGGCGTCCACTTCGCGTTGGTACATCAGCAGGTCCAGCACCAGGCCGCGCCGGCCGAAGCTGCACAGCACGGAGTGCGCCTGGGCACGATGATGGGTCTGGTGGTTGAAGAAATGATCGAGCGCCGGCATCAGCGGCTGGACGAATTCCTCGGGCGTGCTCACGCGGCGATAGCGGATGCTGCCGGCCAGCTTCGAGTCGTCGAGACTTTCGACATAGGCCGCGATGCGCCGGTCCTCGGCTTCGCGCGCGGCGCGCAGGTCGGGCAGATGCTCGTGCTGGATCACGTCCAGGCGCTCGGGCGAAGGGCCTTGTCCGGTGAAGCGATGCATCCAGACCCAGTCCGCCGTCAGCAGGTGATTGAGCGTGCCATGCATCGATTTGAAGAAGACGCCGCGATCGGCGCGATAATCGGCATCGCCGAGTTGCGCTGCGGCGTCATAGAGCCGCCGGTTGGCCCAGGCGTTGTAGCCGGCGAACATCGTGTAGCGGGCTTTCATGCGGCAATCTTGGCGCAGCCGACCGGCGCTTCAAGATTGATTGAGCCATTCAAGCTGCTTTGTCGTCAGCCGCGATAGCCGCGCTTGCCGCCGTCGCGCAGCCACAGCCGTACCAGGTGGCGTTTGCGTTCGGGCTCGGGGAAGTCGACGAACTCGGTGCGGGCGTGGCCGGTGGCGCGGTTGTTGACGTACTGGATCTGGCCGCGCTCGAACCGGAGTTCGACATGCAGCTCGGGCAGGTCGAAGACGGACTGCACCGCGTCGAGGGCCGCGGCCGTCTCGTTGTCGAGGCGCTCGCCGCGCAGCGCGTAACCTGCGTGAATTTCGCTCAGCGCCAGGCGCGCCTTCATCGTGCCGTCGGCGCCGCGTTCGAAGATCGGCGCGGCGAAGGTCTTTGACTCGTCCGGCTGATGCTCGGCATGGCGGTCGTACCAGAAGGGTTTGTAGAGGCGCGGCATGAGCTCGGGATAGCGCTTGACGAGCGCCTCGTGCACCGTTGCCACGCTCATGACCTGGCTGATGCCACCCGAACGTGCCGGATGCAGGCAGAACAGGCAGACATAGTCCGGCGGCGTCTCGTTGTAGGAGTTGTCGTTGTGGAAGCGCAGGTCGACGTTGGTCACCGTCGGCCGGATGCCCGAGCCGGGGCTGAGCTTCGCGCCGGTGTCCATGACATCGAAGAACATCTGGCCGTTCAGCTTTTGCGCCACCGGGCGCGCCAGCAGGCTCGACAGCAGCCAGTAGAGGCCGATCGCCTCGTCTCTGGTCATCTCGTCGAGCGGCAGGCGATCGAGTACTGCGAAACTCGGCCCATCGCGCGTGACCCGGCGCACCTGGTCCATGACCGCGCGGCAGGCGTCGAGCTTGAAGTCCTTGGGATCGAGCAGAAGGGTGGGCAGCGGTGCGCGGCGGATTTCGTCGCGCACTGTCCGCAGCTCGGCGAGGGCGGCTGCCGACAACGCTACCGTCCAGTCGTTGGGCGCGATCGTATCGCGTGTCCAAGCCTGCATGTTTTCTCCCCCTTACAGGTCGTTGCCTGCAATCCAGAATACCTCGCCCTGGCTCTGTTCGGTATCCAGCCAGAGGAAGGGCAGGCGCGGATAGGCGCGCTCCAGCGGACGGCGGCCGCGGCCCAACTCGCACAGCAGCGCGCCGCTCCTGGTCAGGTGCCGCGGCGCGTCAGCCAGGATGCGGCGGATGAGATCGAGCCCGTCGTCGCCTGCCGCCAGCGCCATGCGGGGCTCGTGGCGGTACTCTGGTGGCAGCTTCGCCATGCCCTTGGCGTCGACGTAGGGCGGGTTGGTGAGGATCAGGTCGTAGCGCCGGCCGGCGAGCGGCTTGAAGAGATCGCCGCGATGGAGCGTGACCCGATCGCCCAACCTGTGGGTGGCAACGTTGCGCCGGGCGAGGGCCAAGGCACCGGCCGAAAGGTCAACGGCGTCGATCTTGGCGCGTGGAAACGTGAGTGCCGCCAGGATCGCCAGGCATCCCGAGCCGGTGCAGAGGTCGAGCACGCGCCGCACCTTCGAGGGATCGCCAATCGGCAGGCTGCCCTGCACCAGCATGTCGCCGATGAAGGAGCGGGGGATCAGTGCCCGGCGATCGATATGGAAACGCACTCCGTGCATGTAGGCCGCGCCCAGGAGGTAGGGCGCTGGCATGCGGAGCGCGATGCGGGCCTCGATCAGGGTCGCAAGACGGGCGCGTTCGGCCGGCGTCGGTTTGAGGTCGAGCCAGGGATCGAGCGTGTGGATCGGCAGCTTGAGGGCCTCCAGCACCAGGAAGGCCGCCTCGTCGACGGCACTGGTCGTGCCATGGCCGTAGGCCAGGCGGGCAGCGCGGAAGCGACGCACCGCGAGACGGAAAAAATCACCCAGGGTGACGGGAGGAGGTCTGTTGGTGCTCGGCATGGCGGCCTAGACTAGCCCACATGAATCGCCGTGACTTCCTTTTTGCCGGAGCGGCTCTCCCCCTGCTGTCGGCACCCGCTTCGGCGGCTGGCCGCATCCAGGTCGTCTATGTCGGCGGCTGGGACTGCCCCTACTGCACGGTCTGGAAGAACGAATACAAGAAGGGTTGGATGGACTCGGCCTGGTACAAGCAGGTCGAGTGGACCGAAGTCGACATCCCGCACCTGCGCGAGGCCTATCAGGAGCGTTACTGGCCGGGCGAGCTGCACACGATCCGCGAGCAGCTCCCAAAGAAGTCCGGCACGCCGCGTTTCATAGTCGTTCGCGACGGTAAGGTCGTTTCCAACGAGCTTGGCGTGAACAAATGGGAAGATACACTGTCCCGCATCAGAACCCTGCTGGCCTGACCCGCATGGCCGGAGCCCTCGATGGTCTGGTCGTTCTCGATCTGACGACGCACCTGTCGGGGCCTTTCTGCGGCATGCAGCTTGGCGATCTTGGCGCCGACGTGATCAAGATCGAAAGCCCGCAGGGCGATTCCATGCGTGGCGCGCCCCCCTTCATCGAAGGCGAGTCGGCGCCCTTCATGACGTGGAACCGCAACAAGCGCGGCCTCAAGCTCGATCTCAAGAGCGCCGACGATCTTGCGGTCTTCTGGGATCTGGTCGACGGCGCCGATGTGGTGCTGGAGAATTTCCGCCCTGGCGTGATCGACCGGATCGGCATCGGCTGGAAGGCGCTGCACGCGCGCAATCCGCGGCTGGTCCTGGGCTCCGTCTCGGGCTTCGGGCAGACCGGTCCCTACGCCAAGCGCGGCGGCTTCGACCTGATGATCCAGGCGATGTCGGGACTGATGTCGGTGACGGGGCCGAAGGATGGCCCGCCGCACCGCGTGCCGTTGTCGATCTCCGACGTGGGCGCCGGCCTCTATCTCACGATCGGCGTTCTGGCGGCGCTTCAGGCGCGCAACAAGTCGGGTGAAGGCCAGTGGGTCGAGACCTCCTTGCTGGAGGCTACTGTCTCGCTGGGCGTCTTCGAGGCGGCAAATTATTTCGCCAACGGCAAGCGGCCGGAAAAGCTCGGCCAGGCGCATCGCGGCTCGTCGCCCTATCAGGTGTTCCAGACCAAGGACGGCTTCATCACGATCGGCGGGGCACAGCAGAATTTCTTCGTCAAATTCTGCGCTCTCGTCGGCAAGCCCGAGCTGGTGGACGATCCGCGCTTCAAGGCCAATGCGCTTCGCGTCAAGCACAACGACGAGATCGTCGCCATCCTGCAGGCCGAGATCGCCAAGCGCACGACCGACGACTGGATGAAGGCACTCGAGGCCGAGGGCATTCCCGCCGGCCCCGTGCTCTATCACGACGAGGTCTTCACCGATCCGCAGATCCTGGCGCGCGGCATGGTGGGCGAGGTCGAGCACGCCAAGGCTGGCAAGCGCAAGACGCTGGGCGTGCCGATCAAGATGTCGGCGACGCCCGGAAGCCTGCGCCGCGCCGCGCCGACCCTGGGTCAGCACGACGCGGAACTCAGGAAGAAGAAGCCGAAAGCCTAGCTGCGGCGATCCGGGCGGCCATCGCCGTCACGGTCGTGGTCACGTCCGTTGCCGTTGCCACGATGCTGGGTGTTGCCCGGCTGCGGGTTGGCGGGCGGCTGATGCGTCGCCGGGGGAGTGTTGTTCGCCTGCGGCCGATCGCGATGGTCGTTGCCACGGCCGGCCTGTGGCGTGGACGCGTGTGGGGTGAACGTGTGCTGCGGCACGGCGACCGGGACCGGCACGTAACGCGTCTGCGTCACGACCTGCGTCGGGGCGTAGTACGTCGGCGCCGGCGAGTAGTAGGACGGCTGGGCGTAGTAGCCTTGTCCGGCATAGCTTTGACTTGGGGCATAGTAGCCGTCGCTATAGCCGTAACCCTGATCGACCGTCTCGACGCAGGCCGCCGTGGATGCCGCGAGAGCAGCTGCCGCCAGCAATTTCAAAGTGCGCATCTGTTGCCTCCTGTGGGGGAGCCCTTGTCTCGGGTCCTTCCCTCTGCAGGCTATACGCAACGGACTAAGGCAGCCGGTGGCGCGATTGTGGCAAAAAAATCGCCGCCTCTCACGTCTCCGTGAAAGGCGGCTCTTCGTCAGGCAAAGGTCAGGTTCTCAGCGGCCCTGATAGCGATCCGGGATGCGGTCGCCGTTGGCGTCGCGATCGTAACGGTTCGGGATGCCGTCGCGATCGGCGTCGCGGTGGGCCGAGTTCCAGTAGGCGTCGTTTCGGTTGGTGCGGCTTTGGGCCGAGTTGGGATAGCGGCCGTCATCCACGCAGCCGGCGACGAGGGTGACCAGACCGAGAGCGGCGACGAACCATTTGACGTTGCGCATTTTGTCCTCCGTTGCGGAAAATCCGTAGCGGGGAAATCAACGATGCATTCAGTCTGAAGTGGCGGCGGACAGGGACAATAAATTTTCCGCGCTCTCGGGAACCTTGGGCCGCTACTTCATCTTCAACCCGACTACGCGCTCCATCAGGTCGAGGCCACCCGACTTCAGGTTGGCGAGCCGCACGGTGGCATCGACGATCGGCAGGTAGGTGATCTTGTCGATGGAGACCTGGTCCTTGTTCCAGTAGTCGGCGAATTTCTCGACGACGATGCGGTCCTGCTGGATGCGCTCGACGAACTTGTAGGGGCCGGCGCACACGGGATGGAGGCCGAACTTGTCGCCGGCGGCCTCCGTGGCCTTGGGTGCCAGCATCATGCCGGCGCGGTCCGTGAGCTGGGCGAGCAGGGGAGAGAACGGCTCCTTGAGCAGCAGCTTGATCGTGAGCGGGTCGACCACCTCGACCTTCTCGATCGAGCCTATCTCGGGCCGGCGGAACGAGGTCTTCATGAAGAGGTGACGATCGAGGCTGTACTTCGCCGCCTCCGCATCGAACGCCTCGCCGTCGTGGAATTTCACACCGGGGCGGAGCTTGAGCGTTACCGTCTTGCCGTCCGCCGAGGTCTCGTGGCCGAGCGCGAGCTGCGGCACGATGTTCGTCTTCGCGTCGATGTCGAACAGCTTGTCGCACATCGACGCGAGCACGATGCGGGTGGTGTAGCTGCGGGACAGGGAGGGATCGAGCGTGTCGGGATCGTCGCCCAGGCCGATCTTGAGCTGGGTCTGTGCCGCGGCCGTGCTGGCCAGCAGGCAAAAGGCAATCGAAAGCGCGAAGCGTTTCACGGGACCCCCTCGCTGCGATCAGGGCCCCCGTTGCACAGGTCGTGCCACTAGCTCTTGCGCAGACTGCCGATGCCGAGCCCGGCTCCTTCCTTGGATTGTAACCTCATCAAGGGGTTGGGCGTCGGCTCCGCGACTTTCACGAGAGTGTTACGGTCACGATGCTGGAAGGGCTCCGGGCGTCCGCGCACCAGGAGCATGGTGTCGGAGATATAGCTCCAGCTGCCGTCGGCATTGAACGTGACTTCGAGTTGGTAGGAGTCGGTCCGGAAGGCATGCTCGAGGAAGGCGGTCGAGCAGATACCGTACTGGGTCTGCCCGCGCTCGGCCCTGACGACCAGCTTTGTGTCATCGGGCTTGGCATGGCCCGCGGCGATGGCGACCTGGCCGCGCGGGATGGTGAGGGTCTGAAGAATGAGTCCTGTGGCGGGTTCCCAGAGCCAGTAACCGATCTGGTCGTGGAAAGTACCTTCTTCGTCACTGGCGATGATGTTGGTGTGATAGCGCAGCCCGTAGAAGAGCTGCGGCCCGTTGGTCTGTGCATCGATCGGCTGCAGTTCGATACGTTCGCTGAACTCGCGTCGCTCCGGCCCGTCCTCCTTGGGATTGACGTCCACGCCCTTGCTGCTCTCCCAAATCCCCGCCAGACGGCGCAGGGGTCCGAGATTCGCCAGCGTATCCGGATCGGGCTCCGGCTCGGTGAAGATGTCATCGGGAAAGGGCTTCTTGGCGTCAGTCATCTTTAGAGCGCTCCCGGAGCAGGGCCGCGCGCCACCTTGGCATTGAGCTTGGGTGGATGCGTGACGATCGATTTCAGCGCCGGCGTGGGCTTGGTGAGCTTCTTGAGATTGGGCAGCGGCCGCGCCAGGCCCGGGATGGTTTTGAACGCCGTTTCCATCGCATGCGCGGCGCCCAAGGCTTCGCCGTCGCCGCGGAAGCGGCCGATGACCTGCAGGCCGAACGGCATTTTGTTGTGGTCGACGCCGCAAGGCAGCGACACGGCGGGATTGCTGGTCAGGGTGATGAAGTATTTAGTCGCCATCCAGTGGTAGTAGTTGTTGAGCTTCTTGCCGTCGATCGTGTCGACATAGAGCTGCTTCCACGGGAAGGGCGTGACGCCCACCGTCGGGCCGATGACGATGTCGTAGTCCTTGTAGATCTCCTGGAAGCGGCGGAAGATTCTCGTCTGCTCGGCATGCGCCCAGGCGAAGTCGGCGAGCGTGAGCTTGGCGCCCAGTTCGTAGTTGGCGACGATGTTCGGGCCGAGCAGTTTCCTGTTGTTGGTGTAGAGATCCTGGTAGCGCGACAGGAAGCTCACGGCGCGGATCACGTCGAAGCAGCGGTCGGCGCCGCCGTAATCGATCTCGACCTTGTCGAGACGGCGGAAGAGATGCTTCATCGCCTTGATCTTCTCGCGGAAGGCCTTGCGGATGCCCTTCTCGACGGGCGCGCCGCCGTAGTCCTCGGTGTAGGCCACCCGCAGGCTGCCGAGATCGACCGGCCACGGTTCGGCATAGGCCATCGGGTCGAGCGGGAAGCTGAGCGGATCGGTGTCGTGCTGGCCGATCTGCGTGGCGTAGAGCATGCAGACGTCGGCCACGTTGCGGCCCATCGGGCCCAGCACCGAAATCGGCGTCCAGCCCATGGCGCGGCGCTCGACGGCCACCATGCCGGGCGAGGGGCGGAAGCCCACGACGCCGCAGAACGAGGCGGGATTGCGCAGCGAGCCGCCGGTGTCGGAGCCGGTGCATACCGGCAGCATGTCGGTGGCCAGCGCCACGGCAGAGCCGCCCGAGGAGCCACCCGGGTTGAGCATCGGATTGAACGGATTGCCCGAGGCGCCCCACACCGGATTGCGGCTGTTCGAACCCGCGCCGAACTCCGGCACGTTGGTCTTGCCGACGACGATGGCGCCGGCGGCGCGCACGCGGCCCACCATGACGTTGTCGTAGGCCGGCACGAAGTCGCGATAGAGCGGCGAGCCGTAGGTGGTAAGAAGGTCCTTGGTCTCCTCGAGGTCCTTGATGCCGGTCGGCAGGCCATGCAGCAGCGGCAGGTCCTCGCCGCGCCGGACGGCGGTCTCGGCGGCCTTGGCTTCCTTGCGCGCGCGGTCCACGCACATCGCAGTCACGGCGTTGACCGCCGGATTGATCCTCTTGATGCGCTGCAGGCTCGCCTCGAGCAGTTCGACGGGCGAGATTTCCTTGGTGCCGATGCGCCGGCGCATCTCCACGGACGAGAGCGCGAGCAGGTCTTCGTTGGCCATCATTTCCTCTTTCTTGTCGATTTCGGCTTGTCGATTAGGGCTTGTGCAGGCGCACGGGTTCGCGCGTGACGGTGCGCCGGCCACGCTTGTAGGCGGCGAGCACGGGAGCGACCGTGCGGAGCGCCATGACGGCGTCGGGCGCGTCCAGCACGACCAGGTCGGCCGGCCCGCCCACCTTGATTCCGTAGTCGTCCTTGCGCATCAGCTTGGCGGCGGACGACGTGCCCATGTCCCAGAGCGCCTTCACCTCGTCGTCGTTGGCGCGCTGGGTGACGATGGCGTGCATGTTGATCTGGCGCAGCAGTTGGCCGTCGCCGAACGGTGTGAAGGGATTGAGGATGTTGTTCGAGCCGATCGAGCAGGTGACGCCACGCTCGGTGAGGAAGTTCAGGTCGACGACATTGCGCGGCACATTGTGGTCGGTATGGCGGCCGCCGAGATAGAGGTCGGTCGCGGTCAGCACGGTGGCGGCGACGCCGGCATCGGCCATCCGCCGGGCCACCTTGTCGAGATCCTTGAACGGCATGGTCGAGAGCTTGCCGACGTGGCCCACGGTGACGCGGCCGCCCCATTTGTATTTCTCGGCCAGCTCGCAGACCAGCAGCGTGTCGAGATGATCGGCCGTGGGGCCGCTGTCGACATGCATGTCGATATCGGCGTCGAACTCGCGCGCCATCTCGAAGACGCGGCGGATCTGGGCGGCGCTGTCGCTGTCGTAACTGGGGGCAGCGCCCACCACCTTCGCGCCGTTCTTGAGGGCGGCCACCATCAGTTCGTCGGTGCCGGGATTGTTGGTCAGGCCCTCCTGCGGCATGACGCAAAGCTCGATGTCGATCGCCCACTTGTACTTGTCGACAAGTGCCTTCACGCCCTCGAAGCCGCGCATGCCGATCTTGGGATCGACTTCGCAATGGGGGCGCATGCGGGTGGCGCCGTGGCTGATGCATTTCTCGATGGTGGCCGAGGCACGCTCGATCACGTCCTCGACCGTCATCGTGTGCTTGACCGCCGACACGCGTTCCATGGCGAGGTGCGGCATGCGTTTGGTGTTGTGCTCGCAGCGACCGAGGATGCAGGCCTTCTCGAGATGGATGTGGGTTTCGACGAAACCGGAGCAGACCAGGCGGTTGCCGCCTTTCATTTCCTCTTTGGCTCCGCCGCCCAGCTTGGGCGCGATGGCCACGATGCGGCCGTCCTTCACGCCGATATCCGTCACCGGCTGATCGGCCTTGCCGTCGGGCAGCCGCACGTCACGCAACACCAAATCGAAATCCATCGCGATTCCTGTCTATCCCGGACCGGCCTGCATGTTGCACCATGCGCCCCGCCATTCATAGCCTGCGACGGTTCGGGGGACTCTCATGCTTTCACGACGGACACTTCTTGCGAGCGTGGCGCTCGCGGCGCCCGGCATCGCTGTCGCGCAGACCGCCGGCTGGCCCTCCAAGCCGATCCGCTGGATCGTCAACTTTCCGCCCGCCGGCGCCGCCGACATCCTCTCGCGCTCGTTGGCGGAATATTTCGGCAACAAGCTCGGCCAGCCGATCGTGGTCGAGAACAAGCCCGGCGCCGGCGGCCTGGTGGGCGCCGATATCGTCGCCAAGGGCCGCGGCGACACGCATCTCGTGATGATGTCGAGTGCCGCATCGCACGGCATCGGACCGGTGCTCTACAAGGACGTGCCCTACGATCCGCTGGCGGATTTCACGCACATTCCATATCGCTGCTCGGCGCCCGCCATGAACGACCTGATGGGCGGCCAGATCGTGGCGCTGATGGAGAGCCTGCCGACG
>CAIMEE010000069.1 GCA_903839865.1 Enhydrobacter aerosaccus | reverse complement strand
TTCAGCATGGAGCGGGTCTTCTTCGGCAGGCCCGGTCGCGTCCAGGCATAGCCCCAGCAGTATTCGGTGGTGATGTCCTGGAACGACATCATGAACTCGTCGTTGGCGGCACCGGCCATCGAGTTGTCGACGTAAGCCGCACCCAGCACCTCTTTGCGCATCTTCATGCCTGCGTCATAGAGCTTCTTGTTGCGCGGTGCGGGCTTCGCCTTGGTTTTTGCTTTGGCCTTGGCCATCGTCCTGGTCCTCCGTTGATGAAACGGGGCGGACCTTAGCCCAGACGCTATAGCCGGAGAACTATGCCGCGACAGAAGCCTTCTGCGTGACCCCGATGCCTTTTGCGCGGGCACGCTGGCAAAGGTCCTCGATCGTGATCGTGTCGAGCTTGGTCATCAGGTCTTCGCGAAGTTTTTCCCAGGTCGGCCAGACGATCTCGTGGGCGAGCGGCGAGCCCACCGACAGGTCGTTGGGCTCGGTCTCGGCTTCGAGCATCCGGACCACCCGGACGACTTCGCCCAAAGTGATCTGCGAGCGCTCGCGGCCGAGGCGATAGCCGCCACGCGGACCGCGCTTGCCCGACAAAATGCCGGCACGCACCAGATGTTGGAGGACCTGCTCGAGGTAACGCTTGGGAATGCGTTGACGCTCGGTGATGTCGCCGCTGCGCACCGGATGCTCCCCGACGTGGAAGGCCACGTCGAGCACCGCCTCGATGGCGAACATCGTTTTTTTGCTGAGCCGAGGCATACCCGCGTCCGTCTTAGCCCCCGTCGTATCAGGCCTTTCGGGTCGGCTCCGCGGTAACCCCCGTCGAGCCGAAGCCGCCGCCGCCGCGGTCCGTTCGGCCGAGTTCCTTGACCTCGGTCCAGACAGCCCGCGCGTGACGCGCCACGACAAGCTGTGCAATTCGCATGCCGCGGGTGATGCGGAAGGGCTCCTTGCCGAGGTTGATCAGGATCACGCCCAACTCGCCGCGATAGTCGGCATCGATGGTTCCGGGCGCATTGGCGACCGTGATGCCGTTCTTGGCGGCCAGGCCCGACCGGGGCCGGACCTGGGCCTCGAAGCCTACAGGCAGGGCAATCGAGATGCCGGTCGGGACGATCTTCCGGTCCATCGGCGCCAGCTCGATGTCCTGGTCGATCGCGGCCAGAAGGTCGGCGCCAGCGGCCGCGGCAGTGGCGTAGTCGGGAAGCGCCAGGTCGTGCCCATGCGGCAGGCGAACGATCTCGATCTCGACTCGTTCGACGTCAGCCATGTTCGCTTACTCCGCAGCCTTCACGGCGCGCGGACGGCCGAGTTGTTGGGCGATCCTGTCGGCCAGCCGGGCCGCTACTTCGTCCTTGGCCAAGGTCGGCCACTCCTCGACGCCGTCGGCGGTGACGAGGTGAACCGTATTGCGTTCGCCGCCAAACGTGCCCGTCGCGGGCGAGACATCGTTGGCCACGATCCAGTCGCAGCCCTTGCGCGTGCGCTTGTCGATGGCATTGGCGACGAGGTTCTCGGTTTCCGCAGCGAAGCCCACCACGAGGGTCGGGCGCTGCGGACCGGGCTTGGACACGGTCGCGAGGATGTCGGGATTGGGGGTGAGCTCGAGCGCGGGCGGCGGCGCGCCCGGCTTCTTCTTGATCTTCGCATCGGCGGACTTGGCCGACTTCCAGTCGGCGACGGCGGCGGCGAAGATCGCCACGTCCAGCTTGCCCGCGGCGAGACAGGCCTCGAGCATCTGGTCGGCCGAATCGATCTTCACGACCTTCACGCCCACAGGATCGGCGACGTTCACCGGGCCGCTGACCAGCGTGACCTCGGCACCGAGCCGCGCCAACGCCGAGGCAATCGCATGGCCCTGCTTGCCCGACGAGTAATTGGAGATGTAGCGCACCGGATCGATCGCCTCGCGCGTCGGGCCGGAGGTCACGAGCGCACGCTTGCCCTTCAGTGCGCTGCCGGTCGTGAGCATCGACTCGATGGCAGTCACGATCTCCGCCGGCTCCGACATGCGGCCGGGGCCGTATTCGTTGCACGCCATGGCGCCGTCGTTGGGGCCGACGAAGATGATGCCGCGCTTCTTCAGGGTCTCGACGTTGGCCACGGTCGCAGCGTGCGACCACAT
>CAIMEE010000068.1 GCA_903839865.1 Enhydrobacter aerosaccus | reverse complement strand
CGAAGTCGTTGTCGGGGCCAGTCTCGCCGCCGTCCTTGCCGATCATCGTCTGGAAGAATTTGGTCGGGAAGAACCACTGGAACATGTCCGGTCCGTTCACGCCCAGCGGATTGTCCAGACTCTGGTCGGCGCCCGCGCCGAAGCCGTCGAGGGAGACGCCGAAGCCGGCCACTTTTACTTTGGTCATGGGCGCCTTTTACTAAACCATACGGTTAAGTGTCAAACTCCCTGTCATCCCGAGCGAAGCGAGGGATCCTTGTCTTCCCTTGCGCCGCCGAAAGATCCCTCTCTTCGTTCGGGATGACAGGGTGCGCGCCGCCGCGCCGCGTCCCCGGGCTGGGCCGGTGGGTTGCGCAAGGACCGACGCGAACGATATAGGAGCGAATGAAGTTCATGACTCTCCGCGCGTTTGCGTTCGCCGTTCTGGCGCTCTGCCTTTCCGTCGCCGGTCCCGCCGCCGTGGCGCAGGACAAGGGGCCCGTCACCGTGGCCTCCGGCGTTCAGTACGAATTCATCGGCCGCTGGGACACCGACAAGCTCAACAAGATCCTGACCGAGGACACGCCCAAATTCTTCGGCGTGAACGTGACCTACACGGCGGCGAAAAATGCGGTGAAGCTCTACCGCGTGACCTATTCATCGGTCGTGCCGGAGCGCGGCAACAAGCCGATCGTGGCGACGGGGCTGGTCGCCGTGCCCGATATCGCGGGCGACTCGTTTCCGACCGTGTCGTACCAGCACGGCACCGTGTACGAGAAGCAGCAGGTGCCGTCGTTCCCCGACCAGTCGCCGGAGACGCAGCTCATGCTCGCGCAGTTCGCGGGGCAGGGCTACGTCGTGATCGGCGCCGACTATTTCGGCATGGGCGCATCGACCGAGCCCGAGGGCTACATCGTCAAGGCGAGCCACCAGCAGGCGACCTGCGACATGCTGCTGGCGAGCCGTGCCGTGCTCGCCCACCTCAAGCTCGCGAGCGGCAAGCTGTTCATCGGCGGCTGGTCGCAGGGCGGCTTCGTGACCATGGCCTTCCTGGAGAAGCTCGAGAGCGCCGGGGTGAAGGTCGACGCCGCCGTGACCGCGAGCGCGCCGGTCGATGCCTTTGTCACGCTCAACGGCTTCCTGAACTTCCCGCGCAAGAACGACGCCAGCTGGATAAGCACGCTGTTCATCCTCTCGTCCTTTTCCTTCGAGAACTATTACGGCGTGCCCGGCCTCGCGCGGGCGCTGATCGCCGAGCCGTACTACGACATCGCGCGCAAGGCCTACCTGCGCGAGCCCTTCGATGCGGCGCAGGTGCCCACCGATCTGCACAAGCTCATTAAGGCCGAGTACTTCGATCCGCAGTTCTTCGCCCGGTCGGCCTACGGGCGTCTGCTGGCGGAGACGACGGCCTATCGCTGGGTGATCAGGTCGCCGGTGCGCAATTATTACGGCGAGGCCGACGAGGCGATCGCGACCGGGCTCGGGCAGCTCGCGATGACGTACCAGCGCGCGATGGGCAACGGCAATCCGGCGGTCGAGGCGGTCTCGACCGGCCAGACCTCGCACCGGGGCACCTATGCGACCGCGGTGCCGCAGTGGAAGGCGTGGTTCGACGGGGTTCGGTGAGGGGCGCGCGGTGAGGGCGGGCGGGGTGAGGCTCCTGGGGGACAATCGGCCGCAAGGCTGTAACCGGCCTGTCGCTTGCGTTGCGGCGTCTTTCCCTTCAGCACGTGCGCCATGATTCGACTCGATAACATCAGCAAGCAGAACGGCCACCAGATCCTGTTCATCGACGCGTCGATGGGCGTCCAGAAGGGCGAGAAGGTGGGGCTGGTGGGCCCCAACGGCGCCGGCAAGACCACGATCTTCCGCATGATCGCGGGCACCGAGCAGCCCGACGACGGCGTGGTGACGATCGATCCCGGCATGACCATCGGCTACTTCAGCCAGGACGTGGGCGAGATGTCGGGCATGAGCGCGGTCGCGGCCGTCATGGATGGCGTCGGGCCGGTGAGCGCGCTCTCGGTCGAGATGGCCCAGCTCGAGGCCGCGATGGCCGACCCCGACCAGGCCGACAAGATGGAGGCGATGATCGAGCGCTACGGCGAGGTCCAGGGGCGCTTCCAGGAGCTCGACGGCTATGCGCTCGATGCCCGCGCGCGCGAGGTGCTCGCGGGCTTGAGCTTCAGCCAGGAGCGCATGGACGGCGACGTGGGCCTGCTCTCGGGCGGCTGGAAGATGCGCGTGGCGCTGGCGCGCATTCTCTTGATGCGGCCCGACGGCATGCTGCTCGACGAACCGTCCAACCATCTCGATCTCGAGAGCCTGATCTGGCTGGAGGAGTTTGTGCAAAGCTATGAAGGCGCTCTCTTGATGACCTCGCACGACCGCGAGTTCCTGAACCGGGTTGTCTCGAAGATCATTGAGATCGACGGCGGATCGCTGACCAGCTATT
>CAIMEE010000067.1 GCA_903839865.1 Enhydrobacter aerosaccus | reverse complement strand
TTCCTGGGCACGCCCTCAAAGGGCAGCGCGGGACTTATGGCCGCACCCTATGGCGTCACGATCCCGCTGCTGATAGACTTCAAGGCGCAGTTGCCGCAGGCCATGTGCGAGACGGCGGCGATGAACAACAGCACCAATCTCATCGTGAACCGTGACATGCCGCCGTTCGACAATCCGGAGATACGCAGGGCGATGGGTCTCAGTATCGATCGTAAGTCCTTCATCGACATCATCAACGATGGCCAGGCCGACGCTGGCGGTGTCATGCAACCTCCGCCCAACGGCGTTTGGGGCCTGCCGCGCGAGATATACGACACGGTTCCAGGCTATGGGCCCGACGTCGAGAAGAACCGCGCCGATGGCCGTGCGATCATGCAAAAGCTGGGTTACGGGCCGGACAGGAAGCTGAAAATCAAGGTATCGACCCGCAATCACCTTCTGTATCGAGAACCCGCCGTGCTGCTGACCGACCAGCTGAAGCACGTCTATATCGAGGGCGAACTCGATCTCGTCGATACCGCCCTGTGGTTCGCCAAGATTGCCCGTAAGGACTATGCGATCGGCCTCAACACCACGGGTAACGGCGTCGACGATCCTGACCAGACCTATTTCGAACACTACGCCTGCAAGTCCGAGCGCAACTATACCGGCTACTGCAATCCTGAGATCGAAAAGCTATTTCCGGTGCAATCGCGCGAGACCGATCCCGAGAAACGCCGCAGGATCGTTCAGGAAATCGACCGCCGTCTGCTCGAGGACGGCGCACGTCCAATCATCATGTGGAATGCCTCGTCGACTTGCTGGCAGCCCTACGTAAAGGGCTATCGGCCACACGTGAACAGCCTCTACAACGGCTCGCGCTTCGAGGATATCTGGCTCGACAGGTAAGGCCGCCCGTCGGCGGCGTCGGCGCCACCGCTTGCCCGTGCCCAAGCCCCCTCCCCGACCTGGCGCTCGCTTCTGCACAATCACATGGACGACACCGTCGCAATCGACATGTTCCTTGTCGTGACGGCTACGTTTCAGGTGCTCTACGCCCTAATCGTCCTCGGTCACGAGCGAAGAAACGTCATCCATTTCAATGTCACCCCAAACCCAACACAAGACTGGCTGGCGCGCCAGATCACCGAGGCCTTCCTCTGGGACACTGCGCCTCGCTTTCTGCCGCGAGACCGAGACTCGTCATATGGTCAGACCTTCCGCGATTGTGTTTAGGCGATGGCCATCGAGCAGGTCGCTTGTACACCACTTATTGTAATGTCACGCGAACATACCCCGCTCTTGGCAAGGATGCGCCGCTCCATCGTACCGTTCAGCGGTCTGGCGAGATCACTGCGCAGCCGATCCTTGGCGGACTTCACCATAACTACTGCCGGACGTAGTTTGCAGTAAGGACAGGAGGCGGCTATGGCAAAGCGCGGGCTGCCGACCGCATGAATGCAGGATAAGGTCGAGACCGTGACTGAAAAGCTCCCTCCTCTCGTCCCTCCCTGGCGCATCGGCGTCGATGTCGGCGGCACCTTCACCGACATGGTGCTGCGCGACAGCGCTGGCGCCGTACGCATCTATAAATCACCGTCGGTCCCCGCAGACCCCAGCCAGGGCGTGCTGGGTGTCCTGCGACTGGCCGCACAGACGCTCGACATGCCTCTGTCGGCGCTGCTGCGCGACTGCGCGCTGTTCGTGCACGGCTCAACCATCGCCACCAACACAATCCTCGAGAAGAAGGGCGCCAAGGTCGGCATGCTGACGACCGAGGGTTTCCGCGACAGTCTCGAAATCCGACGCGGCTTTCGTGACAACCAGTGGGACCATCGTGCGCCCTTTCCCGAGGTGCTGACGCCACGCTACCTGCGTCTGCCGGTGCGTGGACGCATTGGCGCCGACGGCGCGGAACTGGCACCACTGGTCGCGGCCGATGTCGAAGCGGCTGCGCGCATCTTCGCCGAGGAGGACGTGGAATCGGTAGCCGTGTGCCTGTTCAACAGTTTCATCGACGGCGGGCATGAGCGCGCGGTGGGCGCACAGCTTGCCGAGAGCCCTGTCGGCAAATGGGTGTCGCTGTCGAGTGACGTGATGCCAACGATGGGCGAGTACGAGCGCGGCTCGACGGCCGTAGTGAATGCCTATGTGTCGCCTAAGGTGACGAGTTATCTGCGCGCGCTCGACGAGGAACTGCGCCAGCTCGGACTGCGCCGCTCGCTGCTCCTGCTGCAGAGCAACGGCGGCGCGGTGTCGGTCGACCAAGTCGCGGCTCGGCCGGTGATGCTGGTGCTGTCTGGCCCTGCGGCGGGCGTGGGCGCGTTGCGTGGCTGCACGACCGAGGGCGAGCCCGCCAACTTCATCTCGATGGAGATCGGCGGCACGAGTTGCGACGTCATGGTGATGGCGGACGGCGACGTGCCGGTGAGCGACTCGCTGATCATCGACGGCTACCACCTGACCACGCCGTCGGTCGAGATCCACACCGTGGGCGCGGGCGGCGGCACGGTCGCCTGGGTGGATGCCGCAGGACTGCTTCATGCCGGCCCGCAAGGCGCTGGCGCGCGGCCTGGTCCTGCTGCCTACGGGCTGGGCGGCGAGAATCCGACGGTCACCGATGCGCAGCTCGTGCTCGGCCGTCTGCGCCCCGGTCCGCTGGCCGGTGGCGTCACGCTTGACGCCAATCTTGCGCGCGCAGCCATCGAGACCAAGCTTGCGAAGCCGCTCGGCCTGTCCGTCGAGGACGCCGCGGCGGGCGTCATTCGCCTGCTTGAACAGAACCTTCTGCATGCCGTCGAACGGCTCAGCATCGAGCGTGGCCATAATCCGGCAACCTTCACGTTGGTCGCCGCCGGCGGCGCCGGTCCGATGCACGGCTCGGTGGTCGCCAAGGCGCTAGGTTGCCGCCGCGCGCTGCTGCCGCGCGCGGCCGGTGCATTCTGCGCCATGGGCATGCTGCAGTCCGACGTCCGGCAGGATTATCTGAAAGTCTTCCTCGCCGATCTCGACAAGGTCGAACCTGCCGCGCTCGACGCGGCTTTTGTGGAGCTCATGGCACGCGCCGGCGATGCCCCCGTCACCGAACGCGAGATGGACCTGCGCTACGAGGGCCAGCAATGGCCAGTACGCGTAGCGATCAAGGGCACGGACACCGGCGCCGCGCGGAAGACCTTCGAGGCCGAGCATCAGCGGCTCTTCGGCCATATCCAGTCGGGCGGGCGCATCGACATCACGGCCCTGCGGCTGGTCGCACGCGATCCGCTCGACTGGACACCGCCGCTAGCGCGGCCGGCGCAGACTGGAACGCCCAAGCCCCGAGAGGTGCGCAAAGTCTGGCTCGATCCCGCGAGCGGCTGGCGCGACGTGCCGATTTATGACGGTGCCGACCTTCGGCCGGGCTGCAGGCTGAACGGTCCGCTGCTGATCGAGGAACGCACCACCACCGCCTTCGTGGGCGCGCACGACATCCTCGAAGTCGATGCGCGCGACGATTTCCTGGTCCATATCGGAGCATTGCAATGAGCTCTGTCCTCGATCCCGTCACCTTGGCGCTGGTGCAGAACCGGCTCGATCACATCTCGCACCAGATGGGCTGGGTGATGACGCGCACCGCGCGCTCGCCCATCTTCAGCCAGAGCCACGACTTCTCCTGCTTCATCGCGGACGCGCGCGGCATCCTGATCAGCCAGGCCGACGGCATCCCGATCCACACCGGCGGCGGCGGCTTTGCCGTGCGCGCCGTGCTACGCGACTTCAAGGGTGCCATCGAGCCCGACGACGTGTTCCTGCTCAACGATCCCTACACGGCGGGCGGTAATCACCTGCCCGACTGGGTAATCCTGCGGCCGGTGTTCGCGGCGGGCAAACTCGTGGCCTTCGCCTGCAACCGCGCCCATCAAGCCGACATCGGCGGAGGTGCTGCCGGCACCTACAATTCGGCAGCGACTGAGATTTTCCACGAGGGCATCCGCCTGCCGGTGCTCAAGCTGATCGAGAAAGGCAAGGTGCGCGACGATCTTTGGCGCCTGCTGATGTTGAACACGCGGCTGCCCGAAGCGCTCGACGGTGACCTGCATGCGATGCTGGGTTCGACGCGGATCGGCATGGAACGTCTGGTGATGCTGGTTGAGGAGCTGGGTGTCGACAAGGCCGACAACTTTTTCGAGGGCGTGCTGGCCCATGCCGACCGCCGCTTCCAGACCTGCATCGACCGGCTGGCGCAGGGCGTGTGGACGGCCGAGGAGAGCGTCGACAATGACTGCTTCGAGCCGATCGAGGGGCGTATCGCGCTCACCCTCACGGTCAAGGACCGCAAGCTGATCGTCGACTTCGCCGGAACCTCGCCGCAGGTGCGCGGCTTCAAGAACAGCTCGATCGCCAATTCGACCTCGGCGGTGTTCATGGCGCTGGCCTCGTTCTTCGAGCCCGACCTGCCCAAGAACGAAGGCGCGTTCCGTTCGGTCGAGATCAGGCTGCCCGAGGGCACGCTGGTTAATGCCCGCGCGCCCGCTGCAATGACCATGAACACCGTGTTCGTGGCACACGAGATCGTGCACGTAATGTGGAAGGCATTGAGCCAGGCCCTGCCCGAACGTGCCTCGGCCGGCTGGTCGAAGGCGGTCCACGCCGTCACCGCCGGTATCCGCGACGATGGCGGACGCTACGTGATGTACCAGTGGGCAGGCGCCCCGGCGGGCGGCGGCGTCGAAGGACGAGACGGCTTTCACCTGATCGGCCATCTCATCACGCTGGGTGGACTGACCCTGCCCAATCTCGAGACGTACGAACAGCTCTATCCGGTGCGGTTCAAGCGGCAGGAAATCCGCTGCGACACCGCCGGCCCTGGCGCCTATCGTGGCGGCGCGGGCTGTGACTACGAGGTCGAGATGTTCACCCCGGCCGACTACGCCTTCCGTGGTGAAGGCGTGGGTGCGCCGTCGAGCTTCGGCGCGGCCGGCGGCAAGGCGGGATCGGGCGGCGAGGTCACTCTCACTTTGGCGTCGGGCGGAGTCATCAACGCGCCAAAGTACGGCGTCGAGCGTCATGGTCCGGTTAGCTATCGCGCTTTGTCGCCCGGCGGCGGCGGCTACGGCGATCCGAAGAAGCGCGACCCGGCTAAGGTGCTCCGCGACGTGCGCGACGGCATCGTCAGCGCTGCGGGAGCGGAGCGCGATTATGGCGTGGCGATCGCCGCGGACGGCCGCAGCGTCGATGCGGCGCGGACGGCCAGCCTGCGCGCGCCAGGCTGAGAGAGCTGTCAGCGGCGTCCACGCCCGACGCTGCGGATCGAAGTACGGCACGCTGTCCCTACCGAGAACTATATCCGGCCGTATTCATGATGAAGTCCGCCAAGGATCGGCCACGCGGTGATCTGGCCGGACCGCTGAACAGAACGACAGAGCGGCGCATCCTTGCCGAGAGCGAGATGCGTTCGAATGTCATTATAATACGTGGCGTAAGCCGCGAGGATCCGGCGCAGATGGGCCTCGCCAAAGATGACGACGTGATCGAGGTATTCGCGGCGGATCGAACCGAGCCCTGCCGCAAAGGGAGAACCGAAGGCCAAGCCGAGCCGCGATCGCCGTGCTAAATCCTTCGCCATAGGGGCCGGGTAACACCCAACGCCAACAGCCCCATTACGCCGGTGATCGAGATTGCAAGAGGGGCTCCGATCCAGTCTGCCAGCCAGCCCAGCCAGAGAAAGCCGATGGGCCCAGTGCCTATACACACGGATAAGACGCCAAGGATGCGCGACCGCATCTCGGGCGGCGCGGCAAGATAAACAATCGTTGCCTGCAACGTGGCAAAAGCCGCACCACTAAGGCCGGTAACCAGCAGCGCCATACCTGCTAAAGCCGATGTCGTCGCCAGCGCAAAAGCGATCTGAGCCACAAGGTATACAGCCACCCCGCCCACATAGGCACGAGCATGCCAGCGTGGCGTGAGCCAGATCGCGAGCAGCATTGCACCAACAAATGCGCCAACCCCATCGAGGCTGGTCAAAATACCTATGCCTTCGGGACCGAGGTACAGTCTGTCGTGACCGATCACGGGGATCATGCTGGTGAACGGCCAGGCGAAGACGTTGTAGATGACGGTCACGACCATCGTTGCCGCGAGGCGTCGGTCGGTGAAGACAACTGCAATGCCTTCCCATGCGCGGGCGAACATGGCGCTGGCTCCCGGTGAAGCCGGAATGCGCATTCGTACCTTGAGTGTCACTGCAATGCCGGTGGCGTAAAGCAGCGCACTGAGAACGAACGCGCCCTCGATACCGAGCCCAGCCAGCAGAAAGCCGCCAACCGCAGGACCAACCATGCGGCTCGCATTGCTGGCGCTAACGTCGAGTGCCATCGCGAGTCCCATGCGATGATGACCAACGACCTCACCCATCATCATCCGCCGCAGAGGATTGTCGGTAGCCCAGCCGCAACCATTGATTAAGCTCGCCAAGGCGAGATGCCAGACCTCCAAGCCCCCCATCCAAGCGACGACTGACAGGATGGCAGACGTCACGGCCATCAAACCGACAATACCGGCAAGTGTCAGACGCCGATCAAACCGCTCGACGAAGGCTCCAAGGAAAGCCCCGAACAGCCCCATCGGGAGAAGCCGGAGCATGGTGATCATCGCAACAACGAAGGCAGAGCCTGTCTGCTGATAGACGAATACACCCATTGCAACCGTTTCCAGCCAGCGCACGGTGGAGATGACCATGCCCACGTACCACAAGCGCCAAAAGTCTGCGGGAATGGCGCGAAGCATGTGCAGGAATGGTAGCTGGATTTTCTCTTTGCCATTCACGCTGAAGTATCCTGCGCCGACAGGCCAAGCTCCACGGCCAGCACCGGCCCGACGATCGCCATCACTGTGCGCGCGGCCTGGTTCACGTAGGGCGCCGCGGCGAGCGGAAAGGTCACTCGGACCAGCATCCGGAACAACATTCCCGGCCTCAGACGAGCTTCGACAGCACGCCGTCACGGAAGCGATGCACCGCGAGCAACCGCTGCCCAACCCGCACGCGTTCGCCAGACTTCTGAGAGAGACCTTTCCAGTTCACGCGTTGATACTGCCACGTGGCCTTGATAGGCGGTAAGAGTAATCGGGCAGCCGCCGATTCAGGAACCTCGCCGTTAGTCACGCACATCGCCGCGACGGCAGTCCATAGGTAAGTCGTGGCATTGCGCTACGGTACTGCCTGTCCATTCACGAGCAGCTTCTCGCGGGCGAAGAAGGCAACACCAGACCAATCGACGAACTCGGCAAGATATTCCTGCGCGTATGCGAGAACGCTTGAGTACGATTGCCGGGAAGGTACCATCCTCCCCGGCGCAGATTCAGCTATTTAGGCAAAAGCTTGCCGACATCGGCGGCCATCCCAGAGAGAGCAGCATCCGGCTTGGTTGACTTGTCGACGACCGTCTACAGCCGATCCTTGATCGCCTGGATGATCTTGAGGTTGTTGTCCCCCGGGAAGGCGTACCAGGCCGTCATGAACGGCTGCTGGCTGAGCGACGTGAGGTAGTTCGGCTTCTCGGCGTAATAGGCCTTGAGCATCGCCGGGTCGTTGGCTTGCAAAGAGTGCGGGGGCATGTAGCCCGTTCCCTTGACCATGGTCGTGGCGCCGGCCGCGCCGGTGATGAACTTCAGGTATTTCCACGCCGCAGCCTGCCGGGCCGGGTCGGTCGCGAACATCATCGCCGCGGCCTGACCCGCAAGGGGCCTACGCGCACAAGCATCTCGCCGACAATCTGAAAGAGTTCTAAGGTAAGGCTTGGCAGGCCCAAAGCCATGACTGTGCCTCCCGTGCCGGATACAAAAGTTATCGAGCGCGAAACAGTGTGAGTGCGTTCAGCCTCTCGGTAGCGCGGCCGAATTTCCGCTATTGGCCCTTAACGGACGTCGATCGATGTCGTCCCGATGTCTGTTCTTGAGGGCATAGCGGACATCACGCCGACGAGGAGGGATGTCGCCTTCTGACCCACAACGGACATGGCGGACTGCCCGCAATTGCTGTCAAAGCGCCGTCAGCCGTCCAGCCGCGTGAAGCGCACATCCTTAAGTGATCTGCCGTTGGCTTCATTGTACCGTGCCACACTGCCGGAATGGGCGTCAGTCCATTTGAATGTGAAACGTGCCTCCCCATCTCGTGGCACAAACTCAAGGACATCGCCGGAAAG
>CAIMEE010000066.1 GCA_903839865.1 Enhydrobacter aerosaccus | reverse complement strand
TCCTGGTAGAGTTCGTCGACCAGGTCGGGGCGTGTCGCCAGCATGGCGTTGTGGATGGCAGGCGAGGAGGCGAGCTTGCTGACGCCGCCCTTGCGCGCCTGGCGCACGCACAGCAGCGTGACGACGTCGGTGCGGTCGGTGTGGAAGCGCAGCTCGCCGCTCGAGAGCGTGCGCGCGTAGGAGGAGAGGAAGGTGCCGCCCTTCTGGTCCTTGGTCTGGCCGTAGGTCTTGCCGACGTGGGCGCCTTCGTCGCGGATCGCGCGCATCATCTCGCCCGAGCGGTTCTGGAACACGGGCGTGGCAAGGTGCTTGGAGAAGCCGTTGTACATGATGCGGAGGTCGGCCTCGTCGTACTTCGTCACGGGCCAGCCGCGCAGCTTCAGGATGCCCGAGCCGTTCTCGAGCTCCTCGCGGATGCTGTCGAACAGGTCGTCGAAGCCCTTGATCGGGAAGTTCTCCTTGGTGATCTGGCTCCAGTCGAGGCCCTTGGCCTTGACGCCCTGCAGCGCCTTGTCGAGCTCCGCCAGGTGGGCAGGCGTGAGATCGCGGATCCAGCGGGTCGACTTCTGGATGTCCTTGCCGTTCCAGACGCAGGCGCCGACGATGGGGGCATGCTTGGCGGCAGTCATGGTGCTCATGTCTTGGATTCCTCAGCCGAGTGTCTTGCGCATGTTGATCGAGGTCGGGTGATCGAAGCCGGGATGGGCCTCGCGCGACATCTCCCGATATCCCAGGGAGTGAAAGAGCTTCTGGTTGGCCGTAAGCGCAATTCTGACTCCCAGCCGCACACCGGGCAAGTGGCGCGCCCGCGCCTCGTCCTCGACTGCGCGGATGAGACGCGCGGCGAGGCCCTGACCACGTGCAGAAGGCAATACCGACAGGCGGCCGAAGTAGAGGTCGCCTTCGTACGGCCGGATCATGACGCAGCCCACGATCGCGCCGTTCTGTTCGGCGATGATGGCGCCGGTGCCGGTCGCGAGTTCCCTCGCAATGTCGTCGACGGTCTCGGCGAAGGCGCCAGACTCGGGGACGAGTTTGCCGCGGTACTCCTCGAACGCGGCCGCGATCGTCGCTGCCACAACGGGGGCATCGATGGCGGTCGCGGTGCGCAGGACAAGAGTGTCGCTCATGCAAACTTTCTCGCGTAGGCTCGCTCAAAATCGGGGAAATGCCAATGGAGTCGGGAGCGAAACAATGAAGGTTAGGGACAAGGTTTGCGTCGTCACCGGCGCCGCGGGCGGCATCGGCGAGGCGATCGCGCGGCGCTATGCGAAGGAAGGCGCCAAGGGCGTCGTCGTGGCCGACAGGGATGCGGGCCGGCTCGAGGCCGTCGCGAAGGACATCGGCGGTCTTGCGGTCGCGGGCGACATCGGCACCGAAGCCGAGGTGAAGCGCCTGATCGCCGAAGCCGAGAAGAAGTACGGTCCGGTCGACATCTTCTTCTCCAATGCCGGCATCGGCCGCGGCGGCCACGAAGATGCCACCGACAAGGACTGGGCCGACAGCTGGGCGATCCATGTCATGGCGCATGTCTATGCCGCCCGCGTGCTGGTGCCGCAGATGCTGAAGCGCGGCGAGGGCTATTTGCTCAACACTGCGAGTGCCGCAGGCCTGCTGGCCTCGATGGGCTCGGCGCCCTACGGCGTCACCAAGGCTGCGGGCGTGGCGCTGGCCGAACATCTCGCGATCCAGTACGGCGACCGCGGCATCCGCGTTTCGGTGCTGTGCCCGCAGGCGGTCGACACCAATATGCTGCGGATGGCGGGGGCCACCGCCGCGTCCGTCGACGGCGTGATCAACACCGATGCGGTGGCGCAGGCGGTGATCGAGGCGATGGACTCGGAGACGTTCCTGATCCTGCCGCATCCCGAGGTGACGGAGTACATGCAGCGCAAGCACGATCGCGACCGCTGGCTGCGCGGCATGCGCCGCCTGCGCGACAAGACGGGCGAGGGTCAGAAGAAGCGCTCCTGATGCAACATGGAATGAACAAATCCGCCTCTGCGAACATTACCAAGCGGATCAAGGAACTGGGCGATTGGCGCGGTGAAACGCTCGCGCGCATCCGAAAGCTCATACACGATGCAGATCCCGCCATCGTCGAGGAGTGGAAATGGCGGGGCGTTCCCGTCTGGGAGCATGACGGGATCGTCTGCACAGGGGAGTCCTACAAGAGCGTCGTGAAGCTCACTTTCGCCCGCGGCGCGGCGCTCGCGGACCCGAAGAAGCTCTTCAACTCCAGTCTCGACGGCAACGTGCGGCGCGCGATCGATATCGGCGAGGGCGCGAAGATCGACGAGGCCGCGTTCAAGAAATTGATCCGCGTCGCCGTCGCCGCCAACATCGAGGCGCTGGCTCAAGGGGCGGCGAAGAAGAGCAAGAAGAAGTAGGACCCCGGACGCAGAAACGGCGCGCATCGCTGCGCGCCGTTCCCTATCCCATTGGTCGGAGCGAGAGGATTCGAACCTCCGGCCCCTAGCTCCCGAAGCGCCTGGCGGACCGGCGTTTCCGGCAATCAAATCAATCGTTTGCAGCCTTCTTGATAATCGGCTGTGCCAGCGGCGTGTCAGTCAGGGCATCGCCCAGCCTGTGGAGCGCCTCGGCGACCTTGGTCTTGCCGACGTGCGCATAGCGTTGTGTCAGCTTGGCGTCGGAGTGGCCGAGCGCATCGCGCACCGTCAGGAGATCCGCCCCGCCTTGGATCATCCAGGAGGCCGCCGTGTGCCGAAGATCGTGCCAGGTGAACTTGCCCGGCACCTTGGCCTTCTTGAGGGCCGTCAGAAATGCGCGCCGGACGTCGGTCTTGATGGGGCGGCCACGGTAGAGGAAAACGCGGCCATCGTTCTTGGGGCCGAGATTGGCCAGGATGATGAACAGGGGTTCCGCTATCGGCAGCGACAGGATCTTGCCGCCGGGCTTGCGGCTCTTCACGCGCACCGTGATCGAGGGGGCCTGCATGTCGATCTGCGACCAGTCCAGCCGCATTACGTTCTCGGAGCGCAGCCCGGTGCACAGAGCTGCGATGATGGGGCCGCGCAGGTGCGGGACGGCGTTGCCGATCACTTGCAGAGCCTGCTCCTGGGTGAGCCATCGCGTGTGGTGCTCGCGCTCCTGCAGGCGGCGCTTTTTCCAGTCGACGGTGCCTGTGGCGCAATTCCATTCGGTCCGGGCGCGGTTCATCACGGCGCGCAGCAGCGAGACCTCCTTGTTGACCGTCGAGCTGCTGACCAGGCGATCCATGGC
>CAIMEE010000065.1 GCA_903839865.1 Enhydrobacter aerosaccus | reverse complement strand
GGAGAAGGGTCCGGCGGGCTTTACATTTGCCGACGCCGCCCGCTCGGCAGGCGTGAGCCCGGCAGCGCCCTATCGCCACTTCCGCGATCGCGAGGCGCTGCTGGCCGACGTGGCGCGCGAGGGCTTCGCCCGTTTCGAGGCGATGCTCTCGACCGGCTGGGCCAGCGGCAAGCCCGATGCGCTGACGGCCTTTCACAACGTCGGTCGCGCCTATCTCGCTTTCGCGCGCGCCGAGCCTGCGTACTACGCCGCAATGTTCGAATCCGGCCTGCCGCCCGATGCCAATGCCGAGCTGCGCGCGGCGTCCGAGCGGGCCTTTGCCGTGCTGCGCACCGCGGCCGAGCAGTTGGGCGCGCAGTTGCCTGCCGGCAAGCGTCCGCCCGCGCTGATGATGAGCCTGCACACCTGGTCGCTGGCCCACGGCATCGCGAGCCTGTTCGGCCGCGGCGACGCCGGCCGCCGCACCCTGCCCATGACCGCCGAGGAATTGCTTGAATCGGCCATGCTGATTTACCTCCAGGGACTGGGTTTTCCGCAAAAAAGCTGAGCAGCCCCGGGACAGGGCCTTGACTCCTCACGGTCGGATGCCCAATGTAAATGTCGTTAACATTTACATATCAGGAGGCCCTGCATGGGCGACCTTGTGGAGAGACTGGACGACATTCCCCGCCCCGCGTGGATCGCCCTGGTGGTGCTGAGTTTCATCGTGTTCTGGCCGGTCGGCCTTGCCCTTCTCATCTATCTGAAATGGAGCGGACGCATGTTCGGTTTTCGTCGTTGCAGTGCTGGTCCCTGGGGTCACTGGTCTTCCCCCGAAGGTCGCGATGCGCGCCGTAGCGCGCGCGAGGAGTGGCGCGCGATGAAGCGCCAGGCGCGCTGGGGCCGGCGTCACGGCTGGGGCCATCAGGGCTCGGGCAATGTCGCCTTCGACGAATATCGTGAGGAGACGCTGCGCAAGCTCGACGAGGAGCAGCGCGAGTTCCACGACTATCTCGACCGCCTGCGGTCGGCCAAGGACCGCGCCGAGTTCGACCAGTTCATGCGCGAGCGCGGCAACCAGCCGCCCGCCGCGCCGCCGGCAACCAACTAGGCCAAAGGCCTGACGACGAAGCGCCCCCTCCCACCGGAGGGGGCGTTTTTCGTTTCAGAAATCGAGCTTCATCGGCAGGCGATGCTCGAGCGCCTTGGCCGCGAGATCGGCGATGACCGCGAAGGCATGGCGCGCGCGCAATTCGAGGGGTGCATTGCCGTCGGGGACACGGCGCGCCCAGGTGGCGACCTCTGCAGGCTCCGCCTTCCACGTGGCGGCGTTGAGATCGGCAAGCTGGCGCGCGAGTGTCGTGGACGAGCCCATCACCACCCTGTGGCGATCGACGCTTTCGCCTTCGAAGGTGATGTCGAAGGCAGCCGGCAGCCAAAGCTCGACATTGCGCACGAGGTGCGAGTAGCGCGAGCGAAAGCCCCCCGCATTGCTGCGCACCAGGGCGGGATCGTTGTCCCATTCCTCGGGCAGGGCAGCCGGTGCCCGCAGTACGGGATGCTCGACGTACGCCGCCCACAGCACCAGCGAGCCGAAGCCGTCCCAACCCGGGCGGGCCACGAAGTACGGCGCGGCCTCCGTCTCCTCCCAATCGAGCGGCACCGGCACTGCGTTGCCGAGCGAAGCCGCCAGCGTCTCGCGCCAGGCGATCACGGTCTGGCGCATGCGGTCGCGGCCCGCCCGACGGTGACCCGATGCAGGAGCCGACGAATCCGCATTTTCCCAGTCGCCGCCGTAGTATCGAGCCAGCGGCCCCACATACACATCCAAGCTCATGGGCGAGCAGTTCCCCGACTTTTCCTGGGGTGCCCCGGCAATGCCGGTACCACCTTCAGTTGATTTAGACCGGAGTTCGTCCCGCTCGCATCAGCGAAAAGCAAATAGCTCGAAACCCGAAACGCACAGGCAATGTTCGGCAGCGCACGTATAATGCGTCGATGGCAGAGAGTTCGAAGCGGCTGACGCGCCGCGGTGTCACGCGATTGGCCGCGGCCCTTCCGTTCGTAATGGCCGCCCATCGCACGGCGGCGCAAGGGGCGATCTGGACCATGGCGACCGAATATCCAGCCAACACCGTTTCGGGCGACGGCATCGCCTCCTTCGCAGGCCATCTCGCCGAACAAAGCGGTCGGCGGCTCACGATCCTGCCGTCCTACGACGCGGCCTTCGGCCTGAAGTCTGCGGAGATCGTGGGCGCGGTGGGGGAAGGAAGGCTGGCGGCAGGATGCGCCTTCGGCGGCGCCCTGGGCGGCATCGATCCCGCATTCCTGCTGTCGTCGTTACCGTTCGTTGCCACCAGCCAGGACGAATCGCGCCGGCTGCTCGACAGGGCGCGTGGGCTCTACAGCACGCGCTTCGCACGCGAAGGCCAGCGCCTGCTCTATGCTGCACCGTGGCCGCCGTCGGGCCTGTGGGCCAAGAAGTCGATCCGCGCGCCGAGCGACATGGTGGCACTGCGGCTGCGGGTCTACGACGCGACCGGCGTGGACGTCTTCGCCGCGGCGAAGGCCGATGCCGTCAATCTCACCTTCGCCGAGGCCGAACCGCGCATCGCAAGCGGCAGGATCGAGGCCGTGTTGTCGTCCGGCGATTGCGGCACAGGCCGCAGATTATGGGACTACCTGCCGCACTTCACCGAGATCGGCTACGCCGTACCGCTCTCCTTCGCCACGCTCGCGGCTCCTCTCTACGACAGATTGCCGAATGAGCTGAAGGAGGCCGTCGATCGCGCCGCGGCCGCCACCCAAGCCAATGTCTGGGACCAGCTGGCGAAGCGCCAGGATGAGAACTACGCCCGCATGCGCGCCAACGGCGTCACGATCACGCCGGCCGGCGACGTTACGCCCGAACTGCGCGGCATGCTGGCCAGGGGCGCCCAGGGCGCGATCGAGAAATGGAAGCGCGACGCGGGCCCGGAGGCCGCGAAGCTCCTCTGATCCGACGCCTGTCAACTTGGCTCGATGTTGAGTCCCTTGACGACCTCGAGCACCACCGGACCTTCCTCGTCGAGCACCTTCTTGAAATAGGCACGGTCGCGCGCCGATTCGTCGATGCCGAACTGCTCGTTGATCTTCAAGACGCGCTCGGTCTTGCCGCCCTCGACCATGAGATCGGAGAGACGCTGCACGATGGCGTCTGGCGTACCGGCCGGCGCCGAGCAACCCACCCAGCCGCGCACCTGGAAGGCCTTCTCGGTCAGGCCTTGCTCGTAGAAGGTCGGCACGTCGGGCAGCCGCTTCATGCGCTCGAGCGTCGGCACGGCGATCACCTTGACCGCTCCTGCCTGCAGCGACGGCAGCATGCTGGCGTAGCTGCCGGTGGCCGTCTGCACCTGGCCCGACGACACATCCTGCCACATCAACCCTTCGCCGCGGTAATGCACGGCTTCCATATTGATGCCGTAGTGCTTGTTGATCGACGCGGCCACGACGTGGGCGAACGAGCCCGCGCCGTAGGTCGCGGCCGACACTTTCCGGTCTTTGCCCCAGGCCACGAACTCCGGGATGTTCTTGACTGGGATATCCTTGTGCACGGCGGTGGGCAGATGGCCCGCATTGAAGAAGGCGACAGGCACGAAGTCCTTGTCCGGGTCGTAGGCCAGCTTCTTCAGCAGCACCTTGTTCTGAACCATCGTCGTGGAATTCATGAACATCAGCGTGTAGCCGTCGGGGGCTGCCTGCTTCACGATTTCGGCGCCGATCGCGCCCGCGGCGCCGGTCTTGTTCTCGACGACGACCGCCTGGCCGAGCTTCTGCCCGACGTACTCACCGTACGCGCGGGCAAAGACGTCGGTGAGGCCGCCTGGCGGATAGGTGCAGACGATACGGATCGGCTTGCTGGGCCAGGCCTGGGCGAGAGCGGGCATCGGGAATGCCGCCACGGCGGCGCCGATGCGCAGAAGTTTGCGCCGGACGATCATCGCTTCCTCCCGGCGCTCGTTGGAGGCGGTCTTTGCCGTCTTTGTGGCGCCAGTCGTGAGCATGGCGTCGATCTTGGCGCCGGTAAAGCCTGCCTCGCCCAGCACATCGACGCTGTAGGTGCGATGGCCGCTACTGCGGCTCCATGTTCAGGCCCTTGACCAGGTCGATCCAGACCGGGCCCTGCTCGGCCATGAATTTCTCGAAGAAGGCGCTGTCCTGCGCCGCGCGATCGATGCCGAAAGTATCGAGGATCTTCTGGATACGCTCGCTCTTGCCGCCTTCGACCATCAAGTCGGAGAGCTTCTTCACCAGTTCTTTGGGCATGCCGATGGGACCAACGAGGCAAATGAAGCCCTGGACCTGGAAGGCGATGTCGGTCGCGCCCTGTTCATAAAACGTACCGACGTCCGGCAGCTTCTTCATCCGTTCCCGGGTCGGCACTGCGATCGCCCGGCCGTTGCCGGTCTGAAGAACGCTCGAAGCGGCAGCATAGCTGCCGCTGCCGGCCTGCACTGAGCCCGACCCGACGTCGGTCCACATCGGCGCCTCGCCGCGATAATGCACGGCCTCCATCTTGAGGCCGAAAGAGCGGTTCAAGCCCTCGACCGCGACATGGCTGTAGGATCCCGCGCCGTAGGTGCCCATGCTCACCTTGTTGTTGCGCGCGAACTCGACGAACTCCTTGAGGTTCTTCGCCGGCACGTTCTTGTTGATGATAGTCGGCAGGTGACCAGCATCCATCCACGAGATCAGCGCGAAATCCTTGTCGGGGTCGTAGGGGAGTTTCTTGAACAGCACCTTGTTCATGATCATGGTGGTCGCGATCGTCCACATGAGCGTGTGGCCGTCGGGCGCCGCCGACTTCACCTGCTCGGCGGCAATGGCACCCGAGGCGCCGGCCTTGTTTTCGACGACCACCGGCTGTCCGGTCTGCTGGGCTATATAGTCGCCATAGGCGCGGGCGAAAATGTCGGTGAGGCCGCCGGCCGGATAGCCGCAAATGATGCGGATCGGCTTGCTCGGCCAGGCTTGCGCGATGGCGGGGGCTGGCAGCGTCGCAATCGCTGCGGCGGCGGTTCCATGGCGCAGCACTTCGCGCCGTGTCGGACGGACGATCATGTTAGCCTCCCTGTGAGGGCGACTCTTCTCGGTGACGGTCTATGCTGTCTTGGTCGCACCCGATTTCAGCATGGCGTCAATCTCGGCCCTGGTAAAGCCTGCCTCGCCCAGCACCTCGACACTGTGCTCGCCGAGGCGAGGCTGCAGGCGCGTGACCTCGGCCGGCGTGCCGAAGAAGGTCGGCGCGATGCCCGGCATGCGCAGCTTGCCTTCCGTCGGATGCTCGACCTCCTGCCAGTAGCCGGTGGCGTTGAGCTGCGGATCGACGAACAGATCGTCGAGCGTGTTGACCGGCCCGTGCGGCACGTTCGAATTCTTGAGCAACTCGACCCACTCGGCATTAGTGCGCTCGGCGCAGAGCGTGGCCAGGGTCGCATAGTACTGCTCGACATTCTTCAGGCGATTGGCCATGCCTTGGAAGCGCGGGTCCTTGCCGAGATCTTCGCGCTCGACCAGGGTGCAGAACTCCTTCCAGTGACCGTCGGTGTAGGGCAGCAGCGCGAAGAAGCCGTCCTTCGACGGGTAGGGGCGACGCTCCTTGTTGAGCACGCGCTTGTAGCCTGCGGTATCGAGCGCGGGAATGAAGGTCTCGCCGTAGAGATGTTCGACCATGACGAACGACACGAGCGTCTCGTACATCGGCACTTCGACGGCCTGGCCCTTGCCCGTCTTTTCCCGTGCATAAAGAGCCGCGAGCAAGGCCGAGACGACGCCATTGGAGCTGGTCTTGTCGGCCACGATGCTGGGCAGGAACCGCGGCTGGCCCGCGACGACGCTCTGCAAGGCGGCAAGGCCCGAGCCCGCCTGGATGATGTCGTCGTAGGCGGCCTTCGGCCCCATGGGCCCCGCGGCGCGATAGCCGTAGGCGGCGACGTAAACGAGGCGCGGATTGATCTTCTCGAATTTCTCGTACTCGACGCCCAGCCGCTTCGCCGGAGCGGGCCGGTAATTGTGCATCAGCACGTCGGCGGTCTCGGCCAGCTTGAACAGCGCCTTGCGGCCGCTCTCCTGTTTGAGGTCGAGCACGATCGAGCGCTTGGAGCGATTGCAGCCGAGATAAAAGGCGGCCATGCCGGGATGCCGGCCCGGTCCCAACTGCCGCGTCGTGTCGCCTTCCGGCGGCTCGACCTTGATCACGTCGGCGCCGAGATCGCCCAGCTGCTGCGCGGCCCACGGCCCGAGCACGACCGTCGTGCAGTCGATGATACGAAGTCCTGCCAGCGGGCCCGCCATTTTCGTTCCTTCCAGTGATCGTCTTGTCGTTTGGTTGACGGTCATTCTAACCATCCTATGGATGGCCCGAAACATGGCGGAAACCGGCTGCGAAATTCCCCGCAAGGGTCACAGTCGAGCACCAACTTTCCAATATCGGCACACGTTGAGTTGCCATGAAAAGGAGATTGCCATGAGCACCATCTTGAAACGCACTCTGGGTCGGGCCGCAACGATCGTTGCAATCGCGGGTCTGGCCGTCACTGCCCTGGCCACAAGTGCCTCGGCGTGGGATGGCCACGAGTGGAACCGTGGAAACGGGAACCACGGATACCATCGCAATTGGGATCGCCACTGGGATCGCGCGCGCTGGTATGGCGGCGGCTACTACGGCCCCCGCTACTATGCGGCGGCGCCGGCGGTGGCCTACCCGACGGCCTATTACGGGCCGCCCAGCCTCAACTTCAATATCCCGCTGGGCTAGGCGCGATAGCACCTGAACCGCCGACAAGACTTGACCGGCCGGGGTAATTCCCGGCCGGTCTCAATAATGGCGGGATTGCCCAAAAATTTTGGGGGACGTTCGGCCGGCCATGATGCGTAAGCCTTTATGTCAACGGAGGTTTAGGTCATGCGCCTTTCAAGCAAACTTTCTATCGGAGCCGCCCTCATGGGTTCCGTCGTCCTGTCCTTCTCCGGCGTCGCCCAGGCGTACGACGGGGATCGTGATCATCGCTGGGAGCGCGATCATCGTTACGAGCGTCACGTCGAGCGTCGCTACGACCATTACGATCATCGCCGCTTCGTCGAGGAGCGTCCGGTCATCGTCCGCGAGCGCGCCCCGATGATCGTCGAGCGTCCCGTGTTCATGGCCCCGCAGCCGGTCTACCAGCAGCCCGGTCCCTCGGGCCTGAACCTGAACTTCAACATCCCGCTGAACTAAGCCTACTCCACCCTCGAGACCCCGCCGGAGGACTCCCCCCCTCCGGCGGACGCTTTTTCGGCAGGTTGACTCCTGCACCGCGCGCCCTATTGTGCGCGCCATCATGCTGCTACTGACGACGCTTCGACTTATTCGCTGACCCGCCTCCCTTTCCGGGGAACCCTGCGGGTCGCGTTGTCGTCCGTCTCAATCCTTCAAAAGTCGTAGCGAGCCATGTCACCCCAAAAACCGATGATGCCCACCGCGGGCGAGAAGTACGTTCCTTTCAAGCCTGTCCAGATCAAGGACCGGCAATGGCCCAACAAGGTCATCACCAAGCCGCCGATCTGGTGCGCCGTCGACCTGCGTGACGGCAACCAGGCCCTGATCGAGCCGATGGACTCCGACCGCAAGACCCGGATGTTCAAGCTGCTCGTCGAGATGGGCTACAAGGAAATCGAGGTCGGCTTCCCGGCCGCCTCCGAGACCGATTTCGACTTCGTGCGCCAGCTCATCGAACAGAAGATGATTCCGGACGACGTCACCATCCAGGTGCTGACGCAGAGCCGGCCGGAGCTGATCGAGCGCACGTTCGAGGCCTGCCGCGGCGCCAAGCGGGCAATCGTCCATCTCTACAATTCGACCTCGACGCTGCAACGACGGGTCGTGTTCGGCCTCGACTTCCAGGGCATCAGCGACATCGCCGTCTCGGGCGCCAAGCTGGTCAAGGAACTGGCCGACGCCGATCCCAAGACCGAATGGGTGTTCGAGTATTCGCCGGAAAGCTTCACCGGCACCGAGCTCGAGTTCGCGCGCGACATCTGTGCCGCCGTGGCCGACGTCTACAAGCCGACGCCGCAGCGGAAGATGATCTTCAACCTGCCGGCCACCGTCGAGATGTCCTCGGCCAACGTCTATGCCGACCAAATCGAATGGTGCCATCGCAACTTCAAGAACCGCGACTCAATCATCCTCTCGCTGCATCCGCATAACGACCGCGGCACCGGCGTGGCGGCGGCGGAGCTGGGCTACATGGCCGGCGCCGACCGCATCGAAGGCTGCCTGTTCGGCAACGGCGAGCGCACCGGCAACGTCGACCTGGTCACGCTGGGCCTCAACATGTTCACTCAGGGCGTCGATCCGGAAATCGACTTCTCGAACATCAACGAGATCCGCCAGACCGTCGAATACTGCAACCAGCTGCCGGTCCATCCGCGCCATCCCTACGGCGGCGACCTCGTGTTCACTGCTTTCTCGGGCTCGCACCAGGACGCGATCAACAAGGGCTTCAAGGCGATGCAGACGTCGAACAGCAAGCTATGGGAAGTCCCCTACCTGCCGATCGACCCGGCCGATCTCGGCCGTTCGTACGAGGCCATCATCCGCATCAACAGCCAGTCGGGCAAAGGCGGCATCGCCTACATCCTGAAGAGCGACTACGGCATCGACATGCCGCGTCTTCTCCAGGTCGAATTCTCGAAGGTGATCCAGCAGATTACCGAGGAGACCGGCAAGGAGATCCAGCCGGCCTTGATCTGGGAGACGTTCCGCAAGGAGTATCTCGAGAACAAGACGCCGGTGGCGTTCGTCAGTCACACCACGGTGCCGGAACCCGGCCATCCTGACCTGCGCCTGATCGATGCCAAGGTGACGTTCAACGGCAAGGATCAGACGATCAGCGGCCACGGCAACGGGCCGATCGCAGGCTATGTCGATGCGCTGGCGAAGAATTGCGGAATCAAGATCAAGGTCCGTGACTATCACCAGCATGCCACCGGCGCGGGCTCGGACGCCCAGGCGGTGAGCTACATCGAGGCCGAGACCGCCGATGGCCGCGTTCTCTGGGGCGTCGGCATGGACTCCAACATCGTCACGGCCTCGCTCAAGGCCGTGAGTTGCGCTGCCAACCGCGCCTCGAAGTAAGGACTGCCTACGCGGGCTTGCGGACGAGGATTCCGCCGCTGCGGACGGCAAAGCGCTTCAGAAAACCGGGATGGGACGGCGTCGCCCATCCGCGCGAGACGAAATAGGCCAGGGCTGCATGGGCATCCATGCAGATGAAGGCGTCGTCGTCGGCGTTGCGGTCGTAGCGCGTCCACAGGTCGGTGTCAGGATGCAGCGGCGTGTAGTCGAGCGGCAGGGCCCTGGCGCCCAGCAGCAGCCGGATCTCACGCACGATGCGGCCCGGCAAATTGCACATCAGACGGAACGCCACGTTGTCCCGGAGCGGTATCAGGAACTTGCCGATCTTCTCGGCCAAGGTGAGCTCCGAATAGGGCCTGACCTCGAGCTTCTTCACCGTCCAGGAGCGGCAGTTCCAGGCAGGATGCAGGTAGCCCGTGGCGCCGGGCTTCATCACCCGCACGATCTCGTCGAACGCCTTCTCGCATTCGGGGATGTGCTCGAGCGCATCGAAGCTGAACAGGAAATCGACCGAGTTCGAGGCGAGCGGCAGGTCGCGCCCGTCGGCCTCGACGATTCCGAGCTCGGGGCCGTAGATCTTCTTCGCCAGCGCAACGGCTGAATCGGCGTATTCGAAGCCCTTCCAGTTGGGGTGGCAGATATGCAGGTGCCCCAATCCGCACCCGACCTCGACAACGGACGCATCGTCGGGAATCTTCAAGGTCGCAATGTAGTGCTCCACGAGGTCGCGCTGCGGCGTCCGCAGGTCGTGCCGGAACATGTTCTTTTCGTGGTACTCGGCATAGGCCGTGTAGGTGTCGGAATAGAGCCGCTTGGTGTCCAAAATGTCTCCCCGACCGCGAGCATCCCGCGCCGGACATCCTATATTCCTTTTTCGTCCGTAGATGAACTCGACGACCCAACCCGCAACCGCGTAGAACGGCAGCCATGGCGAAAGCAAAAAAGACCCCCTCCCGCAAACCCGCGAAAAAGGCCGCCCCGAAGAAGGCGCCTGCCAGGAAGGCGCAGCGGACACCCTCGGCGACGGCGGTCGATCCCAACCTCCTCGCGGACCTGATGAAGTGGGCGAAGGCTGCCGGCGCGGATGCCGCCGACGCGCTCTACGTCCACGGCGAGTCGATCTCGGTGGCCCAGCGGCTGGGCGAGCGCGAGAAATTGGAGAGCAGCGAAGGCCGCGACCTTGGCCTGCGCGTCTTCATCGGCAAGCGCCAGGCTTTCGTTTCCTCGACGGATTTCTCGCCCAGGTCGCTCAAGATCCTGGCCGAGCGCGCGGTCGACATGGCGCGCGCCGTGCCGGAAGACCCCGTCTGCGGCATCGCGCCCGAAGAATTGCTCGTGCGCAAATGGCCCGACCTCGACATGAACGACAGGCGCCGGCCGACGGCCAAGGCGCTGATCGAGCTCGCAACCGAGGCCGAAGATGCCGCGCGCGCCGTGAAGGGCGTCACCAATTCCGAGGGCGCAGAGGCCGCCTGGGGCCGCTCGTCGGTGATGCTGGCCGCCAGCAACGGCTTCTCCGGCGGCTACAAGCGCAGCGGCTACTCGCTCTCCTGCGCCGTGTTGGCCGGCGAAGGCACCGGCATGGAGCGCGACTACGAATGGACGAGTGCGGTCCATCTCGAGGACCTGATGTCGGCGGCCACGGTCGGCCGCAACGCCGGCAAGTTCGCGGTCCGGCGGCTCCATCCGAAGAAAGCCGTGAGTGCGCGCCTGCCGGTCGTCTACGATCGTCGCGTTTCCGGCAGCCTGATCGGCCACCTCTCGGGCGCCATCAACGGCCGCGGCATTGCGCGCGGCACGTCGTTCCTGAAAGACAAGATGGGCGCCAAGGTGTTCGCCGACGGCATCCGCATCCTCGACAACCCGCATCGCAAGCGCGGCCTGGGCAGCCGGCCTTTCGATGCCGAGGGCCTGGCCTGCACGCGCATGGCGGTGATCGACGACGGCGTGCTGACGACCTGGCTGCTCGACCTCGCGTCCGCGCGCCAGCTCAACCTCCAGCCGACCGGCCACGCTTCGCGTGGCACGTCGGGTCCGCCCGGCCCCACGACGTCGAACTTCTATCTCGAGAAGGGCAAGCACTCGGTCGACGAGCTGATCGGCGACATCAAGAGCGGCCTCTTCATCACGGACATGATCGGCTCGGGCGTGAACGGCGTCACCGGCGACTACAGCCGTGGCGCCTCCGGATTCTGGATCGAGAACGGCAAGCTTGCCTATCCGGTGAGCGGCATCACCGTCGCGGGCAACCTCAAGGACATGTTCCTGGCGATGACGCCCGCGAACGACTTGCAATTCAAGGGCTCGACCAATGCGCCGACGGTCAGAATTGAAGGGATGACGATCGCCAGCTCGTGATAGAATCACAGGCATGTCCCCCTCAGTAAAAGCACTCCTCCTCGCCGCAACGTCGGCGCTCCTGGCCTCACCGGCTCTCGCCCCCGCATATGCTCAAGGGGCAGACTTTCAGTCCTGCCTGCAGAACATTCGAAGCGAAGCCCTGCGCCAGGGCGTGCCGGCCTCGGTTGCCGACACCGCCCTGCGGGGCCTGACGCCCGACCAGAAGGTCCTCGACCTCGACGCCAGGCAGCCCGAATTCTCGCTGACCTACGGCAAATACATCGGCAACTCGATCACACCCGACCGTGTCGCCAAGGGCCAGCAGAAGATGACGCAGTACGCGTCCCTGCTCGGCCAGCTCCAGTCCGAGTACGGCATCCCGCCGCAGTACCTCGTGTCCTTCTGGGGCATGGAGACGAACTACGGCACCTACATGGGCGACTTCTCCGCCCTGCGCTCGGTCGCGACGCTCGCCTGCATGACCAAGCGCACGGCCTTCTTCACCAACGAAGCCGTGCAGGGTCTGCGGATCCTGGCCAGCAACCACATGACCACGCAGCAGATGAAAGGCTCGTGGGCCGGCGCCATGGGCAACATGCAGTTCATGCCGTCCACGTTCACCAAGTACGCCGTCGATCGCGACGGCAACGGCAAGATCGACATCTGGAACTCGATCCCGGACGCCTTCGCCTCGGGCGCGAACTTCCTGAAGGGTATTGGCTTCAAGCCGGGCCTGCCCGCGGCGGAGGAAGTCGTGCTGCCGCAGGGTTTTCCGCTCGACCAGGCCGACACGACCATCGAGAAGCCGGTGCGCGCCTGGGCGCAGATGGGCGTGAAGCGCGCGGCGGGTGGAGCGCTGCCCGCAAGCGACGAGAATGCCCAGATCATCCTGCCGGCCGGCTGGCGGGGCCCCGCGTTCATCCTCTATCCGAACTTCAAGGCGGTAATGAACTGGAACCGCTCGACGCTCTATGCGCTCGCGGTGTCGATCCTTGCCCAGCAGATCGCCGGCGGACCCGGCGTCATGCAGACACCGCCCGACGACGACCAGCCGCTCAGCCACGACACGGTGGTCGACATGCAGATGCGGCTGGCCCGTCTCAATCTCTATACCGACGAGACCGACGGACTGCTCGGCCCCAAGACGCGCTCGGCGGTGCGCCTGTTCCAGAAGCAGGTCGGCTTGCCGGCGGACGGCCATCCGACCAACGCCGTCATCGCCAAGCTGCAGCAGACGGCGCGCTAGGCTCGGGCTGGTCGCAACAGACGCACGGTGCCTGTCGCCAGAGCGATCGACACCGGGAGCGTGAGCGCGTTGTCGCCGTCGATCTGGACGGGCTGGCTGCGGCTTTCTCCCGCGTCGCTCAGCACCGAGACCTTCACGTCGCGGCCGGCGATCACGCGATAGCCGACGGTCTTCGGCAGGCGTCCCATCAGCAGGGCGAGGCCGAAACGCAGGGTCTGCGAGCGGCCCCAGCGCTCGAACAGACAGACGTGGAGCAGCGGCTCTCCCAGAGCCGCCGCGGGCGCAACGACATAAGGCCCGGCATAGAGGCGACTGCGCGTCACGATCACGGACGCCGCCTCGAACGCCACGCCGTCGACCTCGACGGCATAGCGCACCGGCCGGTAGCGCCGCGTCTCGATCATCGAGCGCCACACATAGGCTGCCTTGCCCAGCCGGCGCTTCAGCGGCGCCGTCACTCCCGCCACCACCTTGGCGTCGAAGCCCGCACCGGCCATCAGCGAGAAATGCCGCGGCGAGCCTGATCCAGTGGCTTCGCCCGGCCGCATCAGCAACTCGCGACCCGCGATCATCGTCTCAGCCACCACTTTGGCCGTCGCCCGCAATCCAAGCTCGTGCGCCAGAACGTTGGCGGTGCCGAGCGGCACCAGTGCCAATGCCGGCGCGCCGTCGCTGCGTCGCGCCAGGCCGTTTACCACCTCGTTGATCGTGCCGTCGCCGCCCGCCACCGCGATCACGGCGTAGCGGCGGGCGTCGCAGGTCTCGGCCAGACGGCGCGCGTCGCCCGCGGCTTCGGTGTCAACCAGATCGACCGTCCAGCCTTCGGCCTGCACGAGCCGCATAACGTCTTCGACGAGTCCACGCCGGCGCCGTCCCGCGATGGGATTGCGGATCAGCAGGATCGATTTCGGGGGCGTGAATGTCATTGAATTGTCACAACCGATTCACCTCGTCGCAACGGCTCACATACACAATCTGCTGAGGTCAGCGCAATCGCGCACATCAGATTTAGTGTCGGGTGAGTCTTTATCCACATGACGGTCATCGAGCACCACGACCAGCCAGCCCGCCATCACGCGATCTTCCTGTCCGACATCCACCTCGGCACGCGCGGCTGTCAGGCCGACATCCTGCTCGACTTCCTGAAGCATAACGAGTGCGAGCATCTCTATCTCGTGGGCGACATCGTCGATGGCTGGCGGCTGAAGCGCTGGTGGTACTGGCCGCAGGCGCACAACGACGTCGTCCAGAAGATCATGCGCAAGGCGCGCAAGGGCACGAGCGTGGTCTATGTGCCGGGCAACCACGATGAGGCGGCGCGGCAGTATTGCCAGCTCACCTTCGGCGACGTGCACGTCCAGGAAGAGGCGATCCACGAGACTCCCGACGGCCGCAAACTGCTGGTGATCCACGGCGACCAATTCGACGGCATCGTGCGTTACGCGCGCTGGCTCGCGATCCTGGGCGACTGGGCCTACACGACGGCGCTGCGCCTCAACACCTGGTACAACTGGGGCCGCCGCAAGCTCGGCCTGCCGTACTGGTCGCTGTCGGCATACCTCAAGCACCGGGTCAAGAACGCCGTCCAGTTCATCGGCAACTACGAGGCCGCGGTCGCCAGCGAAGCGCGCCGCCGGGGCGTCGACGGCGTGGTGTGCGGCCATATCCATCACGCCGAGATCCGCGAGATCGAGGGCGTGCTCTACTGCAACGACGGCGACTGGGTCGAAAGCTGCACGGCGCTGGTCGAGGATTTCGACGGACGCCTGCGCATCGTTCATTGGGCCGAGGAGATGGCGCAGGCCAACTCCACGCTCGCCCCCTACGTGCCCGCGCAACTGGCCGCGGAGTAGAACCGAATTGCGCATCGCCATCGTCTCTGATGCCTGGCGCCCCCAGATCAACGGCGTCGTCCGGACCATCGAAACCGTCGTGAGGCTGCTGCAGGCCGAAGGACACGAGGTCGAGGTCTTCGGCCCCGACCGCTTCCGCACCCTGCCCTGCCCGACCTATCCCGAGATCCGCCTCTCGCTCTTTCCGGCGGCCCGCCTCAACCACATGCTGAAGCTGTTCGCGCCCGACGCGATCCATCTGGTGACCGAGGGCCCGCTCGGCTGGGCGGCTCGCGCCTTCTGCCGCAAGCGCGGCATTCCCTTCACCTCGGCCTATCACACGCGTTTCCCCGAATATGTGCAGGCGCGCATCCGCGTGCCGCTCAGCTGGAGCTACGCCTTCGTGCGCCTCTTCCACGCGCCCTCGTCGGCCGTGCTGGTCGTCGCCCAGTCGATACGCGACGAGCTGGCCGCGCGCGGCTTCGTGAACCTCGTGCCGTGGTCGCGCGGCGTCGATATCGCGGCCTTCCATCCCAGGCCCCGCGACACCGTCAAGGAGCCGCGCCCGATCTGGCTCTATGCCGGGCGCCTGGCCATCGAGAAGAACATCAAGGCCTTCCTCGACCTCGACCTGCCCGGCAGCAAATGGGTAGTGGGCGGCGGACCGCAGATGAAGGAGCTGCAGCGCAAGTACAAGGGCGCGCACTTCTTCGGCTCGGTGGACACCGAGGAGCTGTCCTACCGCTACTCGCAGGCCGACTGCTTCGTCTTCCCCAGCCGCACCGACACCTTCGGCCTGGTCATGGTCGAGGCGCTGGCCTCGGGCGTGCCGGTCGCGGGTTATCCCGTGCCGGGCCCGCTCGACGTGGTGACGATCCCGGGCGTGGGCGCGGTGAACGAAGACCTTCGCACTGCCTGCCTCGAGGCCATCAAGTCCGACCCCGCGCTCTGCCGTACCCACGCCGAGAGCTTCACCTGGGCCGAATGCGCGCGGCAGTTCCGCGACACGTTGCGCCTCATCCCGCGCAGCACCTGGCAGCCGCTCAAGAACCGCGTCATTCCCAACGCGGCTGCCTGAAACGAGGCCCAAAACGAGGCATTGCAGTCCGCTACGGCGGCTTTAACCTCGGGCAGATGCTCGACGAAATCGTTCCCGCCGGCGCGCCCTGGACCGGCATCGTGCGCCAGGGCCAGGTCCTGCGGATCACCGACCTCGAAGGCCAGCAGGCCGTCGACTTTCTCTGTTACAACGCAGCCAATCCCGAGGAGCGCTACCACGCGCCCAACACGGTGAAGGCGGCGGGCAGCATTTTCCTCACCACCGGCCACACGCTCTATTCCGATGTCGCGCGGCCGATGTTCGTCATCGTCGAGGACCAGTTCGGCGGCCACGATACGATCGGCGGTTGCTGCAGCGCGCCGTCCAACCAGATGCTCTACGGCGTCGCGAACTGCCCGGGTTGCCGCGAGAACTTTTTGACCGGCCTTGGCCGCCACGGGCTCGGCCGGCGGGACATCGTGCCCAACGTGAATTTCTTCATGCGCGTGCCGGTGACCGCCGACGGCAGCGCGGCCGTAGCGCTAGGCGTCTCGCCGCCCGGTTGCCAGGTGGCGTTGCGTGCCGAGATGGATGCGCTGGCCGTCATCTCGAACTGTCCGCAGATCAACAATCCTTGCAACAATTTCAATCCCACGCCGATCCGCGTGCAGATCACCGACTGAGGGAGCCGACCGATGGAACTCATCCCCGCCCGCCGCGGCAAAGCCGCCTATCTCAACAAGGGTCAGTCGATCCGCATCGTCAACACGCACGGCGCGCAGGTCGTCGACACCTGGGCCTTCACCGCGTCGATGCTGACCGAATTCATGTCGATGGAACACACGCGCGCCACGCTCACCAAACTGGTGCCCAAGGTCGGCGACGGGCTCTACACCAACCGCCGCCGCAGGATCCTGACGATGACCGAGGACACCAGCCGCGGCGATCACGACACGCTGATGGCCGCCTGCGATTGCGAGCGCTACATCCTGCTGGGCGTGAAGGAGTACCACGACAACTGCACCGACAATCTCTTCGCCGGCATGCAGGGGCTTGGCCTGACGCCGCCGGAATGCCCGAGCCCGCTCAACCTGTTCATGAACATTCCGTGGAAGCCGGACGGGAAGATCTCCTTCGATCCGCCCACGACCAAGCCCGGCGACTACGTCACGCTCCGCGCCGAGCTCGACTGCGTCGTGGCCATGTCGGCCTGCCCACAGGACATCCTGCCCATCAACGGCCAGACCGGAACGACCACCGAGGCGCACTATGAGATCCTCGGCTGATGGTCGCGCGCCGACACGTCCTGTTGGGCGCCGGAGCCGCCTTCATCGCCTCGCGCACCGCCTTCGCTGCAACCTATGCCGAGCGTCTCGCGCAGGCCGAAGCCGACGGCAAGGTGAGCGGCCTGCATGCGCTGCTGGTGTCGAAGGGCGGCAAGACCGTGTTCGAGCATTACGGCCGCGGCGTCGACGAGAGATGGGGCGAGCCGCTCGGCACCGTGACCTTCGGCCCAAAAGTCCTGCACGACCTGCGCTCGGTCTCCAAGAGCGTGATCGGTCTCGTCTACGGCATCGCGCTCGCCGACAAGAAGGTGCCTCCGCCCGAGGCCAAACTCTATGACCAGTTCCCGGAATATCCCGATCTCGGCAAGCAGCCCGGCCGCGACAAGGTCACCATGGCCAACGTGCTCAGCATGACGCTCGGCTTCGAGTGGGACGAACTCACCGTTCCCTACGGCGATCCGCGCAACAGCGAGAACGCCATGGTGGCGGCGCCCGACCGCTACCGCTTCGTGCTCGAGCGGCCGATCGTGGAGGAACCCGGCGCCAAGTGGATCTACTGCGGCGGCGCCACCGCCCTGCTCGGCCGCCTGATCGCGCGCGGCACGGGCCAGCCGCTCCTGGCCTATGCGCGCAAGGCGCTGTTCGAACCGCTGGGCTTCAGCGCTACCGATATGATCATGGGCAAGGATGGCGAACCGCAGGCCGCCTCGGGGCTAAGGCTTCTCCCACCCGACCTGCTGAAGATCGGCCAGCTCGTGCTCGCGCGCGGCAAGTGGGGCGACAAGCAGGTCGTGCCGCTCGACTGGCTGAAGCAATCCTTCACGCCGCTGATCGCGTTCCCGGATGGCCGGCGATACGGCTATCAGTGGTATCTCGGCGAAATGCAGGTCGGTGCGAAAAAGGAGCCTTGGCTGCGCGGCATCGGTTGGGGCGGCCAGAACCTGTATATCTTCCCGACCCTCGACGCCGTGGTTGCCATGAACTGCGGCAATTACCAGAAGCCGGGCATCGAACAAGGCAAGGTCGTCACCGCGATCATGACCGAGGTTGTGGCGCCAAGCCTCGCCTAGCCGTTGCCCATGACGTCGAGCAGCGCCGGCCGCACGCCGATCTGCTCCACGAGCTTGTCGAGCTGGCGCCTGGCCACCGGATTGGACTGCTGGTGGCGCGTGGCGAGAATCAGCTCGTTCTTCATCGTATGCTCGAGGCCGGTGAACTCCGTCACCCGCACCTTGTAGCCGTGCGCCTCGAGCACCAGCGCGCGCAGCACGTTGGTGACGTGCGCGCCAAACTCGCGGCGGTGCATCGGATGGCGCCAGAGCTGGTCGAGCGGGCTCTTGCTGTGGCCGAGAAGCGTCGCGACCTCGGCCTGGCAGCACGGGATCAGCGCCACG
>CAIMEE010000064.1 GCA_903839865.1 Enhydrobacter aerosaccus | reverse complement strand
CTCATCGCCGCAGCCACGCCGCCTTAGCTCAGTCGGTAGAGCGATTCACTCGTAATGAATAGGTCAGGAGTTCGATTCTCCTAGGCGGCTCCAATTTGTCCATACGCGCCTTCTGCGCTGACCGGGACGTGGGCTAAAGTCCTTCGTCAACGGCAAACTGCAGTCGAATAGCGACTGGCACATCCGGCGCCTCCAAGGTGCCCACATGGGGGGAACCATGAACTCGGCGACGATACGCGCAGCCCTGGGTGGACTCACGGCAGCCGTAGGTTTCGGGATCTTTGCGATGTACGGCCCAGCAACGGCGAACGCCGATACGGTCCTGATGGTCGGCGGAGCCGACGTCCAAGCCTTTCCCGGTGCCCAAAACGGCGTGTACATGCCGGCGATCCTCGGTGGTTACCTCTGCAAGAGCGGTAGTGGCAACCAGTGCCTCGTTGCGCCTTTCAGTGGATCAGCCGGCGTGTTGACGCCGAATAATCCGCAACCCTTGGACGCGTCTGTTGCTAGTGCGGCCGATCGACTGGCTGAGCAGATCAAGCAGACTCCAGGTCCAAAGATAGCCGTCGGGTATTCGGCCGGAGCATCCGTCGTCGAAGAAGCGGCAGAGCGCCTGAGCAAGGACCCGAACGGACCGCCGGCCGACGAACTGTCGTTGATCACGGTGGGCCCTATCAATGACGGACTTTCGCAAATGGTTCCCCCAGGTACCTATTTACAATCGATCGGCTACACCGTCCGGCAACCGGCGCAGACCAAATACTCGAAGACCGTCGTCACCGACAGATATGACGGCATCGCACATTCGACGACAAATCCCATAGCGCATCCTCTGGCGGCGCTAAATAGTGTAAGCGGCACCGCTTATTCACATTTAGCCTATTTCAACCCAGATATCAATTTGGCCGATCCGTCCTATCTGGTCAGTCAAGACGGCAACGTTCGCCATCTTCTGTTGCCGGACCAAATCGATCTGCCGGTGAAGCAGGCTCTGCGCGACATGGGCCAACCTGCACTTGCGGACGCCGCAATCGGGCCGACCGGGGATGCGAATAGTGGTTACCCGTTATCGCCATGGCTGGTCGATCAGTTGATCGACGCGGCCGCGCCAACATTCGTTTCCCAACTGAGCAATGACAAAGACAGACTGGTCGAAACGTTGTTGCCCGTTCTTGCGGAGCATCCGGAAATGTTCGACAACGTCCCACTATTTGCGCCGCAAGCTGCGACCTCGAACAATGCGGCGGCGAAAACAAATGACGCTGCTGGAGTAACCCCGAGCCCGTGAAGGCAAAGCTGCCACCAGGTCCACGGCTGCCTACGCTTGCCCAATCAATTCTGTTGCGTTTTTACTGGCCACGTTTCGTGGCTGCATGCGAACGCCGCTACGGTAAAGCGTTCACTCTAAAAGTTACGTCACTGGGCCCAGTGGTGTTCCTGGCCGATCCGCAAGACATAAAAGAGGTATTTACCGGCGACCAGTCCTCTTATCGCGCCGGTGAAGCAAATGCAGTGCTGCGGGGGCTGCTGGGTGACAATTCCCTGCTGGTGCTGGACGGCGACGCACATCGAGACTGGCGCCGGTTGCTGTCGATCGGATTGGGCCGCGACGCTGTCGCTCGTCACGCCGACATGATCAGGGAAGTGACTGCGGCGAATGTCTGCAGCTGGCCGCTAGATCGCGAATTCCCGGTCGCGCGCCGGCTGGAGCAGATCACCTTAGAAGTGATCTTGCGCGCTGTCATCGGTGCCACCAACCCGGCTCGTCTCACGGAATTACGCGAGGTGATACCGAGGATTTTGAACATGCATCCGTTCGCGACACTGGCCGTGGCGTATCCCGGTTTGCGACGCCGACTCCCATGGCGGGCGGTCAGTCGAGATTTCGAGTTACTCGACCGGATTCTGCTAGCCGAGATCGCCGACTGTCGGGCTGACCCAGATCTGGATGCGCGAACGGATGCGCTGGCCATTTTGGTGCGCACCGCGCCCGGCAACATGCGCGGGCAGTCGATCACCGACGCCGAATTGCGCGACCAATTGATGACGCTCCTCGTTGCGGGGCACGACACGACCGGAGCTGCGCTGTCGTGGACGTTGGAGCGATTGGTCAGGAATCCGACAGTCTTGGAAGAAGCCCGCCGCGCCGCCCAGCACAGCGCTGCCGGCGACCCGTCCGGAGATGACTACCTTGATGGTCTTCTGAAGGAGTCACTGAGGATTCGCCCGGTGGTGTTCAACGTCGCCCGGGTCATTCACCGGCCCATCGAGCTTGCCGGCTACTCGCTGCCTGCGGGGATAACCGTCGCGCCTGGAATCGGATTGGTTCACGCCTGCCCCGAGTTGTGTCCTTAG
>CAIMEE010000063.1 GCA_903839865.1 Enhydrobacter aerosaccus | reverse complement strand
GTCCGCCCTCGCCCGGCTTGGCGCCCTGCGCCATCTTGATCTGGATGTCGTCGGCGTTGACCAGATATTCGGTCGTGACACCGAAGCGGCCCGAGGCGACCTGCTTGATCGCCGAACGCATCGAATCGCCGTTCGGCATCGGTTTGAATCGATCGGACTCCTCGCCGCCCTCGCCGGTGTTCGACTTGCCGCCGATCCGGTTCATCGCGATCGCAAGCGTCGTATGCGCCTCGCGGCTGATCGAGCCGAAGCTCATTGCGCCCGTGGCAAAGCGCTTCACGATGTTGGCTGCGGGTTCGACTTCCTCGATCGCGATGGGCTTGTCTGCCCACTTCAGTTCCATCAGGCCGCGGATGGTCAGCAACCGTTCGTTCTGCTGGTTGATCGTCTCGGCGAAGGCCTTGTAGTCGGCCGACGAATTGCCGCGCACCGCGTGCTGCAGCCGCGACACGCTCTCGGGCGTCCAGGCATGATCCTCGCCGCGCAGGCGGAACGCGTAGTCGCCACCGACGTCGAGCATGTTGCGGTAGATAGGATTGTCGCCGTAGGCGTCGCGATGGCGGCGCACCGTCTCTTCGGCGATCTCGTTCCAGCCTGCGCCCTCGATGGTCGTGGCCGTGCCGGTGAAATACTTCTCGACGAAGCCGGAGTGCAGGCCGATCGCGTCGAAGATCTGAGCGCCGCAATAGGACTGATAGGTCGAGATGCCCATCTTGGACATCACCTTCAGCAGGCCTTTGCCGACGCCCTTGATGTAGTTCTTCTGGACCTCGTACGGCTTCAGCGGGAGGCCGTTCTGCACGCGCAGCGCTTCCAGCGTCTCGAAGGCGAGATAGGGATTGATCGCCTCCGCGCCGTAGCCGGCGAGGCAGCAGAAATGATGGACTTCGCGCGCTTCGCCCGTCTCGATCACGAGGCCGGTCTGAGTGCGCAGGCCGCGCCGGATCAGATAGTGGTGCACGGCCGCCGTCGCGAGCAGCGCCGGGATCGGCACGCGCTCCGCCGAGGTGGCACGGTCGGACAAAATGAGGATGTTGCGGTCGGCCAACACGCAATCGGTCGCTTCCGAACAGATGCGGTCGAGTGCCTTCTCGAGCCCAGCCGCGCCTTCCGAGGCGGGCCAGGTCGTGTCGATGGTCGCGGTACGGAACGAACCGTCGAGCAGGTCCTCGATCGCGCGAATCTTCTCAAGCTCGGCATTGGTCAGGATCGGCTGGGAGACCTCCAGCCGCTTGTGCGTGCCGGCATGCCGGCCGAGCAGGTTCGGGCGCGGCCCGATCATCGACACAAGCGACATCACCAGCTCTTCGCGGATCGGATCGATCGGCGGGTTGGTGACCTGCGCGAAGTTCTGCTTGAAATAGTTGTAGAGCAGCTTCGACTTTTTCGAGAGCACGGCGATCGGCGTGTCGGTGCCCATCGAGCCGATCGGATCGTCGGGATTCGACGCCATCGGCTCGAGGAAGAAATGAACATCCTCCTGCGTGTAGCCAAAGGCCTGCTGCCGATCGAGCAGCGTCGACGGATCGTTGGATGTCACACCCGGCGGCGCGTCCGGCAGCTCGGACAGTTCCTCGAGCTTGTGTTGCGTGTCGCGCAGCCATTCATCGTAGGGCTCGGCTTCGGCCAAAGTGCGCTTCAGTTCGTCGTCCTCGACGATACGACCCTGCTCGAGGTCGATCAGCAGCATCTTGCCGGGCTGCAGGCGCCACTTTCGCGCAATCTTCTCCTCAGGGATCGGCAGCACTCCGGATTCCGACGCCATCACGACCTTGTCGTCGGTCGTCACCAGGAAGCGCGCGGGGCGCAGTCCGTTGCGGTCGAGAGTGGCGCCGATCTGGCGGCCGTCGGTGAAGGCGATCGACGCCGGGCCGTCCCACGGCTCCATCAGCGCCGCGTGATACTCGTAGAAGGCCTTGCGCTTGGCATCCATCAGCGGATTGCCGGCCCAGGCCTCCGGGATCAGCATCATCATCGCGTGGCTGAGCGAATAGCCGCCGGCGATCAGCAGCTCGAGCGCATTGTCGACGCAGGCCGTGTCCGACTGGCCGTGTGGAATGATCGGCCACATCTTGTCGAGATCGGCGCCGATCAGGTCGGACTCCATCATGCGCCGGCGGGCGTACATCCAGTTGACGTTGCCGCGCACCGTGTTGATCTCGCCATTGTGGGCGATGAAGCGATACGGGTGCGCGAGCCGCCACGACGGGAAAGTGTTGGTCGAAAAGCGCTGGTGCACGAGGCAGAGCGCGGACTCGGTCAGCGGGTTCTGCAGGTCGGTGTAGAAACTCTCGACCTGATGGGCGAGCAGCAGGCCCTTGTAGACCACGGTGCGCGTCGAAAAGGACGTCATGTAGAGCTGCGACAGGCCCGGCAGCTTGTTCTTCTTCTCCAGCTCGACGAGCGGATTCTGGGTCTGCTTGCGAATGGTGAGGATCTTGCGCTCGAACGCATCCTGATCGGCGACCTTCGCGCCACGGCCCACGATCGCCATCTTCATCACCGGCATGCGCTCGATCACGCCGGCGCCGAGGCCGGTGATATCCGTCGGCACGTCGCGCCAGCCGACCAGCTTCTGCTTCTCGACCTTGATGAAATGCTCGAGTCGCTTCACCGCGAAGTCGCGCGCCTTCTCGTTCTGCGGCAGGAAGCACATGGCCACCGCGTAGTGGCCGGGCGGCGGCAGGTCGACGCCGGCCTTCTTCGCCCAGTCGCGCAGCAGCGCATCGGGAGTCTGGATCATGCAGCCCGCACCGTCGCCCACCAGCGGATCGGCGCCGACGGCGCCGCGATGGTCGAGGTTCACCAGGATGCGCAGGCCCTGATGGATGATGTCGTGGGATTTCCGGCCCTTGATGTCGGCCACAAAGCCGACGCCGCACGAATCGTGTTCGTTGCGTGGGTCGTAAAGTCCCTGCTTCTCCGGCAAATCGATCAAATCAGCGCGCGCCACGCGATCAGCGCAGCCTCCCCTTACATTCTCTTTGTCGGTCCTTTTAGCCCGCCCGCCGGGCTCGGGCAAAAGCGATTGTTGCCGCGCACATCGCCCTGTAACGTACCCCGACACGCTGGGCCAAGGGGGGACCGGAATGCCGATACGCTCGATTTTCGCTGCTGCAGGGTTGGCCTTGGCGATGACCGTCAGCGGTTGCGCCACCAGCGTCGACCAGGCATGGACCGCGCCCGGCTGGTATCTCGAACTGCCGCGCGGTCTGGTGCTGGCGGGCCCGGCCTATCTGGCCGGCCCCTATTCTTATGAAGAATGCGAGACCGACCGCCTGAAGGCGCCGCGGCCCGACCGCCTGACGTGCAGCCGGCGCCTCGCCAAACCATCGGATACCTGACGGCGAGCCGCCCGGTCAGCCGATCGCCATGAGGCTGGCGTTGCCGCCGGCCGACGCCGCGTTCACGCTGAGCGAAACTTCGCTGCGCAGGAACGCTACTGGATAGGGCGCAACAACGCCCGGCACGATCGGCCCGTCACGACGCGCCATGCGCTGGCAGAACTCCACGACATCCTCCGCCGGTCCGGAGAAAAGCGCCGCCGCGATGTGGCCCTCGGCCTCGTCG
>CAIMEE010000062.1 GCA_903839865.1 Enhydrobacter aerosaccus | reverse complement strand
GCATTCACGCTTCACGGCGCGGCACTGGCGGCCGATGAGCTGGTCGAGGTCCTCCCGCAGGGCGGCGACAAGTTCAACTACGTGCTGACCACGCGGACTCCGGCCACGATCAAGTACGGGGTGATCCTCATGCCAGGAGGCAACGGGAGCATGAACCCGCGCATGGAAGGCGCCAAGATCACGTTCTCGGGCGGCGGCAATTTCCTCATTCGCTCGCGTGAGAAGTTCGCTGGCCCGCAGTTCGTCGCCGCTTCGACCGATGCTACGACGACGCCCGCCCGCATTCAGGCGATCATGCAGGATCTCGAGAAGCGCTACGGCAAGATTGCGATATACGTGGTCGGCACCTCGCGCAGCACCGAAAGCACGATGTCGTTGGCCAAGTCGCTCGATGGTCAGGTAGCGGGCTTCGCTCACACTTCGTCGATGAGCGGGATCTCTGGCTTCGATACGCGTGGGCTGAAGAGCCGGCAACTGATCGTCCTGCACAGGATGGATGCCTGCAAGGTCACCAGCCCGTCGGCCGGCGTTTCCAATCACAAGAAATACGGCACCGACCTGATCGAGATGGATGGCGGAAAATCCACCGGCGACGACTGTGAAGCCTACGCCCATCACGGCTACAGCGGGATCGAGGCCGAGACGGTGGCCAAGATCGAAGACTGGATCCAGGCCGGGAAATAGCGCTCAGCCTGCCGAGGAGAGTTCCTCGATCCTGGCCTGGGCCAGGGGGACAAAGGAGCCGTTCGGATATTTCTCGAGGTAGGCGGTGTACATCGCGGGATTGTCGCTGTCCTTGACCGAGTCCCAGAAGGTGAGCTCGGTCTCGTCGGCGGTGGCATTCTCGGGGGTGGGCGCGGCCTTCGCCTCCATCAGCGCCCGGCGGCGCGTGTCGGCGAGGGTGGCGAACGATCCGTCCGGATACTGCACGAGATAGGCCGCGAATTCGGCCGGGTCCGTGCTCTCCTTGATCGAGTCCCAGAAGGCCAGTTCCATGGTCGCGAGATCCTGCTCGGGAGCCGCGACTACGGTGGCCTCGGCCTGTTCGGCCATCAGCGCATCGCGACGGGCTTCGGCCAGCGCGGAGAAGACTCCGTTGGGATACTGCTCGAGATAGGCAGTGAACTCGGCGGGGTCCTTGCTCTCTTTGATCGTGTCCCAGAACGGCAGTTCGAAGGGCGCCGGCGTGCTGACGGCCGGCGCCGGCGTGGAGGCAAGACCAAGCGGCGGATCGGTAACGGCGGGATCGGGCGCGCCTTCCTCCAGGCCGTGCAGGCGGAACGCGCGGATCGGCTGGGCGATGTTCTTCACGCTCTGTTCACCCAGGTCCTCGAACGCATAGCGGCCCATCTTGCGGACATGATCGCGCACGCCGCGTGAGACGCAGATGCCGCCAGGACTTGCGAGCGTCTCGAGCCGGGCGGCGATGTTGACGCCGTCGCCGAAGATATCGCCGTCCTTCACCATGACGTCGCCGACGTTCACGCCGATGCGGAACTGCATGCGCTGCTCCGGCGCCTGGTCCTCGCCGCTCGCGACGACGCCTGCCTGGATCTTCACCGCGCAATCGAGGGCATCGACCACACTGGAAAATTCCGCGAGGATGCTGTCGCCGGCAGTGCCGGTGATGCGGCCCTTGTGACTGGCGATCAGTTCGTCTGCAACGACGCGCAGGCGGGACAGGGTGGCAAGGGCTGCCGTCTCGTCGCGTTCCATGTGCCGGCTGTATCCCACGATGTCGGCGGCGAGGATGGCGACGAGCCGGCGTTCGAGACGGGGGGCTTCCAAGGCGTGCTCCATGGGTTGGACGGTGGCTTTTCGTCCACTCCTGCAGCACACCCAACGTTCCGGCCGATCAGTCGTTCCGGCGCCGCCGCCGTTTCAGGGTTTCCAGCGCAGGAAATTGCCGATCAGCCGCAGGCCCGTGGCCTGGCTTTTCTCGGGGTGGAACTGCGTGCCGGCGAGATTGTCCCGGCCGACCATCGCGGTCAGGCGGCCGCCGTATTCGGTCGTCGCCAGGACGGTCTCGGCCTTCGAGGCCTTGAGATGGAAGGAATGCACAAAGTAGGCGTGGTCGTTGGCCGCGATGCCGTCGAGCAGGGGATGGGCCCTGAGGTCGACCAATTCGTTCCAGCCCATGTGCGGGATCTTCAGCGCCTTGTCGGTAGGCGCGATACGCACCACGTCGCCCGCAATCCAGTCGAGCCCGGCGTGGATGCCATACTCGACGCCGCGGCTGGCCATCAACTGCATGCCGACGCAGATGCCGAGGAAGGGCTTGCCGCGCTCGATCACTTCGCGCTGCAGGGTGTCGACCATGCCGGCCACCCCATACAGCCCCGCGCGGCAGTCGGCGAAAGCGCCCACGCCCGGCAATACGATACGGTCGGCGGCGGCCACTTCCGCGGGGCTCGACGTCACGACGACGCGTTCGTTCGTCCCGCTTTCGCGCGCGGCGCGTTCGAAGGCTTTGGCGGCGGAGCGGAGGTTGCCTGAGCCGTAGTCGACGATGGCGACGGTCATCAGGAGGTCAGAGCACGCCCTTGGTGCTGGGGATCGCGCTGGTCTGGCGCGGATCGACCTCGCAGGCAACGCGTAGCGCGCGCGCAAGGCCCTTGAAGCAGCTCTCGACGATATGGTGGTTGTTGTCGCCGTAGTGATTCCACACGTGCAGGGTCAGGCCGCCCAGCTGCGCGAAGGCCTGGAACCATTCCTTGAACAGTTCGGTGTCCATCGTGCCGAGCTTGGGCTTGGAGAAGTTCACCTTCCAGATCAGGTACGGCCGGTTCGAGGCGTCCAGCGCCACTTCGGTCAGCGTCTCGTCCATCGGGATCACGGCGCTGCCGTAACGGCGGATGCCGGAGCGATCGTCCAGCGCCTTCTGCAGGCACTCGCCCAGCACGATGCCGCTGTCCTCGGTGGTGTGATGATAGTCGATGTGCAGGTCGCCTTCGGCGCGCAGCGTGATGTCGATCAGGCTGTGGCGCGAAAGCTGCTCCAGCATGTGATCGAGGAAGCCGATGCCGGTCTTGATGTCGTACTTGCCGGTGCCGTCGAGGTTGATGGCGGCGGCGATGCGGGTTTCCTTGGTCGCGCGCGCAACGAACGCCCGGCGCCCGCCGGTGCCGGGGGTGGCGAGCGTCGGCGCCGCGAGCGCCTTCGTGGCCTTGGGAGAGGTCTTTTTGACTGCCTTTTTCACGGCCCCCTTCTACAGAAGCCGGGCCCGACGGTCGAGCGCAACGCGCGTGAGAATGACGCCCAGCAGCACGATCAGGCCGCCCAGGACGCGGGCCGGTGTCAGCGAATCGCCGAAAAACACCACCGACAGGCCCACGCCGGCGATCGGGATCAGATACATGTAGACCATGACCCGGCTCTGCCCGAGCCGGTCGAAGCCGACCGTGAGGCCGAGGAACGCCACGCCCACCGGAAAGATCGCGGTATAGAGCCAGTAACCCCACTGCCGGGCACTCAGCTGCTCGAATTCGTGCAGAGAGTCGAAGATCAGAGAAAGTGCGGTCAAGACAAGCGAGCCGATCAGGGTTGTCCAGGCCATGACCCGCAGGGTGCCCAGCCGCGCATTGTAGGGCGCGCAACGATCGACATAGAGCGCCCAGGCAAAGGCTGCGGCCAGCCAGAACGACGCACCGTCGACGTTGCCGAGCGAGAGGGTCATCCGCGCCAGGCTGTTGTTCACGACCAGTACGACGCCCGCAAAGGCGATGACGATGCCGAGCCAGCCGAGCGCCGGCAGGCGGCGTCCGCCGATCCAGGCGAGGATCGCGGAGAAGGCCGTGGTGGTTGTCATCACGATCGAGCCGATGCTGGGGGAAGTGCGCGACATGCCCAGTCCCCAGCAGGCCTGGAAGAAGCCGACGCCCACCACCGACAGGGCGATCATCGGCAGCCAGTCGCGCCGGGGCAGCGCGATCGGCTTGCGCATCAGCGCCATCACCGCGAGCAGGAAGAAGCCTGCGATCACGTAGCGCGAGCCGCTGTAAAGCAGCGGGCTCATGGTCGCGAGCACTTCCTTGGCGAACGGATAGCTCGAGCCCATCAGCAGGATGGTCACACACATCACCGCTTCGCCCGTCCAGCGCCGACGGGCGTCCGGAGTCATTGCTTGGGAGCCGTTGATGCCTTCTGCGCGCCCCAGAAGCCGAACAGTGCGCCGGCGACGCGGCGGATCTGGATTTCCTCCGAGCCCTCGGTAATGCGGTAGCGGCGGTGATGGCGATAGATGTGCTCGAACGGCGTGTGCCGCGAATAGCCGATGCCGCCATGCACCTGGATGGCGCGGTCGGCGGCGTCGCAGACCAGGCGGTTGGCGCGGTAGTTCGACATCGCGACCCACTCGGAGACGTTCATGTGGTGCTCGCGGTCGAGGTGCCAGGCGGTCTTGCGCACCAGCCCGCGCGTCATCTCGGCCTCGGTGTGCAGCTCGGCGAGCGGGAACTGGATCGCCTGGTTGGTCGCCAGCGCCTTGCCGAACACCTTGCGGTTCTTGGCATAGACCACCGACATGTCGATGCAGTACTGCGCGGCACCTAGGCTCGAGGCGGCCTGGCGGATGCGGTTCTCGTGCACGAAAGTCTGGGCCACGTCGAGGCCGCGGCCTTCCTCGCCCAGCATGGTCGATGCCGGCACCTTCACGTTCGTGAGCGACACTTCGGCGTGGTCGCTCGGCATGTTGAACGTCCACCACATGTGCTCGATCTTGAAACCCGCCGTCTTGACCGGCACCAGGAAGGCCGAGATGCCGCGCGGCTCGCCCACCTTGCCGGACGTGCGGGCAAACACGAGATCGACGGTGGCGGTATGCATGCCGGTGTTGAACCGCTTCATGCCGTTGATGACCCAGTCGCCGCCTTGCTTGACGGCCGTCGTCTCCATGAAGGTGGCGTCCGAACCATGGTCGGGCTCGGTGAGGCCGAAGCCGATGCGCTCGGTGCCCCGGAACATGCCCTCGATGTAGCGGTCCTTCTGTTCTTTCGTGCCGAAGCGATGCAGCAGGAGTGCCACCGGGAAGTTGCCGACGATCGAGCTCTCGTTCTGCAGGTCGTTGTGCAGGCCCAGCCCCTTGTGCGCGAGATGCTCGCGGATGATCGCCATGGCGAGGTTGGAGCCTTCCTTGCCGCCCAGTTCCTTCGGCAATCCGAAGCGCAGGTGGCCTGCCTTGTCGGCGCGGCGCTTCATCTCGGCCAGAAGCTCTTCCCACTCGTGGCGCGGCTGGCCGTCGTTGTCCCAGTCGGTGCGGGCGTGCTCGCGGCGATGGTCGAAGAAGCGGATATTGTCGTCCTGGCGCTCGAGCGGCCGGATCTCGCGCTCGATGAATTCGTCCAGTTCGCGCAGGTAGGCCGCGATCTCCGCGGGAATGTCGAAGTCCATGGACGCCGCCCCTCAAGTTCCAGTGATTTTGGCGGCAGTCTACGCGGCGGGCAGGTCGATGCGGAAGCGGCTGCCGGCGCCGTCTGCCGCCACGCAAACGGCTTCACCGCCATGGCGGCGCGCGATCTCGCGCACGAGGGCGAGGCCCAGGCCCGCGCCGCGGCCGGTCTCGCGCGAGGACGCCATGCGATAGAAGGGCTCGAAGATGCGGTCGCGTTCGTCCGGCGGCACGCCCGGCCCGTGATCGCGCACGTCGAGGATGGCGCGGCCGTTCGTGTGGCTGACGGAGATGTCGATGGCGCCGTCGCCGGCGTAGCGCTGCGCGTTTTCCAGCAGATTGCGCACGATCCGCCGCAACAAGGCACGGTCGCCATTAACCGTGACGGGTTCGCCCGAAGCCTCGATGTCGTAGCGTGCTGCCTCTTGTGCGGCGAGCGCCAGCAGATCGACCGGCTCGCGATGTTCGAGGCCCGGCACCGCTTCGAGCCGGCTCGACAACAGTATCTCGTCGATCAGCAGGTCGAGCTCGGCGATGTCCTGTTTCAGCGACGCCTGTGTCCTGGGGTCGGCCTGCTCGCCCAGCAGCGACACCGCCATGCCGATGCGCGTCAGCGGCGTGCGCAGCTCGTGACTGCAGTTGGCCAACAACAAGCGGTGTGCGGTGACCAGCTCCTCGATGCGTCTGGCCGAGCGGTTGAAGCTTTCGGCGAGGGCCGCGATCTCGTCGCGCCCCTCTACTTTCACGCGTGCGCCGAGATTTCCGCCGCCCAGCTGATCGACGCCCGCCTTCAGCCGTTCGATGCGGCTGCCCAGCCGGCGCACCACCGGATAGGCGCCGACGGCGATGGCCGCCGCCAGCAGTGCCAGACCGCCGATCACCCAAAGTGTCGGATTCGGACGCTCGCGCACCTGGCGCGCCACCAGCCAGCGGCCGTCGGGCAATTGAAGCGTATAGCTCGGACCGCCGGGGCCGCGGCGCCAGCCCGGACGGGCACGACGCGTATCGAAGCGCGGCGGCTCGCGGCCGGAATAGGCGATCAGGCGGCCGTCGGGCCGGTACAGGGCAAGACCGTCGACCTTGAGTTTGGCCCGAAGACCGTCGATCAGCTTTCCCGTGTCGGCCTGATCCGGTGGCAGGTAGGCCGCCGTTATTTCGGTCGCGAGGTCGAGATATTGTGGCGTTTCTTCCTCGGCGAACTGCCACGCAAGTGCGGCGGCGCCGACGAAAACCCCCAGCACCAGCAGGATGGTCACGTAGAACTGGAGATAAAGGCGCTGCACGGCTAGCGGTCCTGCTCCTTGGCGAAGACGTAGCCCGTGCCGCGGACCGTAAGGATCCGGCGCGGCTTCTTGGGGTCGTCCTCGATGGCGGCACGGATGCGGCTCACGTGGACGTCGACGGAGCGGTCGAAGGCTTCGAGCTTCTCGCCCTTCAGCACGTCCATCAGCGCGTCGCGCGACAGCACGCGGCCGGCGCGCTCGGCCAGCGCCAGCAGCATCGCGAACTGGTAGGAGGTGAGGGCGCGCTCCTCGCCGTCGAGCCGCACGGCGCGGGCGCCCTTGTCGATCTCGAGGCGGCCGAAGCGCATCGTGTCGGCTTTCGCGGGCGCGCCCTTGCGGCGCAGGATGGCGCGCAGCCTTGCCTGCAGCTCGCGCGGCTCGAAGGGCTTGGCGAGATAGTCGTCGGCGCCGATCTCGAGACCTACCACCCGGTCCATGGGCTCGCCGCGCGCGGTGAGCATCAGGATCGGCACGTCGGAGGTGGCGCGGAGCCGACGGCAGACATCGAGGCCGTCGCTGTCGGGCAGCATCAGGTCGAGGATCACGGCATCGAAGACCTCGCGCTTCAGGAGCGCCTCGCCTTCGCGCGCAGTGCCGGCGATCGTCAAACGAAAGCCCGCCCCGCCAAGATAGTCGGAGACCATCCCGGCGAGGCGGCTGTCGTCGTCGATCATCAGGATGCGCTCGGCCATGACGCCCAGTATATCAGGCCGGAACGCTCCCGATGCCCCTTACCCACGCTTGCCATGGTGACCATGCTCGCCGCGCTCGCTCCACTTCTTGAAGAAAGCCTGGCGCTGCTGGACGCTGAGAACGTCGCCCGCATCGGTCAGGGCCTGCGTGAAGCGCTTGGAGCCGGCGTCGGCGGTCTTCATCTGCTCCTGGCGCAGCGCCTCGATCTTCGCCTTGTCGATCGTCGGTGCCTGCATGGCGTCGGCCATCGCCCTGCGGTTCTCGACCCGCTTGTCGTGCAGCGGCTTCATGTCGGTGAAGGCCTGCTCGATGATGGTCGAGACCTTCTTCTGGTCGGCCGTGGCGTCGGTGCCGGTCAGGGCACGGTCGACGCGCTTCTCGATGTGCTGGTTGAACTTGGCCGGGTCGAAGGTCTTCACGTTATCGGCGAACGCAACACCGCCGGCGGTGACCGCGAGGCTGCCCGCGAGAAGGGCCGCCAGCATCGTCGTCATCTTGAAGTTTGCCATTGTCCGTCTCCATCAGTTGGTCGGGTGGTTTGCCCGTGACGGTGATATGGACCCAGGCGGTTTCGTATCCGTCTCGGCTGTGTAAAGTTGTGTAAAGATGAGCACTGTCAGTACCGAACGCCTCCTGTTACGGCCGCTCGAATGGGACGACCGCGAGGCCTATGCAGCGTTCCGCTTCCATCCCGAGGTGGCCCGGTGGCTGAGCCCGGCCGACCGCGATCCGATGGCCGCGAGCGAGGCCACGATCGCGCGCTTCCAGTCGGGCTGGAGCACGCGCGGCTACGCGCCGTGGGGCGTCTTTTGCGACGGCAAGCTGATCGGCCAGTGCGGCCTCAACTTCGTGCCGGAGTTCGGGGAGACCGAAGTGCTGTGGGCATTGCACCCCGACGCCTGGGGCAAGGGCTATGCGACGGAAGCAGCGCGTGCCGCCCTCAAATTCGGCTTCGAGACGATCAGGCTCGATCTGATCTTCGCCGTCACCAAGCCGGATAATCTCGCCTCGCAGGCGGTGATGAAACGCCTTGGGCTCGTCTATCGCCGGGACGTCGTCTATCGCGACATCCCGTCAGTGTGGTTCGATAAAGCGAAATCGCTTTAGCGATATTGCTCTAATCGCCCGAGTTAGGCTCAGCCACGGGCGTCGCGGCACCAGCCCATCCTGCGCGATCGCGCTTGCGCCGCTCAGTGGGCGGCGCCGCCTCGATCAAGGTCCACGCCTCGGGCTTGGTCTTGCTGCAGGTGAGATCGACGCTCAGCGCGGCCGTCGGTGCGTCGGCGGAGAGCACCTTGACCTTGAAGCGGCCGGGGTCGGGCAGCCACGCGGCCTGTCCCGCCGCCACCTGCCAGGTCTCGCTCTCGAGATAGTAGGCGAGCGCGTGCGGCTCGTCGGACTGGTCGATGATGCGCAGCACCGGCAGGTCGCGATGCTGGCCGGGCTCCAGGTCGAACGGGCCGCTCACCACCTGGATGTGCGTCGGGTTGCCGAGGAAGAGCTGGCAGCGGTGCACAGCCTTGTCACCGCGGTTGGTGACGCGCGCCACGTAGGCGCGTGCCGCCGGCATTGGCTCGCCGATCGCATCGCGCGCGGCCGTCTCGTGAATCTGGTCCTGCAGGCGAACGTCGAGCGGCGGCAGGGGAGCCGGCGCGGCGACGGTCTTCGCGACAGGCGCAGCGGCGACCGTCGGTGCCGGCTCCATTGCCGGGACCACGACCGGCGGCCGGGCCTGCAGTTCGGCATAGAGGCGCGGCGGGGCGGCGATCAGGCGGACGGCAAACACCGCCACCCAGGCGGCCACCACATAGGCCGCCGCCAGCGCCAGCACGTTCTGTTCTAAGAAGTCCGGCAGCACAGGCTCGTGGCCGGTGAAGCGCAAGGCACCGTAGATCACGACCACACCGGCGAGGGGGAGCCGGGCATTCGCCAGGTCCCACGAACTGCGCCAAGCATCTCGCAAACAGCGCAGATAGAACTTCAGCCCGCCCACGTACTCTCCATCCGACGACCAGACCAATACTAGGTCTAGTATGCCCCGGACCGGCGAGACGCGCTTTGTGGATCAAATCGTGAGCAGGCGCCCGTATCCCGTCACGGGCTCCTTGACGCCCGACCGGCGCAGGCAGTGCCAGAGGCTGGCCTGGTTGGCCGAGACCACGGGCCGCGCGAGGTCCCGCTCCAGGGCGTCGATGATGCCGACGCAGCGGAAGCCGGTGCCACCCAGCAGAACGCCGTCGGCGTCGGCGGGGCAGGTGGCGCGGACCTGCGCATACAGCGGTTCGATCTGCTGCTCGAAGCCCATGAAGCGGGCGTAGAGCTCGCCTGGCGGGATATCGCGCCAGCCGGGGCCGGGGTCGTAGCGCAGGTGCCCAGCCGTCGCGAGACCGTGCTCGGCGTAGTAGGCGACAGCGGCCTTCACCGCGGGATCGGCGAACCAGGGCGGAAGCACCAGGAACGGCCGTTTGATGCCGGACGCCTTCAGGGCCGCGATTGTATCGAAACCGTTGGTCGTCGCGAACACACCCTTGCCGATCACGGCAGACATCGCCGCTGCGGTGGCTTCGTCCCAGCCCGTGCCGCCCACGACGCTGCTGGTCGTGTGGGCGAGCGTGACGGCGGTGAGGCGCATGGTGCCGAACTGTTTGGCGCCGCGCTGCATGTCCTCGGAGAGCTCGACGCCGCTCTTGTCGGCCTTCCACTTGGCCCACGGCGACGTGGCCGTCACGCGCGCGGCATGGATCGACACGTTGGGAGGCGCCATCGCCCACCATTCGGCCTCGGGCACCGCCTCGTTGCCCACGATGAAAATGCCGATCCGCGCCCGCCAGCCCCAATTGTCTTTCTGTGTCACGCCATACGCCTTTCCGTCAGTTGGCCTTGATGTTGGCCGCCCGGATCACCTTGCCCCATTTCGCGGTCTCGTTGGCGAGGAATGTGCCGAATTCGGCGGGCGTCATCGGCATCGGCACGCCACCCATTTCGACGATGCGGGCCGCGAGCTTGGGGTCCGCCAGCGCCGCGCCGACCGCCTTGTTGAGTCGCTGGACGATTGCGGGCGGCGTGCCCGCCGGTGCGCTGAGGCCGGCGAAGGCGCTGGTCTCGTAGCCTGGCACCGTTGCCGCGATCGTCGGCACATCCGGCAGCAGGTCGAGCCGCGCCGGCGTCGAGACGCCCAAGGCGCGCAGGCGGCCGTTCCGGATATGGTCGATCGACGACGGCAGGTTGTCGAACATGACCTGGACCTGCCCGCCCAGCAGATCGGCCAGCGCCAGCGGTGCGCCGCGATAGGGCACATGCTGCATGTCGATGCCGGCCATCATCCGGAAATACTCGCCGCTCACATGCGCCACCGAGCCGGTGCCGGCCGAGCCGAAGTTGATCTTGCCTGGGTTCGCCTTGGCGTAGGCAATGAACTCCGCGACGGTCCGTGCCGGAAACGTCGGGTTCACCACCATCACCTGGTAGACGCGATAGATGCCCGCGACCGGCACCAGATCGCGCAGCAGATCGAAGGAGAGCTTGTCGTAGAGCGTCGAGTTGATCGGGTTGTTGGCGCCGACCGCGAGCAGCGTGTAGCCGTCGGGTGCGGCACGGGCCACGCCTTCGGCCGCGATATTGCCGCCGGCGCCCGGCTTGTTCTCGACCACGAACTGCTGGCCGAGCTGTTCCGACAGCGACTGCGCGATCAGACGCGCCAGGATGTCGATCGATTGACCGGCGGCGTAGCCGACGATCATGTGCGGCGGCTGCGCAGGATAGGTCTGCGCTGACGCGGTGCGCGCAAGCGCCGGCAGCGCGAGCGCGCTGGCGGCCAGTCTCTGGAATTGTCTGCGGCGAAGTTTCATTTTTTATTTCCTCCCATCGCTGACTCGCGCCTCGTTTACCGCATCGTGAGCACCAGTTTGCCCTTGAGGTGTCGTCCCGCGCTGACCTTGAGCGCCTCCGCGGCCTTCGCGAGCGGGAACAGTGTGACAGGTGGAATTCGGATCGCGCCCGCCTTGTGAAGTTCGAGGACTCGTTCGAGATGCCGGCGCGTGCGCGGAACCGCGGGGCGCAACGCCGTCACGTCGCTGCGGTCGGGCTTGGGTGCCTGCGCGCCCGAGCCGATGAAGGTCGCCCGGCCGCCCGGCTTCAACACCGCGAAAGTGCGCATCGCCACGTCGCCGCCCACCGTGTCGAAGGCCGCGTCGCAGTTGCTGACGGCCTTGGTGAAATCGGTCGTGTTGTAGTCGATCACCTGGTCGGCACCGATCTCGCGCAGCCAGGCCGCGTTGGCGGCGCTCGCGGTGGTGATCACTCTGGCGCCGAGGTGCTTGGCGAGCTGGATGGCGAAGCTCGCCACGCCGCCCGCGCCGCCCTGGATCAGGATCGTCTCGCCGGCCTTCAGCTTCAAAGAGTCTTCGATCGCGCAGAGTGCGGTGAGCCCGGTGAGGGCGATCGCTGCGGCATCGACATGCGACAGACCGGCCGGCTTCTTGGCCACGATGGCGGCGCCGATCGCGAGCTTCTCTGTGTAGGTGCCGTCCCGTCCCGTCTCGAGCACGCCGAACACCTCGTCGCCGATCTTCAGGTCCTGCACGTCTGCGCCGAGCGTGCTGACCGTACCGGAGAAATCACGCCCCAGGCACAGCGGGAATTTGGCCACGCCGTTGTATTCGCCGGAGCACACTTTCCAGTCGGCGCCGTTGACGCTCGCGGCCGCGACGTCGACGACGATCTGTCCCGCGCCGGCCGTCGGGTCGGGAAGGTCGCCGTAGGTGAGGACCTCGGGTCCGCCGAATTTCTCGATATAGGCTGCTTTCATGATGACTAGCGTCCTCCTGCGACGGCGAGCGTGGTGCCGGTGATGTAATTGGCCTCGTCGGAGGCCAAGAATAGCACGGCGCTGGCGATATCCTCCGGCACGCCGATGCGGCGCAGCGGCGTGGCGCGGACCGGGCCGTATTCGAGATCCTCGATCTTGCGAAAGCCGGGTCCCGTGCGCTCGGTCTCGATCGGGCCGGGCGCCACGGCATTCACGAACACGTTGTACTCCGCAAGTTCGAGTGCGACACCGCGGGTAAAGCCGTGGATCGCGGCCTTGGCGGCTGAGTAGGCCGAGTTGCCGATGTAGTAGGCGGTCCACGGCGTGCCCTCGCGCGCGCCCGACGACATGTTGACGATGCGACCGGCACGGCGTTCGCGCATATGGGCCGCCGCCTCGCGCGTGCACAGGAAGGTCGAGCGCAGGTTGAGCTTCTGCACGAAGTCCCAGTCCTCGACCCTGGCCTCCCAGATGTGGCCGCACGAGCCGCCGCCCACGTCGTTGACCAGGATGTCGATCCGCCCATGTGCGGCGAGCGCCTTGGCGAACAGCGCCTTCACCGGCGCCTCTTCCGTCACATCCGCGGTGATCGCCATCACGGGATGCCCGGCGGCCGTCAGCATACGCTCGGTCTCGCGCAGTCCCTTGTCGTCGATGTCGACGAGGATCTGCGACGCGCCTTCCTCGCCCAGGCGCAGCGCGATCGCGCGGCCGATGCCTGCCGCTGCGCCGGTCACGAGGGCGATCTTGCCGGCCACCCGGCCTCCTGCTGCTGCCACGCCGATCTCCCCCAGGGCCATTTTCGCTGGGCCGCAGCTTAAGCACCGCTGCGGCCGGGCTTCAATTGGCCTATGCTTGTTGGGCAGCGACGAGCGGAGAAAAGACATGACCCACCACGCACCGGACTTCGCGCATCCCGACGACATCGACTGGCAGATGGGCCGCTTCGGCAACGCCACCAAGTTCTTGTTCCACCCGACGCCGGAGCGGCCGACCACGCCCAACGTCGGTTTCCTGCGCTACGAGCCGGGCGCCGGCTTCAAGCTGCACAAGCACGACTTCGCGCAGATCTGGTACGTGATCGAGGGCGAGTTCCGGATGGGCGCGCGCAAATACGGCCCGGGCACGCTGGTCTACATGGAAGACCCGCACTTCGAGGACGAGATGAAAACGGAGACCGGCGGCACGGTGCTGTTCGTCCAGTATCCCGGCCCGACGACGGGAGCGCGGCCGATCTACGACGGGCGCATGAACCTCAAGGCCGCGCCGCCGCCGGAGCAGGTTGACCTCGAGCGCTAAAAGCGATCGCACACCCTCATCCTGAAGAGCCGCGCTGCGCGCTCCTCAGGATGAGGGTGTGCGCGCTTTCAGCGCCGGCGGAAGAACGTCCAGGGGTCGCGCATGAACGCCTCGCGCGCGGCGGCTTGAGTCGCGGGATCGCCGAGGGGCACGGCGGCGCGGCGCTGGAAGATCATGTCGCGGCGCACGTCCGTCGTGTTGAAGGACGTACCGTGTGCCAGGAAGCTGTGCGCCACGATGATGTCGCCCGCCCGAAGGCGCGGCACCACCATCTCCGTCTGCGTCAGGAATTTCTTCTGGCCGAGCTGCTTGATCTCGCCCCAATGGACGGGCGCATCGGCCGGCTGCTCCCTGAAGAAGGAAGCGAATTTCTCGTGGCTGCCGGGCAGAACGTGGAAGCCGCCTGCCGTGTCGGAGGCCACGTCCGAGAGCGCGACGCCGAACAAGATGTTGAACGCGGCGAGCGCAGGCCCGACGCCGCCGTCGATATGGAAATGCCGGCCGACGATCCGGCCCGTCGTGAAGCCGGGCAGGGTCTGGGCGAACTGGATGCGATCGGGCGTCTGCACGCTCTCCAGGATCTCCAGCGCCAGCGGATCGAGCACGCTGCCGGCGATCGCGAGGAAGGCAGGATGATGGCTGTCCTTGATCTCGCGCCACAGCTCGTTCTTCGAGCGCTGCCAGCCTTCCGGAAAGATCGACGCCAGGTGATCGGACGCCTCCTGCGCGGCGCGCAAGGCGCCATCGCCGATCGCGCCGTGCACGATCGTGTAACCCTGCCGGACCAGCTCGTTCCAATGAGTCGCGGTGAATGCCATCTGCCTCGATGATATCGTATGGGCGTGCTATTGGCTGCACCATGGCCCGCGTCGCACGAGTCGATCTGCCGCAAGGTTCGGTGCTGAAGCCGCTCTACGCCAAGGCGGGCTTCGCAGACGCCTTCGCGATCGACCTGCCGGGCAATGCGACGGGCGACGCCGAGCGCCTCGCCATCCATATGCTCAAGGGGCAGCCGCGATGGGTGGGCTGGCTGGTGGCTCTCAGGGACACGCTGGTTGCGGGGTTTGGTCTCAAGACATCCTCCGCATTGCGCGATGACGTTGCGACCGACAGGATCGAATTCTTTCGGGTCTACGAGCGCCATCGTCATGAGATCATTCTTGGCGAGGACGATCGCCATCTCGACTTCCGTCTGTCCGTATTGGTCGAAGAGTCCGCTTCGTGCCGCCGGCTTGTCGCCACGACGGTCGTGACCTTCAATCACTGGGCAGGGCGGGCCTATATCGCGGCAATCGCGCCCTTCCATCGCCTGATCGTGAAGTCGACGTTGCGCCGGGCCGCCCGATCGGGCTGGCCCGGTTGATCCCCGAGCGCTAGCTCACACGAGGTCCCGCGGCATCGAGCGATCCCAGGTGCGATGGCAGACTTCGTCGGTACCGTCGAAGGCCCGCACGAAGGCCTTCAGCGCGCTCGTGGGTGCCGTCGCGCAAGGGAATCCAGATGTTCTCGAACTCGCGCACGCGGCGGGGCAGGGGGGCGGCGGTCAAGCGGGACTCCGGCCAGAGGACAGGCCTCCATAGCATGGCGCGCCGGCTGTGCTATTCTGGCCCCAAGCCTTGCTCCCGGAAGCAGTCGGAGGACGCCCACATGCCCGATACCGCCACGCTGTCGCAACGCGCCGACGCCCTCGAAGAAAAGATGGCGCGCGAGCTCGACCACATCGTCATCAAGTCGCGGCTGCACATGTATGCCGACGGCAACATGGGTCCGTCGCCTGCCGCCGGTCCGCTCATCAAGGCCAATCCGGGCGCCAAGCTGATGATGGGCGACGATCCGCGCCTGCCCGCGATGCCCGAAGCGCCGACCCTAGTCGACTTCTTCAAGTATCGTTTCGGCCCCTCCATGCACCTGCTGCAGAGCGCGCATCACGCCAAGAAGAACGGCCTGTCCGAGAAGATGGTGCTGGCCTGCCTGCTGCACGACATCGCCGTCGTCGGCTTCATCCGCGGCGACCACGGCTACTGGGGCGCGCAGCTGGTCGAGCCCTATCTCGACGAGGAGTCGGTCTGGGCGATTCGCGCCCACCAGGTGCTGCGCTTCTATCCGGATCCGTCGGTTGGCTACGAATATCCGCAGAACTATCTCGACTGGTTCGGCGCCGACTACCGCCCCGATCCCTACATCGAGGATGACTACAAGCGGATGCGGAACCACAAGTGGTACATGTCCGGCCGCCTGATCACGATGAACGACATCTACTCGTTCGATCCCAACCTGCATGTCGAGCTCGACGAGTTCGTCGACATCATCGGTCGCAACTTCAAGCAGCCGAGCCAGGGCCTGGGCTACGACAACAGCCCGGTGGCGCACATGTGGCGCGCGATCATCCGGCCGGCGAAGTATCTCTGACGCCCGGAGCTATTGGCTTTTACCGCCAGTAACGACCGTAATAGGGGCTGGCGGCGACTGCGCCTAGACTCGGGCGATGTCGATGCGCGCACACCGTCATCCCGAGCGAAGCGAGGGATCTTTCCTCAGAGCTGCTCAAAGGTCCCTCGCTACGCTCGGGATGACAATGGTGCGTTCATGGATACGCACGTGCACGCACCTGCTGAACGCGCTTCCCGATTTATTTCCGAATTTAAATGCGTTACCGCGCGGTAACTGCCTCCGAACAATGGCTCGTCGTCCTGAGCGCAGCGAAGGATCTCACGCTGGCGACGGACGCGGTGTGGCTGTTGCCAGATCCTTCGCTGCGCTCAGGATGACAGAGTGCGCCCCGCTATATCCTCGCTATTTTAGCGCTTACCTGGCGGTAACCACCGAGCAAATTCTTGAGCAATATCTAGCGCGTAAGCACGTCCATGGCGGCGCGATGGAGCGTGGCGTCACCGGCGGCAAGCACGGCGCCGGGGGAGTGCATGTCGAGCTCCTTGCCGTGCCAGTCGGTGATGACACCACCGGCACTCTTGATGACCGGAACGAGAGCGGCGAAGTCGTAGAGCTTCAAGCCGTTCTCGACCACGAGGTCGACATGGCCCGAGGCAAGCAGGCCGTAGGAATAGCAGTCGCCGCCCCAGCGGAAGTTCTTCACCTTGGTCGCGAGCAACTCGTGGCGCTGGATGATGCCCGGGGCTTTGAACATCTCCGGCGCGGTCGAATACATGTAGGCGTCGGCGAGCTTCGCGCAGGCGCGGGTCGCGGCGGGCTGGCTGTTGAACGTGGCGCGCTCGCCGTCGGCGCCGAACCAGCGCTCCTTCTGGATCGGCTGGTCGATGATGCCCATGACCGGGCGGCCCTTGTGAAGCAGCGCGATCAGGGTGCCGAAGATCGGCATGCCGGTGATGAAGGCCTTGGTGCCGTCGATCGGGTCGAGTACCCAGACGTAGTCGGCGTCGGTGCGCACCGCACCGTGCTCCTCGCCGAACACGCCGTGCGCGGGTACATGCTTCGTCAGCAGCTCGCGCATCGCGGTCTCGGCTTCGCGGTCGGCGATGGTCACCGGCGTCGCGTCGCTCTTGTCGTCGATCTTTACCTGGGTGCGGAAGTATTTTGCCGCGATCGGCCGCGCGGCATCGGCGAGGCTATGCGCCAGAGCGACCAGCTCGGCAGGAACCGACCCGGTCACGTCGTTGTCGTTTTACTTCTGCGGGCTGTCGCTCATCGTCTTCAGATAGGCGATGAGGTCCGCGCGATCCTGTTCCTTGGGCACGCCGACGAAGGCCATCTTGGTGCCTTTCACGTAGCTGAGCGGCTTGAAGATCATGTGGTTGATGTCTTCCACGCTCCACGTGCCACCCATCGCCTGCATGCCCGACGAATAGCTGAAGCCGGGCTCGCTGGCCTTCTTGCGGCCGACCAGGTTCCACTGGTTGGGGCCCACCTTGTTGGCGCCGCCCTTGTCGACCGTGTGGCAGGTGATGCAGAGCTTGGCGAAGAGGGCCTTGCCGTTGTCGACGCTGGCACCGGCGAGCTTGGGCTCGATCGGCGCGAGTTCGGCGGCGGCGGGCGCGGCCGCTTCGGCAGGCGCCGAATCGGTCACGGCCAGGGCCGGCTTCTCGAGATGGTGCGGGTCGACGACGGCGTTGGAGACTTTGCCGACAACCAGGGCGAACAGAGCCGAGGCAAGGAAGCAGCCGGCAATCGTGTTGAAATTGGCCATAGAGTACAGATCCCGCAGCAGCGAATTTTCGGACGTTGCTGTAGCACGCCCGGAGCATCGCCAGTAGTATTTGATCGTCGCCTTCGGCTCGCGCGGCGGAACGTCGCAAGTCCCGGATTTTGCGGGGTTTTTCGGCAAATAAGAATTCGCCCGCACGGGCCAAGACAGGGAGTTGGGGATATGGCGAAAGCCCAGGACCGCAAAGGGCTGGCCAAGGGAAAGCCCGGAAACACGATCGCCTTCCAGGGCGAGGCGGGCGCCAATTCCGACATGGCCTGCCGGGCGGCGTTTCCCTACATGACCACTCTGCCCTGTCCGACCTTCGAAACTGCCATGGAGGCGGTCCAGAAGGGCAAAGCGGAGCTGGCGATGATCCCGGTCGAGAACTCGATCGCGGGCCGCGTGGCGGACCTGCACAGCCTGCTGCCGCACACCAGGCTCAAGATCGTGGCCGAGCACTTCCAGCGGGTCGAGCACTGCCTGGTGGCGCTGCCGGGCGCCTCGCTGAAGACGATCAAGCCGGTGAAGAGCCACGTCCAGGCGCTGGCCCAGTGCCGGAACTTCCTGAAGCAGCACCGGTTCGAGCCGGTGGTCCATGCCGACACGGCGGGGGCGGCGCGCGAGATCGCCGAGATCGGCGATCCGCACGTCGGCGCCATCGCCTCGTCGCTGGCCGCCCGCATCTATGGCCTGAAGGTTCTGGCCAAGAACATCGAGGACGCCGACCACAACACCACGCGCATGCTGGTATTCAGCCGCGACGAGGCGAAGACGGACTGGCGCACGGTGCCCTGCATGACGGCGTTCCTGTTTCGCGTGAAGAGCGTGCCGGCCGCGCTCTACAAGGCGCTGGGCGGGTTCGCGACCAACGGCGTCAATATCGTGAAGCTCGAGAGCTATCTCTCCGGCGCGCATTTCGAGCAGGCGCAGTTCTATGCCGAGGTCGAAGGCCACGTCGAGCAGCGCAACGTGCAACTGGCGCTTGAGGAGCTGCATTTCTTCTCGAAGGAGTTCAAGCCGCTGGGCACGTTCCCGCTCAATCCGTTCCGCCGCAAAGGCTGGGACGCGCCGACGCGTCCCGGAACGTGAGTGGCGGTTACCTGAGGTTCGCATGACGCAACAGCCTGTCCGTATCGCCCCTTCGATCCTGTCGGCCGATTTCGCTGCCCTCGGCGCGGAGGTCGAGGCGATCGATGCCGCGGGCGCCGACTGGATCCATGTCGACGTGATGGACAATCACTTCGTGCCCAACCTCACGATCGGCCCGATGGTGATGAAGGCGGTGCGCAAGCACAGCAAGAAGCGCTTCGACGTGCATCTGATGGTGACGCCGGTCGATCCGCTCATTTCCGCCTTCGCCGAAGCGGGTGCCGACGGCCTGTCGTTCCATCCCGAGGCGGGGCCGCATGTCCATCGCTCGATCCAGCTGATCAAGAGCCTCGGCAAGCGCGCGGGCCTGGTGCTCAATCCCGCGACGCCGGTCTCGGTGCTCGACAATGTCATGGGCGATCTCGATCTCGTGCTGGTGATGAGCGTCAACCCGGGCTACGGCGGGCAGGCCTTCATCGAGAGCCAGCTTCCCAAGATCGCCGCCATCCGCAAGCTGATCGACGCCACCGGCCGCCAGATCGATCTCGAGGTCGACGGCGGCGTCAATCCGGAGACCGCGAAGCGCTGCATCCAGGCCGGCGCCGACGCGCTGGTCGCCGGCACCGCCGTGTTCACGGGCGGGCCGTCCAAATATGCCGCCAACATAAAGGCCTTACGTTCATGAGCGACCTGATCCTGCATCACTATCCGAATTCGCCCTTCTCCGAGAAGGTGCGCGTGGCGTTCGGCATCAAGCAGCTGGCGTGGAAGTCGGTCGAGATCCCGAACATCATGCCCAAGCCCGACCTGATGCCGCTGACCGGCGGCTATCGGAAGACGCCGGTGCTGCAGATCGGCGCGGACATCTACTGCGACACGCAGCTCATGATGCTGGAGATCGAGAAGCATTCGCCCGAGAAGCCGCTCCTGCCCGTGGGCCAGGAAGGCGAGGCGCGTGCGATCGCGATGTGGATCGACCGCAACATCTTCTGGGCCGCCGTCGGCGTGGTGATGGGCGCGATCGGCGACAAGCTGCCCGAGGCTTTTGCGAAAGACCGCAGCGAGTTCTCCGGCCGCTCCTTCGATGCGGCCCGGCTGAAGGCGGCGGCCCCGATGGCGCGCGAGCAGACCTATGCGCACCTGCTGCTCGCCGAGGAGATGCTGCGCGACGGCAGGCCGTTCCTGCTGGGCGCTGCGCCCAGCCTGGCCGACTGCGCGCTCTACAATCCGGTGTGGTTCCTGCAGGTCCGCCTAGGTTCAGTTACTGGCCAGGGCGATTCGCCGTCGCCGCTCGACCGGCTGCCCAGGATCGTCGAGTGGTCGAAGAAGATGAAGGCGTTCGGTTCGGGCAAGCCTACGCCGATGACCGGCCAGGAGGCGCTCGACGTCGCCAGGGCCGCGACGCCCGCCGCCACCAAGGTCGACGACAAGGACCCGAGCGGCCTCAAGGCCGGCCAGAAGATTTCGGTCACGCCCGACGATACCGGCAAAGTGCCGGTGACCGGCATCCTGGTCGGGCTCACAGCCGATCGCGTGTCGATCAAGCGCAGCGACGAGCGGGTGGGCGAGGTCGTCGTCCACTTCCCGCGCGCGGGCTTCATCCTCGCGCCCGCTTGAGCAGGACGGCTTAGAGAGAGACTTCGCCCTTCAGCACCGGCACGCAGTTGCCGCCGACGGTCGCGCGGATGCCGTCGGGGCCGCGCTTCGCCTTGCACAGGAGCAGGCTCGGCCGGCCCATCTCGACCCCTTGCACGATGGTGACGGCGTGTTCGGTTTCCTTCTTGAGCGACAACAGCAACGCCGCGAGCGGCGTGGCGGCGCTTCCCGTCGCCGGGTCCTCGACCGTTCCGGACATCGGCGAGAACATGCGCGTGCGCACGCGGTCTCCGTCGTGGGCGTAGAGATAGAGCGGCAGGCGGCCGGGACCGGGCGCGTCGTAGACCTTGTGCGCCTCGCGGATCTTGCCGAGGTCGGGCGTGGCGCGGGTCAACGCATCGTTGGTCACTTCCGCGATCACGAAGGAATTGCCGACCGTCGCCAGCACCGGCTTGTGATGGGTAACCAGTACCTCATCGACCGTCAGGCCGACGCAGTCCGCCAGCAGCCCCGCCGGCATCTCGGCACCGAGCTGCAGCGGCTGCGGTGCCGCGATGGTGGGCTTGCCGCCCTCGATCTCGACCTCGACCAGGCCCGCGATCTCCTCGAAGCGCAGCCTGGCGCCGCGATCGCGCAGCACCCACGCCGTGCCGACATTGGGATGGCCCGCGAACGGCATCTCGCTCTTGCGGTTGAAGATGCGCACGCGCGCGGTGTTGGCCTTGTCGGCTGGTGGCAGGACGAATGTCGTCTCGCTGAGGTTGAACTCGGCGGCGAGCGACTGCATCTCGGCGTCGGTCATGCCTTGCGCGTCGGGAAAGACGGCGAGCGGATTGCCGCCGAAGCGGCTGTCGGTGAAGACGTCGACGGTGACGAACTGGAAGGTGCGCATGCGCGCCTTCTACCGCATGATCGCTTTCAACTAAACAGAGCCGTCGGCCCGGCACTGGCACCGCTTCGCTGTGAGAGCCGGGCCGACGGCCAACGCGAAAGCGATCATGCTTTAGACGATCT
>CAIMEE010000061.1 GCA_903839865.1 Enhydrobacter aerosaccus | reverse complement strand
CTGGCAGCGCTGGCCTTGCTGGTGTCGGCGCATATGCGGTCCCGGCGCTGGCAATGGAGTGCGTTGGGCGCCGCCGTCCTGCTCAATGCCGTTGCGCCCTATAATTGGGCCTATCTCGGCGACGTAACGGCGGCGATCAGTACAGGGCTGACGTTGGACGAGCTGGTCGACCTGTTGCGCATCGCCGTCGCCAATGAGGTCGAACTCTCACTCTGGGCGGCTGCTCTGCTGGCAGCGATCGGGCTCTGGCGGTCGGGCAGAGCATCTCTTGGTCTGCCGGTGGCAATTGCCGCTCTGGTCGTCGAGGGCCTGGCCGTGTTGTCCCAGAATACGCAGCTGCGTGGCATGCCTCTCTGCATGGTCATCGCATTCATTCTGTATGACCGGCTTCGGGGCCTTGCTTCAGGGGGCGACCGCCGGGTTGCAACTTGGCTGCTGGCGGCACTCCTGGTCATTCCCGTCGCGGGTATCGGCAAGGAAGTGGCGAGTGTCGGGACTTACTACCGCTGGGCCACACGCCCGAATGCGCTGTTCGTCGTGACGGAGACCAATATTCGCGGGCTCGCCGTTCCGCTGAATCGCGAAGGCTTGCTCGACGCATTCTCCACTGGCAAAGTCGACCACACTTTTCTCCACCGCACCCGCTCAGTGGACACGCCGCACGGCCTTTCGCAGTACGAATATGTGATGACTCTGCTGGAAGCGGCGGGTCTGTTCGACGATCAAAAAGGCCGCCCTGGCGGGATCGCCGTGCTGGACCAGGTCAATCCGCTGCCCTTCATGCTGGGGCGTCGGCCGCCTAATGGGGTCCACTTGTGGCTGGCGCCGGAATTTCCCTGGCCAGCGCCAGCAGCGATGTTTGCCGAAGCCGACCATGTGCTAGTGCCTAAATTCTCGACCAACGTGAAGAGCACTGAAGTAGCGCTGGCGAGGTACGGGTCATACGTGGAAGAGCATTTTCCTGTGCGCCTGGAGACCCGGAGCTGGATTCTGCGCAGCCGCCGCAATCCTCGTTAAGTTCGCTTTCCCGTTCGGAATTCTTCTCCCGCTGGGCCTTTGTGATGAGATCCTTCTGCGCCCCTCGCCCTCGCCGATGAGGTGATCGAGTAAGCAGTCTGCGAGGTCCGTTCTGGGTCAATCGCGTCGTTCTGAATGGGCGTCGACGATTTCCGGTTCACCCCGGTAAGCAGACATCCTCGGGTTAGCGTTGGGCGTGACGAATTCTGGAAGTGAACTTACGGGAAGTTGATCCCAGGTGGACAATAGGTAGGTTCGTCTTCACCCAAACAAAAACCCCCGGGGATGCCGGGGGTCGTCGTTTCGTCCGTCGCTCGCTGCGGGGCTAGTAGCCCTCGCGCTCCATGCGCTTGCGCATCAGCTTGCGGGTGCGGCGGATGGCTTCGGCGCGCTCGCGGGCGCGGCGCTCGGAGGGCTTCTCGTAATTGCGGCGGAGCTTCATCTCGCGGAAGATACCTTCGCGCTGCATCTTCTTCTTCAGGACGCGCAGCGCCTGATCGACATTGTTTTCGCGGACGAGAACCTGCACTTCGATCGCTTCCTTCCAAGCTGGAACTGCCCCGGAAAGTGACCTGGGGCCTGAATTAGGAGGCGCGTAGGTATCACAGGCCTATCCCCTTGGGAAGGGGTGCCGGGGGGCGGTTCGGCGCCTATATTGCCTTTATGAACCCTGAAAATCCTGTGTTTTCCGACCCTGACGCCGAAATCCGCGACCGGCTGGCCGACGCCGTGGCTGCCAATGCCGTTTTCGAGGGCTGGACGGGCACGGCCATCGCGGCCGCTTCCCGGGGCCTTGGCCTCCCCGAAGGCGAGGCGGGCCGGCTCTTTCCGGCAGGTCCGCTGGGCGTGCTGGAGTATCTCGCCGGCCGTTCCGACCGCCGCATGGTCGAGGATCTGGAGGCCGCGGGTGTCGCGGGCATGAAGGTGCGCGAGCGCATCCGGTTTGCCGTGCGCCTGCGCCTCGAAAAACATTCGGGCGAGAAGGAGGCCGCACGCCGCGCGCTGTCGCTGCTGGCGATGCCGCTCAATGCCGGGCTCGCGCTCAAGATCCTGTACCGCACGGTCGACGCCATGTGGTACGCGGCCGGCGACCAGTCGGTCGATTTCAACTTCTATACCAAGCGCGCGACTCTGGCGGGCGTCTACTCGGCGACGGTGCTGTTCTGGCTGAACGATCGCTCCGAGGGCAGTGCGGCCACGTGGGAGTTCCTCGACCGCCGCCTCGACGACGTGATGAAGATCGAGAAGCTCAAGAGCCAGATCCGCGCCTGGCCAGGTGCAAGGACGAGGGCGGGCGCGACTCGTCGCTAGGCCGTGAACGCGTAAGCAGGCGTGGGCTTGGACGGACCCAGGCATTTCCATATGGACCGTGAGCGACCGCCCGCCATTGACCGCACCATTCCTTTGCCTCAAGGCTGATGCTCAGGTTCGGGGAATGAAGTGCAGCGACGCGATATCATCAAGGCGATTGCCGTGGCGGCAGCGTGGCCGGTCGCGGCACGCGCGCAGCCGGCACAAGTGCGCCGCATCGGGCTGTTGACCCTCGGAAGCATCGAGGCCGATGTCTTCCGCAAGGACCTGCAGGAAGAATTGTCGAAGGCAGGCTATGTCGAGGGACGCAACGTCCTCATCGACGCCCGGTCGGCGCAAGGCAAGCCGGAGCTTCTGCCCGTCCTGGCTGCCGAGCTGGTGGCCGCGAAGGTCGACGTGATCGTGGCTCTGCTGACGCCCAGCGCGCGGGCGGCCCAGCAGGCGACGCGCGACATTCCCATCGTCGTGCTCACCGCCAACGCCGTCGAAACCGGAATCATCGCAAGCCTGGTACGGCCCGGCGCAAACATCACCGGCATGTCGATGATGGCGGCAGAAGCGCATGGCAAGTGCGTCGAGGTGCTGGGCGACATGCTGCCGTCGGTGCGGAAGGTCGCCGTCCTCGGCAATGCCAGCGACCCGTTCATGCCGCTGTTTCTCGAACAGGCTCGCCTGTCCGCCAAGGCGGTCGGGGTGGAACTCGTGGAGACGTCGGTTCGCAGCACCGACCAGATCGAGGCGGCCCTGGCAGGCGTCGTCAAGGACGGCGCGGGCGCCGTGGTCATGCAAGGCAGCCTGCCCGCTCGCATCGTGGCCGACCTCTCCCTCAAACTGCGCCTGCCGTCGGCGAGTTTCTCGCGCCGGTATCCCGATGAGGGGGGCCTGCTGTCGTACGGCGCCAATTCGAGCGACATGTACCGGCGGAGCGTTCAATTCGTGATCAAGATCCTGCGGGGAGCAAAGCCGGCCGACATTCCGGCCGAACAGCCGACGAAGTTCGATCTCGTCATCAATCTCAGGACGGCGAAGGCGCTGGGCATCGACGTGCCGCCGACGCTGCTCGCCCGCGCCGACGATGTGATCGAGTAAGCCCCACGTCCGCTTCCAGTATGTGAGTTCAACTGGTCAGTGCAACACCGCTTGCAGTTTATCGGCTGGGGTTTCGAAGCCCAAGGTCTTTCTCGGACGTTGATTGAGCCGCAAGGCAATCGCATTGAGATGGGCTTGGGAGATTCGCGCGAAGTCGGTTCCTCTTGGGAAGTACTGGCGGACCAAGCCGTTGGTGTTTTCGTTGCTGCCGCGCTGCCAGGGACTGCGCG
>CAIMEE010000060.1 GCA_903839865.1 Enhydrobacter aerosaccus | reverse complement strand
TCGATGAAATATTGCTCGAGCCAGGAGCGCTCGGTGGTTGTCAGCTCATTGGCGGCCAGCACGGCGATGCCGGCCTCGCGCAACTCACCCTGCAGGGTCGCCCAGACGCGCTGCTGCTCGCCCATCAGGATCGAGGCGCGGTCGCGGATCGCGACGAGTTGTTCAGCCGGGGTCAGCCCGTCGTCGCTCAGCAGGGTCGAGCGGTTCGGGAGCATGTCGACCAGGCCGGCCACACGGACCATGTAGAATTCGTCGAGGTTGGCAGCGGAAATCGACAGGAAGCGCACCCGCTCGAACAGCGGATGGCGGGAGTTGCTGGCCTCCTCGAGGACGCGCGTATTGAACGCGAGCCACGAAAGCTCACGATTGATGAAACGGCGTGGACTATCGGCCGTTATGGCTGCAGCCTGTTCGGCCGGTGCGGGAGCGCTGAGTGTATCCATCCAGTTATACACAGAGGGTACCGCTTCATCATGACGGTGTCATGGCAATTAGCTAACTAATTGGTATTAAAGACTTTTCCAGAGCAGCCCCCGTGAAGACCATTCTCCTGATGCGGCATGCAAAATCGGCGCTGGGCGTACTGGGCCAGGCCGACCGCGATCGGCCTCTGAACCGCCGGGGCGAGCAGGCCGCAAAGCGGATGGCGGAGCATCTGCTGGCCCAAGCCCTCCTGCCCGACCTGATCCTGTGCTCGACGGCCACCCGGACGCGCCAGACGCTCGCGGCCCTCGTGGAGCGCCTGAAGCCGCGCGCGCCCCCGATCGCGCTGGAGCCCGGCCTGTACCTCGCCTCCGAGGACATGCTGCTCAACCGGCTGCGCGACCTGCCGTCCGCCGTGGGGACAGTGTTGTTGATCGGCCACAACGACGGCATTTGGCAGGCGGCCGACGCCTTGGCCGGCCATGGCAAAGCCTCGCTCCTGGCCGCGCTACGTGCAAAATTTCCGACCGGCGCGCTCGCCACGCTCCATATCGAGATCGAGGAGTGGACCGAATTGATGACAGGCGCAGCCACCCTCGTCGCCTTCGCCTGCCCCCGCGACCTGGACTAAATGACCTGGACTAGGTGACCTAGACCAGGCGATCCGGACTGAGCCGCGGCACGTATCAGGTCATGGCCCAGAAAAAATGCCGATGACCCGCTTTGCCGCCTGGCTCGCCCTCGTGCTTGCCCTTTCAGGATGCGCCGCCACCGGACCGGTCGTGGCGCCCGAGCCTGCGAAGCCGATCGAGATCGAGCGCTTCTACGCCGGTCGATGGTTCGAGCTTGCCCGTACGCCTCTCAGTGTCACCGATGGCTGTGTCGCCGGCACGACGGACTTCTCGCGTCGCACCGACGGCACCTTGGTAGAGCGCGATCTCTGCCGCGAGGGCTCACCCCAGGGCAAAGAGAAGGTTTTCGAAGGCGCCGTGACGATCCTGGACCCCGGCAAAAACACGAAAATCCAGGTGCGCTACATCGTGTTCGGCCTCCTTCCAGTCACCAAGACCTACTGGATGCTCGACCGCGATGCCGACTACCACTGGTTCATCACCGCCGACGCGCAGCTCGAGAACGTCGCGATCCTGACGAGGAATGCGCGTCCTTCACAAGGTGAGATCGACGCGCTGACCGCGCGCGTGCGCCAGCTTGGCTATGATCCGGCCAAGCTGGAGTTTCCGACGCTGTTTCCTCCCGGTACTTGATCAGTACGTGCCCGGGTACTGACCGCCATCCATCAGGATGTTCTGGCCGGTCATGTAGCCCGCGTGCACGCTGCACAAGAACGCGCACATCATGCCGAACTCCTCGGCCGTGCCGAAGCGGCCGGCCGGATGGGCCTTGGCGCCGGCGGCGTACTCTTCCTCAAATGTCTTGCCGGCCTTGGCCGCGCGCGTGTTCGTCGTGTTGCGCAGGCGATCGGTATCGAACGGGCCGGGCAGCAGGCCGTTGATCGTGACGCCGTGGCGGATCGTCGTGCGCGACACGCCCGCCACGAAGCCGGTAAGCCCCGAACGCGCGCCGTTGCTGAGGCCAAGAATATCGATCGGCGCCTTCACCGAGCTCGAGGTGATGTTCACGATGCGGCCGAAGCCGCGCTTCATCATGCCGTCAACCGAGGCCTTGATGAACTCGATCGGCGTCAGCATGTTGGCGTCGAGCGCCTTGATCCAGTCCTCGCGGTTCCAGTCGCGGAAGTTGCCCGGCGGCGGGCCGCCGGCATTGTTCACGATGATGTCCGGCTCCGGACAGGCCGCGAGCACCTGCTTGCGGCCCTCCTCGGTCGTGACGTCTACGGCAACCGCGGTCACCTTCACACCGTATTTCTTGCGGATCGCCTCAGCTGTTGCGTCGAGCTCCGACTTGGTACGCGCGTTGATTACCAAATCGACGCCCTCGCCCGCAAGCGCTTCGGCGCAACCACGGCCCAGTCCCTTGCTCGCCGCGCAGACGATCGCCTTGCGGCCCTTGATGCCCATATCCATTTCGCGTTCTCCCTATTCAACCCGTGTCCAGATCTGTGTTTCGCCGAACAGCGGCGTCCCGACATAGCCGCGCAAGCGCAGCGTCCCGTCGGTCTGCAGCCCGAGATTGGCCTTGTAGGTCTTGCCGTTCTCGCCGCTGTAGACAGTGCCGCCCTCGAAGCTGTTGGGATCGGCCGTCTTCGTGAAATCGTAGAGCATCACCATCCCCAGCACCTTGCGGCCGCGCTGCGACGCATCGGCGTTGCGCGTATCGGTGATCTCTTCCGGCACGGCGGGCTTGCCGTTCGCATCCTTGGGATCGATCAGCTTCACGATCTGGCCGCAGACCGGACCGCGCGCCGGATCGGTGCACGGCATCAGGCGAATCTGAGCTGCTTTCGAAGCGGTGAGCCAGGTGCCCATGACGGAAGGAGTCTGGGCGCTGGCGGGAAATGCGCAAAGGGACGCAAGCAGTGCGACGAGATGTGGTTTCACTTGTCCTCCTTCGGTGTGGCGTCGGCGAGAACGTCCGTCGCCAGACTGCGACTGATCTTACGCCCTTCCGCCAGCGCTCTGTGGTCCAGCGCCGCCACGACGCGGCGTGCTGCATCGGCCGAACGCTCCATGTGCGAAACGAGATATTGCACGACGCCCGGCCCCGCATGCAATTGCCGGTCTGCGAGCTGCTTCAGGATGATCGAGCCCAGCAGTTCGTCGTCGGGCGGCTCGACGGCGACGGCGGGCGCGGCCCGCAGGCGCGAGGCGAGATCGGGCAGCGCGATCTTCCAATACGCGGGCGGCGCTTCGGAGATCAGCAGCAGGTGCCGGCCACGCTCGCGCATCAGATTGTAGAGATGGAACAGACCGCGCTCGGGGGAACGGTCGGCATGCTCGATGACGATCGCCGGCGACGCCGACGCAAGCGCCGTGAGATCGGGCACGCTCTTGTTTTCGAGGTCCGTGCCGTCCATCACCACGGCGTTGGCGCGAACCGCCCAGATACGACCGAGATGCGTCTTGCCGCAGCCCGACGGCCCGTTCAGCGCGAGCGCGGCCGCGGGCCAGTCGGGCCAGCGGTCGATCCAGGCCAGCGCATCGCGATTGCCCGCGGAGACAACGAAGTCCTCGCGGGCGTATGTCGGCGCGGGAAGGCCGAGTTCGAGAGTGAGCTGGTCGACCACGATATGCCTGGCCCGGTCAGCGGACCTGCAGTTGCCAGCCGTCGACGGCCTTGCTGAGTTCCAGTCCTGCCTGCGCCAGTGTCTTCGTCAGCTGGTCGGCGGTGCCGTAGTAATCGACATGCACCTGGGCGCGATCGGTCTCGAGCGTGCGCACCACGACGTTCTTGATCGCCGGGATCGCGGCCAGGCGCTGGCGTACCTGGACCCAGTCGCTCAGCGCCTTGATCGGTACGACGACTTCCATCGCATCCTGCGAGTCGCGGCGCACGACGGCCATGCCGCGCCAGTCGCCGTCCAGCTTCGCCTGGATCTTGCCCGCCGCGTCGGCGAGTTGGCCCGCACCCGCGACCGACACCTTGCCGAGGTCGCTACGCGCGCCGGTCTGCGCGTCGTAGCGATAGCCGCCGACGCTCAACGTCCCGGCATCCTTGTCGCCTTCGACAATGGCAACCACGATCGTCGGCATCCTGTAGCGCTGGTTGAGGCGCGTGAGTGCCGTCACGTCGCCAACATAGGCCTCCTCACCTGACAGAGCGTTCTGGTCGATCTGGTCGCCGCGCACCACAGTCACCGGCACGGCGCTGGCCGAGGTATCGAGCTTGCTCCAGGCGTCGCGCCAGGCGTTGCGGTCGTCGAGCGGCTCGACGCCGTTCCTGCCCTTCCACAGCGGCACGACCAACGCCGCCCGCGCCACGGTCTCGGCAACGGCAATGCCCGCCTCCGACAGCCAGGATTTCACCTGGTCGGCGCCGAAGACGACATTCAGGGTACCGGTGAAGCGATTGCCGGCAGGACGTTCCTTGGCGAATTCGACGCCCCGAATCATGCCTTCGAGGCGGGCATCGTCGACCGGTGGCACCTTGCTGCGGTCCTCCGGCGCCACCATCCGCTCGATCAACAGGCCGACGGCCTTGCGCTTGGCCTCGCGGACGGCCTGGTCGCGGGCCTTGAGCGCATCGGCGCCCGTCACATCGACGTCGACGCCCCCGATCGTGAAGGCGTTGCCGCTGGTTACCTGCGCAAAGGCGCCCCCCGCGAAGGCGGCGGCGGCCAACAGCACAAGGAAGATCGTGGAAAACCTGCGGCCTATCGGCATTGCGGGGGTCCGGTTTTTGGTTATGTTCGCGCCACTACTAGCACGCCCCCTTTTCAACAGGAATGAGCCCGGCTTGAAGCCCGACCACAACCGACCGCCCCTCACCTACAAGGAAGCGGGCGTCGATATCGACGCGGGCGACGCGTTGGTCGAGCACATCAAGCCGCTGGCCAGGAGCACCGACCGCAAAGGCGTCATGGGTGGCCTGGGCGGCTTCGGCGGCCTGTTCGACCTCAAGGCCGCGGGCTTCAAGGACCCGATCCTGGTCTCCGGCACCGACGGCGTCGGCACCAAGCTGATGGTCGCGATCAAGGCCGGCATCCCCGACACGGTCGGGATCGACCTCGTCGCCATGTGCGTGAACGACATCGTGGTCCAGGGCGCCGAGCCGCTGTTCTTCCTCGACTACTATGCGACCGGCCACCTCGACGTGGAGACCGGCCGCCGCATCGTGGCAGGTATCGCCGAAGGCTGCCGCCGCGCGGGCTGCGCGCTGATCGGCGGCGAGACCGCCGAGATGCCGGGCATGTACTCCGACGGCGATTTCGACCTCGCGGGCTTCTCGGTCGGCGCTGCCGAACGCGACCAGCTGTTGCCGCGCACCGACATCGCGCCGGGCGACGTCGTGCTGGGCCTCGCCTCGAGCGGCGTGCATTCCAACGGCTACTCGCTGGTGCGCAAGATCGTCGAGCGCGGCGGCGGATACGACATGCAGAAACTGCTGGAGCCGACGCGTATCTACGTGAAGCCGCTGATCGCGGCGATCCGCGGCACCGGCGCCATCAAGGGCCTGGCCCATATCACCGGTGGCGGCCTGCCCGGCAACGTGCCGCGCTGCCTGCCCGACGGCCTCCGCGCCCGCCTCGACGCGCGCGCCTGGAAGCCCGCGCCGATCTTCGCCTGGCTGCAGAAGACCGGTAGCGTGCCGACCGAGGACATGCTGCGTACCTTCAACTGCGGCCTCGGCATGATCGTCGTCGTTGCGAAGGACGATGTGGCGAAGGTCACGAAAGTCCTCGTCGATGCCGGCGAATCCGTGGCCCAGGTCGGCGTCATCGAACGCGCTCCGACCAGCGAAGCCGACTGCATCGTCGAGCACGCCGACACGCTATGGCGAAGCTGAAGGTCGGCATTCTGATCTCAGGGCGCGGCAGCAACATGGCCGCGCTGATCAAGGCCGCACAGGCCGCCGACTATCCGGCGGAGATCGCCTGCGTCATTTCCAACAAGGCCGACGCAGGTGGCCTCGCGATCGCCTCTGCGGCCGGCATTCCGACCACGGTGATTTCCCATCGTGGCTATCCGGATCGCGAAAGCTTCGACCGCGCCGTGTCGGCGGCACTCGAGAAGCACGGCGTCGGCCTGGTCGTCCTCGCGGGCTTCATGCGCATCTTCTCCAGCTGGTTTCCGCTGCATTGGGCCGGCCGGCTGATCAACATCCACCCGTCGCTCCTGCCATCCTTCCGGGGCCTGCACGTGCAGCAGCAGGCGATCGATGCCGGAGTGCGGGTGAGCGGCTGCACGGTGCACTTCGTGATCCCCGACCTGGATGCCGGGCCGATCATCGCCCAGGCGGCCGTGCCGGTGCTGCAGGACGACAGCGAGGAGACGCTGACGGCGCGCATCCTGCGCCAGGAACACCGGCTTTATCCCGAGGTCGTGCGCTGGTTCGGCGACGGCCGGATCAGCACTAGCGCGAATGGCGTAAAGGTCGCGGTCGAGGGCCTGCCTTCCGGGGGCACGCTCCTCTTTTCGGACGAACTCTAATTCGCTATAACCAGCGCAGCATTTTCACGGGGAGCAGAGATGGCCGACGCGACGCAGGAAGAGATTCGAGTCCACACGGAAACCTATACGGCGTTCAACAAGCTCGTCCTCTTCACGGTCCTCTGGGTGATCCTCCTCCTCGCCAGCATGGCATTGGGCCTGATCGCCCATGTCGGCATCATCTCGCTGTTGCTGGGTGTCGGCGGCACGATCGCCCTACTGATCGGCTTCGCCGTATTAGGCTGACGGCTAGCACCGGAACCAAAAGAAAAGCGGCCCATGTGGCCGCTTTTTTAATGTCCGTAGTGTCTTCTCCGCCGATCGCTCGGCAAAGCCGGGCGATTTAGCCGACGATTTCCGTACCGGCGAAGAAGTACGACATCTCGATGCCGGCGTTCTCGAGCGAGTCCGAGCCATGCACGGAGTTCGCCTCGATCGACTCGGCAAAGTCCTTGCGGATGGTGCCGGCGTCGGCGTTGGCCGGGTTGGTGGCGCCCATGATCTCGCGGTTCTTGGCAACGGCGTTCTCGCCTTCCAGGACCTGCACGACCACCGGGCCGGACGTCATGAAAGTGCAAAGGTCGTTGAAGAACGGACGAGCCTTGTGCACGCCGTAGAACTGCTCGGCCTGCTGGCGGCTCATCCACAGTCGCTTCTGGGCCACAATGCGCAGGCCCTTCTCCTCGAAGCGGGCGTTGATCTTGCCGGTCAGGTTCCGGCGGGTCGCATCCGGCTTGATGATCGAGAAAGTGCGTTCGACGGCCATAAATTCCTCTTGGACAGTGTGCTTTACCTGTGTGGGCGGGGCTTATAGACGCCGCGACAAAGCCCTGCAAGCCGTGCTACACGCCGCCGCCTTATGCTCAGCATCACCGACCTTTCCTTCCGCCACGGCGAGCGCGTCCTGTTCGACCGCGCCTCGGTGGCCTTTTCCGACGGCTGGAAGGTGGGTCTGGTCGGCCGCAACGGCGCGGGCAAATCGACCCTGCTGCGCCTCATCCTGAAGGAATACGAGGCCGACTCGGGCACCATCAACCTGATGGGCCGCACCCGCATCGGCTCGGTGCCGCAGGATCCGCCGGGCGGCGACATCTCCGTCATCGACGCCGTCCTTGCCGCCGACGTCGAGCGCACCGAACTGCTGGCCGAGGCCGAGACCTCCGAGGACGGCATACGGCTGGGCGACATCCACATGCGCCTCGACGAGATCGAGGCCGCGTCGGCGCCGTCGCGCGCTGCCTCGATCCTGAACGGCCTAGGCTTCGACAACGACGCCCAGCAGCGCCCCTGCGGCACGTTCTCGGGCGGCTGGCGCATGCGCGTGGCGCTCGCGGGCACGCTGTTCAGCAACCCCGACCTGCTGATCCTCGACGAGCCGTCGAACCATCTCGATCTCGAGGCGATGCTGTGGCTCACCGAGCATCTCAAGAAATTCCGCAACACCGTGCTCATGGTCAGCCATGACCGCGACCTGCTGAACGACGTGTGCGATCACATCGTGCACATCGACCAGGAGAAGCTGGTCTCCTACACCGGCAACTACGACTTCTTCGAGAAGACGCGCGCCGAGCGGCTGGCCAACGACGCCGCCCAGCAACAGAAGGCCGCCGCCCAGCGCAAGCACATGCAGGCCTTCGTCGACCGCTTCAGGGCCAAGGCAAGCAAGGCCCGGCAGGCGCAGTCGCGCATGAAGATGATCGAAAAGCTCGGCCCCATCGCCACCGTGCCGATCGACGAGAAGATCAACTTCAATTTCCCCTCGCCCGAGCTGCTGGCCTCCCCCATCGAGACGCTCGACGAGGTGTCGGTCGGCTATCCTGGCGGCCCGGACATCCTGCACAAGCTCGACCTGCGCATCGACATGGAAGACCGCATCGCGCTGCTCGGCCAGAACGGCAACGGCAAGTCCACCTTCATCCGCCTGATCTCGCAGCAGCTCGAGCCGCGCGAGGGCAAGTTGAAGAAGACGCCCAAGCTCAAGGTCGGCTACTTCTCGCAGGACCAGGAAGAAGGCCTCGACTTCGAAGCCTCGCCCTACGACCACATGGCGGTTGCCCTGGGCGCCGGCGTTCCCGAGCACAAGGTGCGCGCACAACTCGGCCGCTTCGGCTTCAGCCGCGACCGCGGCAACCTCAAGGTCGGTGTCATGTCGGGCGGCGAGAAGACCCGCCTCTTGCTCGCGCTGGCCACGCGCAACGCGCCGCATCTGCTGCTGCTCGACGAGCCGACCAACCATCTCGACATGGACGCGCGCGCCTCGCTGGTCGACGCGATCAACGACTTCGAGGGCGCCGTCGTGCTGGTGAGCCATGACACGCATCTGGTGAAGATGGTCGCCGATCAGCTCTGGGTCGTCGAAAAGGGCACCGTGCAGCCGTTCGAAGGCGACATCGACGAATACCAGACCAAGCTCCTGCGAGACCGTAGCAGCCGGCCGGCCAAGGAGGGCAAGGCCAAGAAGCAGAAGAACATGTCTGCCGTGCCCGCCGCCAAGCCGATTGGCGCGATGAATACCGACAAGCCCAAGCGCGGCCCGCTGAAGCGCGCGCTCGAGGAAGCCGAGAAGGCCCTGACCAAGCTCACGGAGGAACGCGCCGCGCTGGAAGCCAAGCTCGCCGATCCCAAGACTTACGCCGGCCCGCCGCAGGCTGCCGCAGAACTGCAGAAGCAGAAGGTCCAGCTCGAGCGCGACCTCGCCCACGCCGAGCACCAGTGGCTCGCCGCCCAGGAAGCCCTCGAAGCGGCTTAATCGCCATTTGCGCAGTTTCCGCTAGCGCTACCGGCCTTCCTATACACGGCAGACACGAGAACAAGGTCATCCAGCGCTAGCGGGAATGGCGGAAACGCCGTCATCTACCTGCCCGGCAATCTTCGTCTTGTTCATGCGCAATTCAAAAAGCAAGCCTGTCTCCAAGGGAGATAGCGAACGCGTTTGTGCGCGCCTAAAGCGTAGTAGTTACGCAGTAGCGTTGACGACGATACGGATATGGTGTCCCGAGATTGTATATCAAGTCATTTTTCTACTTATTGGGGCATCTGTCGCTAGCGCGAATGGCGGGAACTCGCCCCATGCACTCGACGCGCGTTCATCTCACATTGGCTGAAATTGCAGTGCAGCCGGCCCAAACATGCGCTGGCTGTGTCTCGACAAATTAACATCGTGATCGCAGGATTGGAGAACGTACCACCCCTTAGAGGCGAACCATGAAACGCCGTGCGGCCATTCTTCTTGTCGCGTCGTTTTCTTTTACCGGTAACGCGTTCGGTCAGTCTCCCATCGCGGTCAAATATTGCCGTGACCTCTCGGCCGCCTATCGCCAGGCCATCACCGCGGAGAGACCGGCGGACGCCGATGTCAGTCGGGCGTCGGTGAATTGCCAGACGAACCCAGCCGATTCCATTCCGATTATCGAGGCCGCCCTGAAGAAGTGGAACATCGACCTGCCGCCCAAGTAGACCGAAGGGTGACTTCTCGCCATTTCCGCTAGCGCTATTCGTCCTCCAGCCGCTCGCCCCAGCCGCGCGCCCGGAACGACTGGCGTACGCAGCCGATCATCAGGAACGACTGCAAAAGCAGTGCCGCCGGTAACGCGAGGACGAGCACGAGGAGTTGGACGTTCCCCGGCAAGTAGCCGACGACGAAGGGCAACACGGCGAGGCCCGCGAGGCAGACCAATTGCCAGAAAAGCGCCGGCAGGAACTGTGTCGGGCCCGCTTTGAGGAGGACGTAGATCGAGTCCAGCAGCGCGGCCGCCAGGTAGGACCATCCGGTGACGAGCGAGACCTTCCCGGTCTTGCCATTGTGGAACTGATAGTGGGTCAGGACGGCCATGTGCCAAAGGCTTTCAATATCGATACCAACGCCTCAGGCTGACACTTAGACCTTTCAAGTACCTTTCGCGCCTACTCCGCGGCCGCGGGAAGACGCTTGGGCGAGGCCTGCCGGATCAGGGTCACGAGGCCCGCATTGAAGACGTAGAGGCCGATCGCGATCCAGAACATCATCGCGGGATGGCCCGCCTCCATGATGCGGCTGAAGAGTAGCGGCGCGATGAAAGAGCCGACGTCGAGGCCCGAGTAGACGAAGCCGAACACCTTGCCCGAGGCCCCGGGCGGCGTGATCCCGCGCACGATCATGTCGCGCGACGGGCCGGTCGTCCCGCCAGCGAAGCCCGCGATGAACAGCACCACAGGGAGCAGCCACGGGCTCACCGCCTGCGTCGCCACCGGCACGGTGAACGCAGCCGCCATCAGCAGGCCGATCGCGGCCACTCGTTCGTGCTGGCGGAAATGGTCGGCGATGTAGCCGCCGGCCAGCATGCCCGAGGCCGAGCCCACCACGAACACCATCAGACAGATCGCAGCGAAGTTTTCCGTCACGGCGAACATGCTCGACCAGGCGGGCACGGCAAATTGCTGGATGCCCACCGTGTTGGTCGCGAGAAGCGCAAAGTAGCCGAGGCAGAGCAGGATCGGCGCCTGAAGCAGCACCGAGGCGATCGAGGCGGGTTTCTCCGTCGCCGCGGCAGCCACCGCCCGCGCCTTGATGCGATGGTCGACCAGATCCGTCCGATTGAAGAACACGAGGGCCGCCAGGATGAAGCCGGGCACCGCGCCGATCAGCGCCGTCGCGCCCCAGCCAACCGTGTGGTCGAGGAAGTACATCGCGGGCGCTGCGGCCCAGCCGAGCGAACCGCCGAGGCCATGGATCGAAAAGGCACGGCCGAGCTTCTTGGGGTTCACCGATGCGTTCAGGATCGCGAAGTCGGCGGGATGGAATACGCTGTTGCCCGCGCCGCCCAGCACAGCGATGGCGGCGAACGCCCAGAACGAATGCGCCAGCGCGATCAGCGCGAGTGAGAGCCCGAGCGCCAGGAGGCCGCCCGCCAGGATCGGGCGCGCGCCGAAGCGATCGACCGCGAAGCCCGCGCCCGTCTGGCCGATGCCCGACACGCCGTAGAACAGCGCGCCAAGGACGCCGATGTCGCCGAAGGAAAGCCCCACGCTCTCGCGCACGATCAGCAGCATCGTCACGAACGCGAGCTGATAGTAATGGCTCGATCCGTGCGCGACGCCGATCAGGCTGATCACACGATAGTCGTGGCGGGGCATTTCGGCGGTGATGCTCGTCATGGGCCCGGGAATATAGACGATCCGCCCAGCGGACGCCGTTTGAATTGCGTCTAGGAGCCATGCAGGCATAGTCTCCCAGCGCATCGAGGGAGAACGCAAATGAAGCGCTGGAAACACCGTCCCGAAGGTTCGACCTGGGGCGATTGGGGCGACGACGACCAGCTGGGCCGGCTCAACCTGATCACGCCCAAGAAGGTGCTGGAAGGCATCGCCGAGGTGAAGGAAGGCCGTTCGTTCTGCCTCTCCCTGCCGCTCGACCTGCCCGGCGGCAACGTGCTCAACCCGCGCCGCCTGCCGCCGGTGCTCTCGCCGACCGGCGACGAAAACGGCTGGCGCTTCAACTTCCACACCAAGACCATCAACCCGCTGTTCGTCGACGTGGCGAGCGACGATCGCGTGATCCTGACGCTGCAGTATTCGACGCAGTGGGACACGCTGGCCCATGTCGGCGGCTTCTTCGATGCCGACGGCGACGGCGTGGCCGAGCCGCTCTACTACAACGGCTTCAAGTCCGGCATCGACGTGGTGGGGCCCGTGCCCGACGCCGGCCGCGACGGCTGCGGGCATCTCTCCTACGCCCACAAGCTCGGCGTCGAGAACATGGCCGAGAAGGCGATCCAGGGCCGCGCCGTAATGGTCGATCTCGAGAAGCATTTCGGCCGCGACCACAAGTACGTGAACTACGACGACTTCAAGAAAGTGCTCGAGGCCGACAAGGTCGTAGTCGAGCCAGGCGACATGCTGCTGCTGTACACCGGCTTCACCGACGAGATCGTGAAGATGAACAAAAACATCGATCCCGCGCGCGCGCATGCGATGTGTTCGGTGCTCGACGGCCGCGACAAGCGCCTGCTGCAATGGATCACCGACAGCCAGATCTCCGCGCTGATCGCCGACAACTACGGCGTCGAGGCGGTGCCCGCAAAGCCCGGTCCGGATAATGCCGAGCATCCGTCCCTGCCGATCCACAATCATTGCCTGTTCAAGCTCGGCCTCAACCTGGGCGAAATCTGGTGGCTGAAGGACCTGGCGCTCTACCTGCGCGACAAGAAGCGCTCGCGCTTCTTGCTCACTGCCCCACCGCTCCGCCTGCCCGGCGCCGTCGGCTCGCCCGCAACTCCGGTCGCCACCGTCTAGATGGAGACCGCGTTCCCCTCTTTCGTCGCTCGCACTTCGGGGGACGCGCGTTTCTCGCTGCTCGACATCGGTTGCTCGGGCGGCATCGATGCTAGCTGGCGCGCCTTCGGGCCGAAGCTGCGGGCATTGGCGATTGACGCCAGCGTGGCCGAGTGCGAGCGGCTTCAGAAAGCCGAGACGCACCCCGGCATCGAGTATGTCGCGGGCTTCGTGAGCGACTCCTCCACGGCGAAGGTCGACCTCGAGAACGGCCAGGCCTCGCCGCTGATCTTCCGCATGCGCGATCGCCTCTCCTTCATGCGCACTCACGAGCTGCGGGAGGCACGGCTGGGCAAGGCCGAGATCGAGGACAAGCTCCGCCACAATGCCTGGGAAATGACGCGGCTCGCCGACCACACCAAGCCGCTGGTGGCGCCCACCCTTCTGGCCGAGCGCGGCTGGACCGACCTCGACTATCTCAAGATCGATATCGACGGCTCCGATTTCCTCGTGCTGAAAACCTTCAATGGCAAGCTCGCGGAACTCGGCGTGCTGGGCGTGCAGCTCGAAGTAAATTTCGTCGGAACCGGCGACGACAGTGAGCACGCCTTCCACAACACGGACCGCTTCATGCGCCGCCAGGGCTACGAGCTGTTCCGCCTCGACGTGCGCACCTACTCCACGCGCGCCCTCCCCGCCCGCTACGTCTGGCCAACCCCCGCCGAGACAGTGACCGGCCGCCCGTGGCAGGGCGAGGCCTACTACGCCCGCGACGTCGATGCCTTGTTGAGCCCGGAGAAGCGCGCCAAGCTCGCCGCGATATTTTCCGCCTGGTCGGTACCTGATGCCGCCGCCGAGCTGCTACTGGCGCAGCGCGACTCCCTTTCGGCAGTAATCGACGTCGACAAGGCCCTCGACCTATTGGCGTTGCAAGCCCAGTCCGACCGCGGCACGCGCCTCGGCTATAAGGCCTACATGCGCACCTTCGAGGCCGACCATCCGTCCTTCTATCGCCCCGAAGGCAACATCGGCCTGGCAGAGCGCCTCGGCGCAGCATGGCGCGCATTCAAGAAGCCGAGACCGTAAGCGGAAGGTCTTCTTTCCGCCATTTCCGCTAGCGCTAGGCCTTCTTCTCCCAGCCGCCCGACTCCGTCTGCTGCCAGTAGGCCACCGTGTGGCCGGCGGCCTTGTAGGCTTTCCAGCGTTCACGGGTGTCGGCCACGACTTCCTCGTCGCGCCCGTCGAACAGCTCGAAGCAGCGCTTGTAGCTGTCGACCTTCTCGGACTTCGCTCCATCGGCCACGAACAGGAAGTTGGCGCCGTTCGGGTTCTCGTCGAGATGCGTCAGCCATACCGGTTGGCGCGCGGCCTCGCCGTCCCTGGACGAGCCGTGCGGCAGGAAGCCATTGGGATCGAAGGTCCAGAGGTGCGTGTTCAGCGCGTCGACACGCTCGGGCGAGCCCAGCATCACAACGGCACGCTCGCCGGCCTGCAGGGTCTTCACCAGCAGGCGCGGCAGCGCATCTTCCAGCGACGCCTTGGTCAAATGGTAGAAATTGACCTCGGTCGCCATGCTTTCGCTACTTCTCGTAGTTGTCGGCGATCAGCCGGTCGAGCAGGCGCACACCGTAGGCGGTGGCCCCCTTGGGCGTGGTGGCGTTGCCCTTGCCCCAGGCCATGCCGGCGATGTCGAGATGCGCCCAGGCCACGCCCGGCTGCACGAAGCGCTGCAGGTACTGCGCCGCGGTGATCGAACCGCCATCGCGGCCGGCACCGACATTCTTCATGTCGGCGATTTCGGAGTCGATCTGCTTGTCGTAGTTGGGGCCGAGCGGCATGCGCCACAGCTTCTCGCCCACCAGGGCGCCCGCCGCCCGCAGCTTGTTGGAGAGCGGCGTGTTGTTGGAGAAGAGACCCGCGCGTTCATGGCCCAAGGCCACGATGATCGCGCCCGTCAGGGTCGAAAGCTCGACCATCGCCTCCGGCTTGAACTTCTCCTGACAGTACCACATCGCGTCGCCCAGGATCAGCCGGCCTTCGGCGTCGGTATTGATGATCTCGACCGTCTGGCCGGACATGCTCTTCACCACGTCGCCCGGACGCGTGGCATTGCCGTCCGGCATGTTCTCGACCAGTGCGCAGACCGCCACGACATTGGCCTTCGCCTTGCGGCCGGCGATCGCCATCATCGCGCCGGTGACGGCGCCCGCGCCGCCCATGTCCCACTTCATGTCTTCCATGCCGCCCGCGGGCTTGATCGAGATGCCGCCGGTGTCGAAGCACACGCCCTTGCCGATCAGCGCGACCGGCGCCTGGCCCTTCGGTCCGTTCATCCAGGTCATGACCAGCAGCTGCGAGTCGCGCGAGCTGCCCTGGCCCACGGCCAACAGCACGTTCATGCCGAGCTTCTTCATCTCGGCCTCGCCCAGGACCTCGACCTTCACGCCCAGCTTGGTGAGCGCCTTGGCGCGCTTGGCGAACTCCACGGGATAGAGCTCGTTGGCGGGCTCGCTTACCAGGTCGCGAGTGAAGAACACGGCATCGATGGTCGGCTCTAGCCTGTCGTAGGCCTTGCGCGCATCGGCCGGGCCCGCGAGGACCACGGTCATCGACGTGAGCGAGTTCTTCTGCTCGGGCTTGTCCTTGGTCTTGTACTTGTCGAAGCGATAGTTCCGGAGCCGCGCGCCCAGCGCGATGTGCGCCGCGATCTGGCCGGGCGTCAGCTTGCAGCCCTTGATCGCGTCGACCACCACCGTCACCGAGGCCTGCCCCGAGGCATTGGCATCGGCCACGATCGTGCCGCCCAGGGCCTCGGCAGTACGCGCATCGAGGTCGCGCGGCTTGCCGACACCCAGCAGCATCAGGCGGCCCATGCCGGCCTGGCCCAACACCACCAGGGTCTGTCCCTTAGCTCCCGTGAAGCGACTGGCCGCCATGGCGCCGGTCAGGCCGCCCGCGCCGTCCATCGCCTTGGCGGCGGGCAGGAGCGCCTTATCGGCAGCCACGAAGGCTGCAACATTGCCGCTAAAGGCCTTCGGAACGGCCGAAAATTCCACTTTCATCAGGATTCCCTCACTTGTGGGCCGATTTTTCGCCCCTGCGACTGCACAACGCAAGTCGCCAATTGCCTCCAAGCGGCCCGGACAGTATCAGTACCGGCCCTCGAAAACGGGCCAAATCTTAGTGGATCATAAATGACTTCTGGAACCCTCCCCCGCATCAACGTCGTCGGCCTCGGCAAGCTGGGCGCCCCGCTCGCCGCCGTGCTGGCCAGCCGCGGCTTCGACGTCATCGGCCTCGACGTCAACAAGGTGCTCGTCGACGCCATGAACGCGGGCAAGATGCCGATCATCGAGCCGCAGCTGAACGAGCTGATCGCGGCCAACCGCTCGCGCCTGAAGGCAACCCTGGACGCCAACGAGGCGATCCAGAACAGCGACTGTTCCTTCGTGATCGTGCCGACGCCGTCAGGCGCCGACGGCTTCTTCTCCAACCGCTTCGTGATCCAGGCGATGGAGACCCTTGGCAAGGCCCTGCGCAACAAGAAGGGCTACCACGTGGTCGTCATCACCTCGACGGTGATGCCGGGCTCCACGGGCTCCGTAATCAAGGACGCGCTCGAGGCCGCTTCGGGCCGCAAGGTCGGGCCCGATCTCGGGCTCTGCTACAATCCGGAATTCATCGCGCTGGGTTCGGTCGTGCGCGACATGCTCTATCCCGACTCGATCCTGGTCGGCGAGGGCGACACCAAGGCCGGCGACATGCTGGCGGGCGTCTACCTGCAGATGTGCGAGAAGAAGCCGCCGGTCCAGCGCATGAACTGGATCAGCGCCGAGCTGACCAAGATCTCGGTCAACACCTACGTCACGACCAAGATCTCCTACGCCAACATGCTGGCCGAGATGTGCGAGCGCCTGCCCGGCGCCGACGTCGACGTGGTGACCAAGGCGCTGGGCGCCGACACCCGCATCGGCTCGAAGTACCTCAAGGGTGCGATGGGCTATGGAGGCCCCTGCTTCCCGCGCGACAACGTGGCGTTCGGCAAGCTGGCCGAGAAGCTCGGCGTCCGCGCCGACGTGGCCCTGGCGACCGACGCGATCAACAACCACCAGATCGGCCGTCTCACCGACCTCGTGGCCAAGTTCGCCAAGGCCGGCACCAAGATCGCCATCATCGGCCTCAGCTACAAGCCGCAGACCCCGGTCGTCGAAGAGAGCCATAGCGTGAAGCTTGCCGCGAGCCTGGCCGATGCCGGCTACATCGTCACCGTGCATGACCCGCTGGCCCAGGAGGCCGCCCTCACCGCGCTCGGCGAAAAGGTAATCGGCGCCTCCTCGCTCGAAAGCGCTGTGAAGGAATGCGACCTACTGATCGTCGGCACTGGCTGGCCCGAGTACAAGGATATCAATCCCGCCTGGGCCAAGCGCTCCGGCCCGAAGATGACCATCCTCGACCTTTGGCGCACGCTCCCCGCCGACAGGTTCGCCGACGTGGCCGACGTGATCTACCTCGGCTACGGGCGGTAACTACGCCCGCTTGCGGAAGCGCAGGATCTTGCCGCGCACGGTGGTCGGCTCGGGCAGCGGGCTGCCGGCCAGTACCTGGCTGCAGAACGGGTTGATGTTGGCCCCGACGTAGTCGGTGAAGATCGGCCAGTACTTGTTGTAGATCACATTCACACCGATGAAGCGGCGCGCCAGGCGGCGGCGCGCGGGACGCGTGTCGGCCTCTGTGGAAGCTGCTTCACGGAACAGCTTCTCGACGGCCTTGAGGCGCTTCTTGTCGGTCGAGGAGGCTTCGCGGCCGACGCGCGTCGGATCGTCGACCTTCTGCGAGGCGAGCCCAAATTCGAACACGAAGAGATCGGTCTTCTTCACCAGGTCGGCGAATGGACCCGACGTGACGCCCGGCAGGCCAGCGGGAAGGCCTTCGCATTCCTGCGGCACGAGGATGGGACCGGTGAAGCCCATGCCCCGCCATGCGGTCGCGAAGCTCTCGACGAAGGCCGGACGTGTAGCGGCCAGCATGACGGCGGTCGTTCTCGGATACGTCAGCACCTGGTCGCAGACGAAGGGGAGCGTGTGCGGCAGGTCGTAGGTGAGATCGTCGAACAGGTGCCACTCGCAGCTCGTGTGCGTGAAAGGAACCGTCGCGGGCTTGATCGCAAGGCCGAGGCCGGCGGTGAAGCGCTCGTAGGAGGTCTCGCGGTCGAGCCGCACTTCCTCGATTTCGACGTCGGGCCAGCCCCAGGTTTCGGCCTGGTTCGGGATGTACGGCGTCGACACGTTCCAGATGAAACGGTCGTGGCTGTTCATCGTGGTCTTGCGGCCCTTGTTGTTGGCAGCCGCCACGCGCGTGTGGTCGCAGTGATAGCCGAAGGCCTTGTCGATCAGGGTGTCGACCCGGCCGCGATAGAGCGCGAGGCGGGCTGCAAGGTTCGAGTCGCAGTGCCAGCCCAGGATCATGTCCTCGTCGAAGCCGTGGATCGCGAACATGTCCTCGCGCAGGCAGGCCTGGAAATCACCCAACGCGTCGTAGCGCATCGGCATGAAATTGTGGACCACCTGGTTGAGGTGGAAGCGCACCGACCAGTCGCGCAGCTTGGCGAGGTTACCGACGGGATCCTTGCGGTCGAAGGCCGCTTCCCAGAGCATCTCGGGAATCTCGAAGCGCGGGATCTGATAGAAGCCGTCCGGAAGCGCCCCCAGGATATCGCTCAGCGACTCCTTCGGATTGCGCGAGGTCAGCAGCATGTCGGTGTTGGTGTAGAGGATCCAGCGGTTCTTCGGGTTCGAACGGCGGAGCGCAATGTTGCGCGACTGCGACTCGAGCGCCACGAGGTGCGTCTTGTTCTTGAGATGCGCGTGCTGCTCGGGGCGCACCCGGAAGATGCGCATCACCTTCTTGGCCTTCTCCGTCAGCGTATCGGCGATTGCCTCGGGGAAGGTCGGATGGTCGTCAGGGGTGTTGTAATCGACGAACAGGATCTCGTCGTCGGGGTCGCTCATCACCTCGGCCAGCGCATTGAAGCTGATTGCCGCGCGCTTGTGCAGGTTGTAGCCGTGGCTGTCGTTGCGGCCGTAGATGATGACGGAGAACATCGGATCTCTCCCTACAGGCGGAACAATTCGTTGTGAGCGGCACAGACCTCGATCAGCGACACCGGGCCGAGCTTGATCGTCTGCTGGAAATGCGCCTTCGCGGATCCCTTGTCGGTGGCGAGCGCCGCAATGCCCTTCTGAAACTCAAGTTCGGCGGCATGCGCTCCCGCCGGAACCAGATCGCCGGCTTCGACCGCGCGGCCGAGGCGACGCAGAGCCGTCTGGCGATAGAGCTGCCAGTAGGCATCGGCTGGTTCGGCGGCGATCGCCTTCTCGAGCTCGGGCAGCGCCATCCCGTAATCGGCCAGGCGTAGCGCAACGCAGGCCCGCGCGGCGGCCTGTCCCGTCGGCAACAGCTCGAGTTGCCGCTGCCAGTCGGCATTGGCTCCTGCCAGGTCGCCGAGGCCCAGCTTGGCGATAGCGCGCGCGTTCAGTGTCTCGGGCGCCTTGGGATTGGTCGCCAGTGCAAAGTCGAAAGCCTCGATTGCTGCCTTGTAGCGGCCGGCCATCGACTGGGCCTCACCCTTCAGTGCCGTGAGGTCGGGATCGTTCGGCTTGATCTTGAGGGCGCGGTCGTAGCACTTGATCGCCTCTTCCGGATGGCCCTGCGCCAGCAGCGCGTTGCCACAGGCAAGATGCGGGAACGAGCCTGTCTTCACCCGCAGGAGCGCCAGCTCGTAGGAATCGACCTCGAAGGTGAATCGGCCGCGCTGGCGGAAGAGATAGGAGCGGTCCGGAGCTCCGGGACGTTGGCCGGCCCACAGCTTGCGGGCGCGCTCGTATTCGACCTTGGCGGCATCGACCTTGCCCATCATATCGAGCGATTCGGCGCGGGCGGCCACGGCCTCGGCATAGTTCGGCAGAAGCTTCAGCGCCTGATCGAACTCGGCCAGCGCCTCTTCGGTCTCGCCGGCACGCATCTTGGTCCGGCCGACCCGGAACAGGCCCTGGCCCCTGCGCTCGGGGTCCTTGCTCTTGAGGTCGTCGGCGGCGGGATGGGCCGGCTTGCGGCGCATCAGGAAGTTCAAAATGCTGGGCTTACTCAATAGCTTGCGTGTCCTGGGGCTTGGAGGTCCTAGACCGTGCGTCCCGCTAAACCACCCGCTGCGAACCGTCAAGGCGGCGTGGGGACGGTTTTACGGGACCTGCGGAGCGTATATACCCTCGTCCACGATGACCGTCACACAAGCGGTCTGCCTCGTAGGCGGACGCGGAACCAGACTGGGCGCGCTGACCGAGCAGACCCCCAAGCCCATGCTTGCCGTTGGGGGAAAGCCTTTTCTCGACTATATCGTGCACGAGGCGCGCAGATTCGGCCTGCTAAGGCTCCTTTTCCTGACAGGCTACCGGTCGCAAGCCATCGAAGCGCGGTACGCCGGCAAGCGCTTTGGCCAGCTCGAGGTCGAGGTGGTCGTCGAGCCCTCCCCGGCCGGGACGGCAGGCGCGCTGCTGGGCGCCGCCGACAAGCTCGACGAGTCGTTCTTCATGATGAACGGCGACTCCTTCTTCGACTTCAACTGGCTGTCGCTGGCGCCTGCCTTGCAGCACCATGGCTGGAAGATGCATGCAGCCCTCGCGAGCGGCATCGCGGGCAGCCGTTATGGCCGCGTCGATCTCCACGACGGTCTGATCAGGGGCTTCAAGCCGGAGGGGCCGGCTGGTCAGCCGATCAACGCCGGCATCTATCTCGTGCGCAAGAGCGTGCTCGCCGACATCAAGGCCTCGCCCTGCTCCCTCGAGCGCGAGATCATGCCCGGGCTGGCCGAACGCGGAGAATTGCTGGGCACGGCGGCCGAGGGCTCATTCATCGACATCGGCATTCCCGACGACTTTTCGCGCGCGCAGACCTTGCTGCCTGCCTACATGAAGCGGCCGGCTGCGTTCCTCGACCGCGACGGCGTGCTCAATCGCGACGACGGCTACGTGCATCGCCCCGAGCAGATCGTCTGGGTGCCCGGCGCGATGGAGGCCGTGCGCTGGCTGAACGATCGCGGCTACTACGTGTTCGTCGTCACCAACCAGGGCGGCGTGGCGCACGGCTACTACACGGAGGATCACGTGCACGCGCTGCACTTCTGGATGCAGCAGCAACTGCAGACCCAGGGCGCGCACATCGACGCCTTCGAGCACAGCCCCTTCCATCCCGACGGCGTCGTCGAGGCCTATGCCCGCGAGTCGGAACTGCGCAAGCCGCAGGCCGGCATGCTGCACAAGCTTCAGCGGGAGTGGGCAGTCGAACTCGAGGGATCGTTCATGATCGGCGATCGCGAATCGGATGTCGCCGCGGCACAGGCAGGCGGCGTACCCGGCCACCTGTTCGCGGCCGGGAATCTGCTGGAATCGATAAGGAAGATCGTCGCCGGCTGATCGTGCGCGGCCAACTTGCGGCTAGTAGTGGCCGGCCAGCTCCTGCGTGATCGCGGTGGCGTTGG
>CAIMEE010000059.1 GCA_903839865.1 Enhydrobacter aerosaccus | reverse complement strand
AGGAAGGCTGCTTCTTGTCGAGAGCCGACTGCCATTGCTCACGGAAGGCCGACTTCGTTTCCGGTGCGCGCAAATCCCAAGCGTGCATTCGTCTTGTTTCTTCGGGACTATAGCCGTAGGCCCGCAGGGCGCTGGGGTTTGCTTCGACAATCCCGTCATTCGCGTCAAGGAGTATCACGATGTCGTTGGATTCGGAGAACATCGCGTCGTAGTGCCTGATCAGAGCTGCACGCTCGACGTCTTGACTGGCGCGGTATGCCAGCATGCTGGCGCGCTGGACATGCCACAGTAGCGTGGTCATCAGCCCCGTCAGGAGGATCGCGCCTGCGATCACCAGCGCAAGCGTGACGATCTTGCGACGGACAGCAGCCGCCACCTCGTCGTGGTCGATCTTGGCGATGATGTACCAGGCGATGCCCTGGACGCGGGCCGATGCAGCCACCACTTCGATGCCGCGATAGTCCGGACCATTGTGTGCGCCCTCGCCGTGCAGGATCGCCTCTGCCGCCGGCAATTGCTTTGTTGTAATTGGAATGCGAAGTGCCCTGTCGCCAGCCCTGCCGGGATCAAGCAGACGCGGAGTCGTGATATAAACGACGTCGTGGCCCTCGCGCCGTACGATCAGGATCTCGCCGCTGGCGCTCGATGTGGGCCAGGCTTGCACCTGGCCCAGAAGTTCGACTGCCGGGTCGACAGTAATGTCGAGAATGGCCATAGGCGTGTCAGTGCCAGTCTTGCTGATCGGGAGGACGAACGACATTCCAGGCTTCTGTGCCGCGCTGCCCTTCTGGTCGGTATCGATGATCCTGAGGCCGCTCTTCCTGGCTCCTGCTTCCATCGCCCTTGAGGTGGCGTCACTTATTGTCGTCTCCTGGCCCCGATTGATCAGGAGCCTGCCGTCCGGCGCGAACAACGTAACCGCGATCCGTTCGTGATGGCCGGCAATGATCTCCGACAACAGCACGCCGACGATCTGCCGAACCTCGCCATTGCTCGACCATTGGTCCAACGGAAGTTGACGCAGTGACGCGCCGGCCAGTTCCACGTCGATCGACCGCTCGTAGAGCCACTTGTCGACCTGTTGGGCTTTCAGGCGGGCGATTGTCTGGGTTTGAACGAGCGCCTGCTGATGGTCGTCCTGCTCCAGGGAGCGCGCAAAGAACGCCCCGATGCCGATCAGTCCTACCGTGAACACACCTGCGACGAGGATGAGCCGCAGGCGTTGTCGCCAGAGCAGACTTTCTATCGTGGTGGCGTCGCGTGCTTTCCACGGCGATGAACGCACAAACAAGAAGCCATAGACCAGCAGGCCGGCCGAAATCGCTTCGGTCGCAAGCATCCATGGCGAAACGAGGTATTGCAGCGTCTGGCTGATACCTTCGGCGAAAGTTCCGCCGGGACTCGCGGCAACGAAGTACGCACCGATCAGGCCGAACACGACTAACGCTAATGCCGACAATCGGAATGCTGCGCGTGGTCTCAAATTGAGTGTCCCCGATCGTCGAATTGAAGCGGCAGCATAGTCTTCTTCTGCCATTCAGATATGCACGGAAGGGCTGATCGCGAGGGGCTCTTCAGTGATAGTTCATTTTAACTGGGAAGGCTTGGGCGCTATTGATCCAGATCAAGGCCCCTCTATTTTCGCTGGACAATATCCGAGTGCAAATTTAACCGGGTTTCGAGGGTTGGTGCGGGATTTCTAGTATTGCAGTTGCGCTTTTGACGGCCGTCGCGCTTGCTCTGGGCGTGGATTCTGCTGCCGGCGCGTCGTTCACGGTCGACGAGGCCCCCACCGCCGGTAGCGATTCGAAGAACGGCCAGGTCACCACCACGATCCGCATTTCGGCCGACATCGTGGATGGCGACGCCGAACGGTTGCGCGCGATCCTGACCAGCGTCACCGGGCCGGCTGGTCCGGGCGGACGGGCGCGCGGGCGGATCGTCGCCGAACTCAGCAGCAATGGCGGCGATATCTATGCCGGCCTCAACATGGGCTATCTCTTCAAGGAGTTCGACGTGGCGACGCGCGTGCGCGCCGGCGACCTCTGTCTGTCAGCCTGTGCCCTCGCCTTTCTCGGCGGAACCGCCAGCCATCTGCCGCCCAATCACGTTGCCGACCGCAGCATCGAGATCGGCGGGCAGGTCGCCTTCCACAGTTTCTATATCAACACCCAAAGCCCAAGCCTGGCAGGTGCAAAGAATGCCTCTTCCGGGCTGGTCATCGGCTTCGCCCTCGCGCGTAGCGGTTCTGCGCTCCTCGTGCGCTACGCGGCGGCGATGTCGCTCGATCCGGCCTTCGTTGGCCGTCTGCTTAGCCGTCCGTCCGAGGTCTGGGAGTATGTCGATCTCGATGGCCAGTTCGTCGATCTGACCACGTGTGCGATCGGCCTCGATCGTCCCCGGATCAGCCCGGCCGAGGTGGCTGCCAACATCTGCAACCACGCGATCGGCGATTTCAGTCCGGCGGAGGCCTCCCAGGCACGCGAGATGACGGCTCCGCAAGCCAAGCGGCGCCTGCTCGAAAACGTACAGTCGAACATCGCGTCACTCGGGCT
>CAIMEE010000058.1 GCA_903839865.1 Enhydrobacter aerosaccus | reverse complement strand
CTCGATCGCCTTGGCGATCTGGTCGTGCCGGCCGACAGCGGCGAAGCGATGGACGACGTCGTCGGAAATCTCGCCCGCGATCTCGCTCCACTTGCCGGCCTTGGTCATGGCATTGAGCTTGGGCCCGAGGTCGGCCAGCCCCTCCTCCTCGAACACCGGCCAGTAGGCGGGCGTCGAGCCGTAGAAGGCCACGCGATAGCGCACGTATTCCAGCAGCTCCGCCACCGCCGCATCGTCCTTGCCGGTGACGACGAAGCCGCCGCCCGAGATCTCGAAATCCGCGCGCTTGCGGCCCGAGGTGGCGAGCCCGGCCGACAGGATCGGCATGATCCGGTTCTCGAGATACTTGCGCGTGCAGAAGATGTGGAGCTTGGCGCCGTCGCTCTCCTCCGCCGCGACCTTCAGCATCGCGGGGCCCACCGCGGCGAGGCCGATGCGCGGCGCGGGCGCGGCATAATTCTCCGGCACGAAGTTCGGCGTCATCAGGGTGAAGCGGTAGTGCTTGCCCTCGTAGTTGAGCTTGCCGTCGCCCTTCCATGCCTTCCAGATCGCGCGCACGGCCTGGATATACTCGCGCATGCGCGGCGCGGGCGGCGTCCACGGCACCGAGAAGCGCTTCTCGTTGTGCGCGCGGATCTGCGAGCCCAGGCCCAGGGTGAACCGCCCGCCCGTACTCGCCTGGATGTCCCAGCCGACATTGGCTGCCACCATCGGCGAGCGCGGGAAGGAAATCGCGACGCCGGTGTGAAGCTCGATCTTCTGCGTCGCGACGCCCGCCACCGCGAGGGCAAGGAACGGATCGTGCCGGTTCTCCTGCGTGCTGACGCCAGTATAGCCTGCGGCCTCGATCGCTTGGGCGGCGGGGCCGACCTTGCGCAGGTCTTCCTGCGGAAGAGTTGTGAAGACACGCATGCTGGACGACGGCCTCTTTCTGCCCGATTTTGGAAGGCGCAATAATCTGGCACCCGCCGCAAGAGGAAGAAACCCATGCCGCAAGGTTTTCCAAAAGGCTTCCGCTGGGGAACCGCTACGTCCGCCTACCAGGTCGAGGGCGCGGCGACCGAGGACGGGCGCGGCCTGTCGATCTGGGACACGTTCGCGGCCACGCCGGGCAAGATCGCCGACGGCACCAACGGCCTCGTCGCCGTCGACCACTATCACCGCTTCAAGGAAGACGTAGCGCTGATGAAGGGACTCGGCGCCACGGCCTACCGCTTCTCGATCGCCTGGCCGCGCGTCTTCCCCGACGGCACCGGCGCGGCCAACCCCAAGGGCCTCGCCTTCTACGACCGGCTGATCGACGAACTGCTGAAAAGCGGCATCGAGCCCTACGCCACGCTCTATCACTGGGACCTGCCGCAGAAACTGCAGGATCGCGGCGGCTGGGAGTCGCGTGAGACGGCTCAGGCGTTCGGCGACTATTCGGGTTACGTGGCAGCCAAGCTCGGCGACCGCGTGAAGCACTTCTTCACCCTAAACGAGACCTCGGCCTTCGTCGGGCTGGGTTACGGCAACGGCGTCTGGGCGCCCGGGCTCAACCTGCCGGCCGGCCGCCTGAACCAGGTGCGCCATCACGCGGTCCTCGGCCACGGCCTCGCCGTGCAGGCGATCCGCGCCAGCGCCAGGGCCGGCACCGAAGTCGGCATCGCCGACAACATCATCAACGCCGTGCCGGCGGTGGAGACCGCGGCCGATATCGCGGCCGCCGCGAAGGCGCTGCGCGAGCTGAACGCAGCCTATCTCACCGTGATCATGGAGGGCCGCTACACCGACGCCTATCTCGCGGAAGCCGGCGCCGACGCGCCGAAGTTCACACAGGACGACCTGAAGATCATTTCGAGCCCGCTCGATTTCGTGGGCCTCAACGTCTACACGCCGAACAACTTCGTGGCCGCGAGCGACGATGCGAAGGGCTACACGATCCTGCCGCTGCCGGACTCCTACCCGAAGATGGCGTCCAACTGGCTGACCATCGGCCCCGAGGCGCTCTACTGGGCGCCGCGACTTGCCGCTCAGGTGTGGGGCATCAAGAGCATGTACATCACCGAGAACGGCACCTCGGCCGCCGACAAGATCGACGCTAACGGCGCGATCAACGACCTCGACCGCATCATGTACCTGCGCAACTATCTGTCGCAGCTCCAGCGCGCGACATCGGAAGGCGTGCCCGTGCACGGCTATTTCCTGTGGAGCCTGTTGGACAATTTCGAGTGGGCCGACGGCTATGCGACCCGCTTCGGCCTGGTCCATGTCGACTACGCCACACAGAAGCGCACGCCCAAGCTCAGCGCGTCGTTCTATCGGGAATGCATCGCGAAGAACGCGGTGGCGTAGGGCCGCGCGCCCTACTCCGCTGCTTCCTTGAAGTTGTTCGAAGGCCGCCAGCGCAGGACCGGCTTGCGGGCGGCCAGCGTCTCGTCCAGTCGGCGGCGCGGCGAATAAAGCGGCGCCGCTTTGAAGGCCTCGGCTTCGGTGCCCGACTTGGCGCGCTCGGCGAGCGACTTGAGCGTGGCGATGAACTGGTCGAGGTCTTCCTTGGCGACGCTTTCCGTGGGCTCGATCAGCATCGCGCCGTGCACGACCAGGGGGAAGTACATGGTCATCGGGTGGTAGCCCTCGTCGATCATCGCCTTGGCGAAGTCGAGCGTGCTGACGCCGGTGTCCTTCAGGAAACTGTCGTCGAACAGCGCCTCGTGCATGCACGGGCCGTCGAAGGCTGGTGTCATCGTGTCCTGGAGCGACGCCATCACGTAGTTGGCCGAGAGGACCGCGTCTTCGGCGACCTGCTTCAGCCCGTCGGCGCCGTGGCTCATAATGTAGGCCAGCGCGCGCGTGAACATGCCCATCTGGCCATGAAAGGCTTTCAGGCGTCCGAGCGGCGTGCCGTCGACCTTGGCGCCGTCTTCGGCGACGCGCCACTTGTCGCCGTCCTTCACGATCCACGGATAAGGTGCATAGGGCGCGAGCGCTGCCGATAGTACCACCGGGCCCGCGCCCGGACCGCCGCCGCCGTGCGGCGTCGAGAAGGTCTTGTGCAGGTTGATGTGCATGCAGTCGACGCCGAGATCGCCTGGCCGCACGCGGCCCACGATCGAGTTGAAGTTGGCGCCGACGCAATAGAAATAGGCTCCTGCCGCGTGAACCTCCGTCGATATCTAGACGATCTCGCTCTCGAACAGGCCGCAGGTGTTGGGATTGGTCAGCATGATCGCCGCCACGTCGGGGCCCAGCGCCGCCTTCAACGCCGCGAGATCGACGCGGCCCTTCTCGTTGGCCGGGATCGGCTTCACCGTGAAGCCCAGCGCCGCCGCCGTCGCGGGGTTGGTGCCGTGCGCCGACTCGGGCGCGAGCACCGTCCTGCGTTGCGCGCGTTCGCCCTTGGCTTCGAGGGCGGCCGCGATCGCCATCATGCCGCACATCTCGCCGTGGGCGCCCGCCGCCGGCGACATCGCCACCGCCGGCATCCCGGTCAGGGTCTTGAGCCAGTGTGCGAGACGGTCGATCAGCTCCAACGCGCCCTGCACGGTCGAGACCGGCTGCAGCGGATGGAGATCGCCGATGCCGGCGAAGCGCGCGACCTTCTCGTTGATACGCGGATTGTGCTTCATCGTGCACGAGCCCAGCGGGTAGACGCCCATGTCGATGGCGTAGTTCTTCTGGCTGAGGCGCGTGAAGTGCTGCACGACCTGCGGCTCGGAGAGGCCCGGCAGGCCGATCTCGCCGGCCCGGCGCAGGCCATTCAGGCGCTCTTTGGTCTTCGGCGGTTCGGGCAGGTCGACGCCGGTACGGCCAGGCTGGCCCATCTCGAAGATCAGCGGCTCTTCGATCTGCAGCGCGCGGTTGCCGGTGAAGGTCGGCGCCTCAGTCGATGAACCCGTGGCGATGCCGCCCGTACGGCCCTGGGAGCGATCCATTTAGAGAACCTCCTTGAGGCCGGCGACCAGTGCGGCCATGCCCTCGTCCGTTGCCGTCTCGGTGGCGGCCAGCAGCAGCCAAGTCTCGACCGACTTGTCATCGGGCAACAGGCGCGACACCGGCACCCCACCCAGGATGCGCTTGGCGGCGAGCGCCTCGACGACCGGCGCGGCGGGCTTCGGCAGCGCCACGGTGAACTCGTTGAAGAAACTGTCGTTCACGATCTTGACGCCCGGCACTGCCGCCAGCCTGTCGGCAAGCTGCCCCGCCTTGGCATGATTGAGCTCCGCCAGTCGCGTGAGGCCCGCCTCGCCCAGCAAAGTGAGATGCACCGTGAACGCGAGCGCGCAGAGGCCGGCATTGGTGCAGATATTCGACGTCGCCTTCTCGCGGCGGATATGCTGCTCGCGTGTCGAGAGCGTCAGCACGAAGCCGCGCTTGCCGTCGGCATCGACGGTCTCGCCCACGAGGCGGCCCGGCATCTGGCGCATGTACTTCTCTTTGGTGGCGAACAGGCCGACATACGGCCCGCCGAAACCCAGCCCGTTGCCGATCGACTGGCCCTCGCAAACCACGATGTCGGCGCCCATCTCGCCCGGCGGCTTCAGCAGCCCCAGCGACATCACTTCCGTCACCACCACGATCAGCAGCGCACCGGCCGCGTGACAGGCCTCCGCCAATTTTCCGAAGTCGCGCACGTGACCGAAGAAGCTCGGATTCTGCACGACGACGCAGGAGGTCTCCTTGTCGACGGCGGCGATCAGATCTTCCAGTCCTTCGACATCGGCCTTGCCCGACACGGTCTTGAAGCCCTGCCAGTGGCTCGTCGTCTCGATGATGCGGCGATATTGCGGATGGAGCCCGCCCGACAGCAGCGCCTTGGAGCGGCGCGTGACGCGATTCGCCATCAGCACGGCTTCGGACGTGCCGGTCGAGCCGTCGTACATCGAGGCGTTGGCGACCTCCATGCCGGTCAGCAACGTCACCTGCGTCTGGAATTCGAACAGGTACTGCAGCGTGCCCTGCGTGATCTCGGGCTGGTAGGGCGTGTAGGAGGTCAGGAACTCCCCGCGCTGGATCATGTAGTCGACGGTCGCGGGCACGTGGTGGCGATAGGCGCCTGCGCCGATGAAGAACGGCGCGACCGAGGGCGACACGTTCTTCGCGGCATAGGCCTGGAAGGCGCGCTCGACTTCCAGCTCGCCGAGATGGTCCGGCAGTCCCGCGACTTTAGCTCCCAGCCGCGCCGACGGTGGCACGTCGCGGAACAGCTCGTCGATCGACTTGACCCCGATCGTTCCCAGCATGTCGCGCCGGTCGGCATCGGTGAGGGGGAGGTAACGCATTAAACGCTCCTGATCTCTATTCCAACAATGCCCTCATCCTGAGGAGCGCCCGCAGGGCGCGTCTCGAAGGATGGGCTACAGACAAGGTGCTCGTTCCCATCCTTCTGGGCGTTTTGAGCGCTTGCGCTCAAAAGCGCCTGGACGCGCTTCGCGCTCCTCAGGATGAGGACTTTCACGAAAGCCCTTTCACGAAGGCCTCGTAGGCGGCCTGGTCCATCAGGCCGGCGAGCTCGGATTTGTCGGCGAGCTTCATCTTGAAGAACCAGCCCTTGCCCATCGGCTCGGTGTTCACGTCGCCCGGCGTCTCGGCCAGGCCCGCGTTGGCCTCGATGATTTCGCCCGTGGCGGGCGCGTAGATGTCGGACGCGGCCTTGACCGATTCGACCACGGCCACCGACTCGCCCTTGGCGACCTTGCGGCCGGCCTGCGGCACGTCGACGAACACTACGTCGCCCAGCTGCTCCTGCGCATAGGCGCTGATGCCGATGGTGCCGACATCGCCCTCGATGCTGATCCACTCGTGCTCGTCGGTGTATTTTACGTCGGCCATCTCTGAGACTCCTATCCGCGGTAGTAAGCGTGTTTGACGAAAGGCATGGGAACGATCTCGGCGGGCACCGGCTTGCCGCGCACCATCAACTCGACCTTTGTGCCGTTGGCAGACTGCGTCTTGTCGACGTAGCCCATGGCAATGGCGCGCTCGAGGCCCGGCGCAAAGCCGCCCGACGTCACCTTGCCGACCACCTTGCCGCCGATCACGATCTCCGCGCCCTCGCGCGCGATCGCCTTGCCCTCGGGAAGAAGGCCGACCCGCTTGCGCGGCGCGCCTTCGGCGATCTGCTTCTGCACGACGGCCGCGCCCGGGAAGCCGCCCTGCACGCGGCGCTCCTTGCCGACGCTCCACAGCAGCGCGGCCTCGACCGGCGTCGTGGTGGTATCGATATCGTGGCCATAGAGGCAAAGCCCCGCCTCGAGACGCAGCGAGTCGCGGGCGCCCAGGCCGATCGATTTCACTTCGGGCTGGGCGAGCAGCTTGCGCGCGATGGACTCGGCCGCATCGGCTGGCGTCGAGATTTCGTAGCCGTCGCCGCCGGTGTAGCCGGAGCGCGTGATGTAGCACTGCGCGCCGTCGATCGTGAAGAACGCCCCGGTCATGAACTTCATCGTCGCGACCGCGGGCGCCAGCCGCGCCAGCGCCTGCGCAGCTTGCGGCCCCTGCAGCGCCAACAGCCCGCGCGAAAACATCGGCTCGATCTCGCACGTGGCCGAGAGATGCTTCTGGAGATGGGCGAGATCGGCGTCCTTGCAGGCGGCGTTGACCACCAGCAGCAGGTGATCGCCCGTCGAGGTCACCATCAGATCGTCGAGGATGCCGCCGCTCTCGTTCGTGAACTGCGTGTAGCGCTGCTGGCCGGGCTGAAGGCCCGCGATGTCGCCCGGCACCAGGGTTTCGAGCGCCTTGGCCGCGTTCTGTCCCGGCTTGGCCGTTAGCCGCACCTGGCCCATGTGCGAGACGTCGAACAGGCCGGCGGCGCGGCGCGTATGCGCATGCTCGACCAGAATGCCGGTGGGAAACTGCACCGGCATCTCGTAGCCGGCGAAGGGCACGAGGCGTGCGCCCAGTTCCTTGTGTAGTTCATAGAGCGGAGTGCGCTTCAAAACGGTCTCCCAGAGTCGCGTTCCCCGGCGCAAGAACTGCGCCGTTCGCGACCCCCTCTGTCCGGAGACCTGAAAGATTCGCCAGTGAAAACTGGCTTACTTCGTCGGTGGGCCGGCGCCAGATGAGGCGCCCGCCACTTTCCAGAGACCCATCCTCCTGCGGTCCGTTTGCCTGAGAGTTTCCGGGGTCGGTTGCTCCTTCGGCGCCACCTTTTCAGGTGGTCTCTCCCACAGGTATCGACTGGGCAGCTCGACCTTAGGCGGCGGCCCGCAGGCCGTCTACGGGAAAACCTCGAGCGTGTTCTGCTTCAGCGGAATCACCTCACCCTGAGGAGGCCGCGAAGCGGCCGTCTCGAAGGGTGGGCACGCGCACCGCGTCTGTGGCCCACCCTTCGAGACGCCGCACTTCGTGCGGCT
>CAIMEE010000057.1 GCA_903839865.1 Enhydrobacter aerosaccus | reverse complement strand
GGCAACCGAGGTGTGAGCAGACCTTGGTGTAGGCGAACAGCTCGCCGAAGTTGAAGCTCTCCTGGCCCTGGCGCTTGACCACCCGCGACATGTCAACAGGCTTGATGCGGATCAGCATGACGGGGTTACGCACCCCCATCGAGATGTGCATCAGCTTCTCAGCCGACTCCACCGTGGTGCCGTCGCCGTCGGACGCCCGCCAGGGGAACACCGTCTCCATGCCGCCGGCGTCGAGGTCCTCCGGACGGATCTTCGTGAACGGCGACTCGCCGGGCCGGCCGGTGGCGCGACCGAGGTAGATGGTCTCGCCCGTGTACCGGGGGGTCCAGTCTGAGGTCCAGAGCACGGCCTTGAGGCCATCAGCGGTCGGGACGACCGGCTTCCACGGGTTCTTGATCAGGCCGCCGATGAAGGCCACCGCCGAAGCGAGCCCGAATGCGCCGACGCCGATTCCCATCGAGGCCCAGATCAGCTTGCGGCGCTTGATCGTCGAGCCCTCGAAGGCGTTGACCAGAGTGGCGGCGGTTGCCTTGCGCTCCAGTTCGGAGGACGGCCCGTCGTGGCGATCCTGGATCGAGATCTCCTCGGGGATGAACCGCTTCTGGTAGAGCACGGCGCCGATGCCGATGGCCAGGATGGAGAGGCCGAAAGTGACGCCGTACGCCGGCGTGGCCCACGAGTAGAGCAGGTTGCCTTTGACCCCGTACGGCTTGTACTGCCAGGGCCAGAACAGGAACACCAGCAGCAGGGCCAGGCCAGAGAGACCGCCGACCAGCAGCCACAGCGCGACCAGGCGCTCGGAGCGCTTCTCGGCCCGGGTGCCGGCGACCGGCCAGCGCTCTTCCTTGAAGACCGTGTCCACGCCGTCGAGTCGCGCGCCGAGGGCGGTGAGCTCCTCGTTGGACATGCTTGCGAGGTCTTCGCCGTGTTCGTGCTCGTACTGCGTCATGCGCGTGCCCCGATCCACATCGCGATCGCGATGGCGACCGCCATTCCGACGATGAAGATTGCCGCACCCTCCGGCACGGGGCCGAAGCCGCCGAGGCCGTAGCCGCCCGGGTTCATCGTCTGCGACGACGAGCGGACGTAGGCGATGATGTCCTTCTTCTCCTCGGGGGAGAGCTGACGGTCGGAGAACTTCGGCATGTTCTGCGGGCCGGTCAGCATCGCGGTGTAGATCTGCGCCGGCGTGGCCGGGTCGAGGCCGGGTGCGTACTTACCCGACGACAGTGCGCCGCCGCGACCGGTGAAGTTGTGGCAGGACGCGCAGTTGAGCCGGTACAGATCGCCACCGCGGGCGACGTCGTTGCCGATCAGTGAGTGGTCGGCGATCTGACCGTTTGCATCGCGGGGTATCAGCGGCCCGCCGCCGATGCTCTGCACGTAGGCGCCCATGGCGTCGATCTGGGCCTCGTCGAAGATGGGGGCCTTGCGCGGCGCCTGGGCCTCGCCGCGCACGGCGGGCATCCGGCCGGTGTTGACCTGGAAGAAGACCGCCGCCTCGCCGACGCCGACAAGGCTCGGGCCGCGGCCGTCGACACCCTGGAGGTTGGCGCCGTGGCAGCTGATGCAGGCCGTCTCGTAGAGCTGCTGGCCGGTGCGCAACAGTGCCGACTGAGACTGGTCGGCCTGGGCCACCTGCGGCTTGGGGGTCAATGTGGCGGCCAGCAGGCCGGCCAGCGCCAAACCGAACAGCAGCAGAACGGCCCCGGTCAACCGCCGATGGAGACGCCGGCGCGACTTACCGCTCATGCCGGACCCCTTCTTCTTGAACACCGAAGCGGTGAGCATCGAACCCCTTCTCATCAACGGATGAAGTAGATCGTCGCGAACAGGGCGATCCAGACGATGTCGACGAAGTGCCAGTAGGAGGACACGACGATCGCGGCGGTCGCCTGGGCGGGGGTGAACTTGCTCATCCTGGTTCGCAGGAGCAGCAACACGAAAGCGATCAGACCGCCGACGACGTGCAGGCCGTGGAAGCCGGTCGCCAGGTAGAAGACGCTGCCGGAGGCGCTGCTGGCAATCGTGGTGCCGTGGGTGACCAGGTGGAAGTACTCGTAGGCCTGCCCGAGGACGAAGAAGAGGCCCATCACGAAGGTCAGGCTGTACCAGCGGCGCAGGCCGAAGACGTCGCCGCGCTCGGCGGCGAACACACCCATCTGGCAGGTAAACGACGATGCGATCAGCACCAGCGTCACCGGAACCGCTTGGTAGAGGTTCAGTTCGGTGGGCGGCGGCGGCCAGCTGCCGCCGGATTGGGAGCGCGCG
>CAIMEE010000056.1 GCA_903839865.1 Enhydrobacter aerosaccus | reverse complement strand
CGTAGAGGCCCGCAATCGTCGTTTGCGCGGGGACCTGTTTGCCGTCCTCCTCGTAGCCCTTGACCACACCCGGCGACAGCCGAAGCGTGAACGTTGCATCCGGATACGAACTCGCGCCGTCGAGCGCGAAACGTGCCCGGGAAATCGCGGCGTGCGCCTGCTTTCGGGTTTCCTCGGCGTTCTCGATCTTCCGGCGGAGTTCCCGTGCCTCGCCGTCCACCGTCCGAGCCAACTCGATCAATGGGTCTGCCGCAGTGCGCACCGCGTCCGCTCCGCCCGCGTACAACGTCTTCCGGAACGCCACGTCGCGGACCTTCGTCGTTCGAATCAGCTGTCGGGCGCGCGCACGAGGCGATTTGCCGTCGAGCACCCGCACCACCAAGGGATCGGAGGCGCCGAGCTTTTCCGCGAGGAACGTAAGGCTGTCGGTGAGGTCGAGGATTTCGAGGTCCTCGTAGATTGGTTTATCGGAAAAGAGGTCGAGCTCGAGCGACTCCTTCCCGGCGTCGCCGAATTCGCGAAGTCGCTCGCCGTTGGCCTTCGGGCGCTCGTCGCCGGCACGCAGCAGGGTGCGCGCGATGGCGTAGCTTTCGCTCGTAAACCCGTGCGCGCCTTCCAGCAATCGGTATCGAAGCGCGATCGCACCCACAGTCTTCTGCACCTGCGCGATGGTGTCGTATGCGGAGACCGCATCCGCGAATTCGGCGTGGCCCGCCAGTTTTGCCTGGAAGGACGCCTCGGCCTCGGCCTTCGCCCTCATCAACACCGGATCGTACAGACCCGCGTGCCCGCCATCCCGCGCCTTTCGCGAGTTCTGAACGCCGAACAGGTCGTCGCGGCTGCGGCGGGCGTTTTCCCCGCTACGCTGGCTCCACGCGGTCAAAAGAACCTCGCGACGCTTCAATCGCTCCAGGGTGTAGGGGTAGGAGACATCCCGCAGGTATTCCAGTTCGGCCACCGTGAGCAGCCGGTCGGTCCGGCCTGGGTGGCCCGAGACAAACGTGAGTTCACCGGCCGCGGCTCCGTGCGCCGACCAGGCGAGATGGTGCGGCACCTTGACGGGCTTTCCGTTCTCGTAAACGCGGAACAGGCAGATATCGAGGTCGAAGCGGGGGTACTCGAAATTATCCGGATCCCCGCCGAAAAACGCCACCTGCTGCTCCGGCGCAAACACCAGTCGCACCTCCGTGTATTTCTTGAATCGATACAAGTGATATGCGCCGCCCTGATACAACGTCACGACATCGCTGCGCAGACCCGTCTTGGCGAGCGATTCCTTCTCGATCTCCGCTGTCGCGCGGCGCCGCGCCTTGAACGATTCTTCAGGCGACGTGCCCGCAGGAACCGCCGCGTTGACCCGTGCAGTGACATCTTCAATCGATTGGAGAACGTTCAATTCCAGGTCGACGCACGGGATTTCCTCGGCGGCCGTCCGCGCGTAGAATCCGTCCTTGAGAAGATTCTTTTTCTCCGTCGACACCTTTTGGAGTGCGTCGGCACCAACGTGGTGGTTTGAGATTACGAGGCCGTCCTCGGAGACGAACGATCCGGACCCACCCGAATTGAACCGCACCGACGATTTCATGAGATGGTCGAGCCAGGCGCCGGTCAGCTCGAAACCATACTTGGCGCGGATTTGTTCCCTCGGTGGATTGTTGTAAAGCCACATACCCTCGTCGGCACGCAACGAGGAACCCATGAATGCAGCGAGGACTGCGGCGGAAAGGAATCGGGTTTTCATCGGAAAGGTTACGATCGGGATACGGTGCTCCCTGTATGCACTGCGCGCAAGCTCGCCCCTAAACCGGGACCGAGTGCCGATCCAACCTCCCGCGTCGCCCCAGGGCGTCGACGTTCACGGCCGCCGCCGCCTCCAAGGCGACTGCCATCCGAACCCGACTCGGGTAGTTACGGCAATCCGCGGGTGACCCCAGGGTACCAATGCAATCCTGGCCGAGGCGCTGGCG
>CAIMEE010000055.1 GCA_903839865.1 Enhydrobacter aerosaccus | reverse complement strand
GTTCGGCATCGAGAACGTCAGCAACCACGTCAAGCAACTCTACGCCCGCGGCCAGCTCGACGCCTACATCGGCATCGTGCACGCGATCGAGCCGCGCGAGGACCGCGATCTCACGAAGCGCGACTCGCTCAACATGCCGTGGAAGTCGGTCTACTACGAGTTAAACGGCCGGCACGACAAGTGTCTGCGCGAGTCGGGCTACAAGGCTTTCCCCACACTGTGCCCGCGCTGGGCCGTGGCAGGTGGCGACATCTACGGCAACGGCCCGGGGATGGAAGCACTCGGCGACATCAAGCAGCTCATGCAGGAGCAGCTGCGCAAGAGCCAGGGCATCGACTACATGACCAACCCGCCGCTGCAGGTGCCGACCTCGCTGAAGAACCGCGACGTCGATCGCCTGCCGGGCGGCATCACCTTCCGCGACGCCGCCGGTAATGGCGACAAGATCGAGTCGATGTTCGATGTGCGCCTGGATCTCAACCACCTGCTCGCCGACATCCAGGACGTGCGCGGCCGCGTGCGTGGCAGCTTCTACGCGGACATGTTCCTCATGCTGCAGAACGACAGCCAGGATGCGAGGAAGACAGCCACCGAGGTGGCCGAGCTGCACGAAGAGAAGATGCTGATGTTGGGACCGGTGCTCGAGCGCTTGCACAACGAGCTGCTCACGCCGCTGATCGACCTCACGTTCGCTCGCATGATGGCCACGGGCCTCGTGCCCAAGCCCCCACCCGAGCTGCACGACCAGCAACTGAACATCGAGCTGGTCTCGATGCTGGCCCAGGCGCAGCGCGCGATCTCCACCAACGGTGTGGACCGCTTCGTGAACAACCTGGGCACGATCGCCGTCATGCAGAAGAACGCGGGCATGACGGACACCGTCATGGACAAGTTCGATGCGGACTACTGGGCCGACACCTACAGCGACATGTTGGGTGCAGACCCCGAGCTCGTGATCGCCAACGACAAGGTCGCCTTCATTCGCAAAGGCCGCGCGCAAGCGATGCAGCAAGCGCAGGCCGCAGCAGCTGCAGAGTCCGCAGCGAAGACCGCGCAGATGGCCGGCAACACCCCGACGCAAAACGGGGGCAGCACCGCGCTCGACGACACGACGAACCTTTTCTCCCAAGGCCTCGGCCGACCCTCACCCCAACCACAAGGAGCATGACATGGGCCAGCTTTTCAAATTCGCAAAACTCACCGGCCGCGGCGGCCAGGCACTCGGCGCCGTTCCGCCTGGCATCGGCGGCCTGCCGGCCGACACATATGACGCTTACGCCGTCACGCCGGCCGACGGCACCGATCTGCCGAACGGCATCACCCGCGGCATCACCTGCACCGTCGGCGGCAACATCGCCGTGCAGCTCGTGCGCGCTGACGCAGTGGGCAACGTCACCGTGCTCGCCAGCACCACGCTGTTGACCGTCGCCGCCAACGAGGTCCTGCCGATCGGAGTGTCGCGGATCCTCAGCACCGGCACGACGGCCACCGGCATCTTCGCGCTGTATTAACCAGGAGCTGCAATGGATCCCTTCCTCAGACAGATGGCCATCTCGGCGCAGCCCGTCGAGAGCGCGCTGGC
>CAIMEE010000054.1 GCA_903839865.1 Enhydrobacter aerosaccus | reverse complement strand
GCCTGTGGAACATTTCCACCACGATCGCGGCGGACGTCTCGGGCTCGTTGACTTTTTCCCGCGATCGCCTCTCCCGGTTCGATCAGTTTCGCAACATCGCCTACTTCGACAGCGGATCCCTGACTTGGGCCGACCCCTTGATCGGAATGCGCCTGCGCCACCAGTTCACGCCCAGTCAGCAGGTCATCCTCGAAGGTGATGTCGGTGGCTTCGGCATTTCGGGCAGCAGTGTGTTCTCGTGGCAGGCGGCGGCCCTCTACAGCTATACGTGGCAATACTCGGGCTATGCCCTTGCCGCCATCGGTGGCTATAGGGCGCTGTCCACGAACATTTCGTTCAACAACGCCCCGGACAACACGGGCCTCAACCTTGTTTTGCACGGTCCGGTCATCGGCATGACGGTAAAATTCTGAGACTATCGTAGGAGATACATATGAACGGTCGTGTGCCGGGCATCGCATTGGGCGCAGCCATTCTGCTCAGAGCGACCTCTGCATCTGCGATGACCGCGAAAGAGCGATGCGACACCCTCTTCGACATTTACTATCGCTATGCCCACGACGTCACTCATCATCACGATGGCGAAGTGGCAAAAGCCACGCTCGCCAAGTATCGCTGCGACACTGGTCAGGTGGCTGAAGGTCAGCGTACGCTCGAGGAGATTCTTCAGCGCAACCTATTGAATTATCCGCGGGAATGAAGCCTTCACAAAGCCCGGAGCGGCGACGCCGCTCATGCAACTTCATTTCCTGGAGAAATTAAGATGCTGACGAAACGTCAATTCGTGCTGTCGGCGGCGGCATTGCCGCTCGCTGTTCCTTGCGCTGGCGCTCGTGCGCAGGGCGCCGGTCGGCCAGGCTTCTTGAAGGCCAAGGACATTGCCGAGGAAGGTTTCATCTACGGCCTTCCGATTGTGATGAACTATGGCGTGATGTACGAATTCTGCGTCGATCGGACTTCCAGCCAGTACAAGGCGCAGTTCAACGTCATCTCCAACGAAGCCAAGGTGTTCACCTACAAGGACACCGCCGTGCCGACGCCGAACAGCGACACACCGTATTCGATGTTCTGGGCCGATCTGCGGGCCGAACCGATTGTGATCTCGGTGCCGGCCGTCGATCCGAAGCGCTACTACTCCGTCCAGCTCTGCGACGGCAACACCTACAACTACGGCTACATAGGCAGTCGTGCGACCGGCAGCGAAGCGGGCGACTATATGGTCGTCGGGCCCGACTGGAAGGGAGACGTACCGTCCGGCATCAGGAAGGTGTTCCGTTCCGGCACCCAGTTCTCGCTGCTGATCTTCCGGACGCAGCTGTTCGACGCCGACGACATGGAGAACGTGAAGAAGATTCAGGCAGGCTACAAGGGCCAGCCGCTCTCGGCCTACCTTCACAAGCCATCTCCTCCCGCCGCGCCGACCATCGCCTTTCCGAAATTCAGCAAGGAGCTGGCGAAGCTGGAATTCTTCGAATTCTTGGACTTCGCGCTGCAGTTTGCGCCGGCTCAGCCGAATGAAGTCGAGATCCGGGCCAGGCTCGCCAGCATCGGGATTGGTCCCGGCAAGACCTTTGACTTCAAAACGCTGTCGCTGGAAGACAAAGCAGAAATCCTGATCGGCATGAAGCTCGGCGACCGCAAGGTCGACGAGGCGGTCGCAGGAGCCGGCAAGAACGTGAACTACTGGCAGGTGAGCGGGCTTTTCGGCGACAGCGCGCACTTCAACGGCAACTGGTTGCAGCGCGCCGCGGCTGCCCGCGGGGGCATCTTCGGCAATGATCCCGAGGAAGCGACCTACCCGATGACGCGCAGCGACAGCGAGAGCAACACGCTGGACGGCAGCGCACACAACTACACGGTGACTTTTGCCGCGGGGCAATACCCTCCGGTCAATGCCTTTTGGTCGATTACTATGTACGACAGCAAAAACCAGTTGCTGGTCGAAAATCCGATCGGTCGCTACCTGATCAATTCACCCATGCTGCCGTCCATGAAGAAGAACGCTGACGGTTCCCTGACGATCTACATTCAGAACAAGTCGCCCGGCGGCGCCAACGAGTCGAACTGGCTGCCGGCCCCGAATGGTCCGATCTATCTGGTCATGCGGCTGTACTGGCCGAAGACGACGTCGCCTTCGATCCTGCCGCCAGGCGACGGCACCTGGCGGCCGCCTGGCGTGAAGCGGTCCTCCTAGCAAGTCATCACAGACGTAGAACGTTCCCACTGGAGTACATGATGAAAAGACTCTCGATCTTCGCCGCGACATTCGTCGCCGCACTCCTGGTTGCCGGCGGTGGCCAGGCCCAGCTCATGACCAAGACAAAGTATTATATCGGCACGCTGAACTGCAATGTCAGCGGCAGCGTCGGCCTGATCTTCGGGTCTTCCAAGGAGCTGACCTGCGTCTTCATCACCAACTCCGGGCAGACGGAACGCTACCAGGGATCGATCAAGAAATTCGGCATCGATATCGGATTCACCAAGGCCGCCCATGTACTGTGGCATGTCTATTCTCTGGGGACCGACCGGTCTGCCGGTGCGCTCGACGGACAATTCGCCGGTGGTCAGCAATCGGTGGCGGTAGGGGCTTCCGCCGGCGGGACCGGTCTTTTCGGCGGCCGCAACAACGAAATCATCCTCGAATCCGTCAGCTTTGCCGAAAAGAGTTCCGGTCTGAACTTCGCCGATGGCGTTGCGGAGATGTCGCTCAAGCCTGCAATGTAGGGAACGCTGGCGGCAGGCCCGCGTATGGGGAGCCATGACTGATATTTCGAAGTCTGTACCGGTGCCGACGGCAGGCGCGCGTCGCCGGCGTCCGATCCCGCTCGTCTGGATCGTGCCTGCCCTGGCGGCGCTGATTGCAGTTTGGCTTGCCTGGGACACTTATTCGAAGAAGGGCCCAACCATCACCATCCTCTTCGATTCGGGCGACGGACTGCAGGTCGGTCAATCGCAGTTGAAGTTCAAAGACGTGGTGATGGGAACGGTAAAGAGCATCGTCGTTACCCCGGACTTCAACAAGGTCCTGATCACCGTCGAAACCACGCGCGAAGCCGAGCCGCTGCTCGGCGAAAAGACGGTGTTCTGGATCGTCAAGCCGCAGCTCTTTGCCGGCAGCCTCTCGGGCCTGGATACGCTGATCTCCGGCTCCTACATCGGAATGTTGCCTTCGCCCGAAAAGGGCAAGCGCGGCCAGAATTTCGTCGGCAGACAGTACCCGCCGATCCTGACTGCAAGCGTTCCCGGCACGACATTCCACCTTGAAACCAGGAAGCTCGGCTCCCTCAGCCTGGGATCTCCGATTTTCTATCGCGGACTCGAGGTCGGTACCGTGCTGGGATGGGATCTCGGCGAAATGGCCCGGCACGTTTCGGTCCACGCTTTTGTCAAAGCGCCATTCGACAAATACGTGCATGAGGATTCACAATTCTGGAACGCCTCGGGCGTCTCATTCAAGCTCGGCCCTAACGGCGTCGACGTGCAAATGGAGTCGCTCAGGGCCCTCCTGCTGGGCGGTATTGCCTTCGAGAGTCGCCCCGACACGACGGCCCCGGTCGCGGCAGCCGACCAGCACTTTCCCCTCTACGCGAGCTCTGACGCCGCCCAGGCGGCGGGCTACGGCCGCAAGTTGAACATGGTGTCCAACTTCAGCGGCTCGGTCGCCGGCCTGCAGCCGGGCGCCGACGTCACTTTGCATGGTCTGAAAATCGGCGAAGTAACCGATGTCGGATTGGTGTTCGATCCCAAGACCGATCGCATCGTGGCACCGGTGCACTACCGGATCGAGGGCGATCGCATCGCCGGCGCAGCGGCAGCGGCGACGGCCCGCGGTGTCCCGGTCGGGCAGGTCGCCGGTGAGATGGTACGACGCGGCTTCCGGGCCACCTTGCAGGCGCCGAGCCTGATCAGCGGGGCAAAAGTCATCGCGATCGAGATGATGCCCGACGCGCCGCCTGCGGAATTGACCCGCGACGGCGATGTCTTCGTCATGCCATCGGCGGAATCTGGCGGTTTCGACAGCATCACGCGGTCCGCCAACGAACTGCTTTCCAAGATCAACCGCATCGATTTCGCCGCGATCGGCGGCAACATCGCGAACATGGTCAAGGGCTTGGACGATACGGTCAACGGGCCTCAGCTCAAGAATTCGCTGGCCGCACTCGAGAAGACGATGGTCGACGTCCAGGACATCGCCCGCAAACTCGATGTCGGCGCTACGCCGGCGCTCGCCCGGCTGCCTGCGATTGCCGCGGATCTTCAGGACACGCTCGCCAAGGCGAGCCGCTTGGTCGGATCCGCCAACAGCGCCTACGGCAATGATTCCAAGTTTAGCCGCGAGCTCGACCGGTTGCTGCCGCAGTTGAACGAGACGGCGCGGGCCTTCCGTGCCCTGGCTGACCTGTTGGCGCGCCATCCGGAGGCACTGATCAAGGGGCGTCCCGACACGGGCAAGGAGTGAACACGATGCCGATCAACCGCCGCCGTCTAGTGTCCTTCGCCTGGCCCGCGCTCGTCGTACCCGTGTTTGCGACAGCCTGCTCGTCGTCGCCCGAGCCGGTGCTCTACACAATTCCCGTGAAGCCGGGCCCGTCTTTGGCGCGCGCGCCCAAGGTCGTTCAGCTGCGCGACATCGGTCTGGCCAGCTACCTCGACCGCCGCGAGATCGTGCGCTCGTCCGAGGGCTACAAACTTGGCCTCGCCAGCAATCAGTGGTGGGGCGAGTCACTGGGCACAATGCTGAACCGCGTCATCGTCGTGGGCCTCTCCGAGCGCCTTCCCGACAGCACGGTCTATGGAGAAGGCGGCGCGATTTCCGCCGATCCCAATGCCATTGTCGCCGTCAACATCCAACGACTGGATGTCGACCAGAGCGGCAACCTGCAGCTGCTGGCGCAGGCGGCCATCGAATTCAATCGACCCAAGCGCTCGGCCGCCCGAACGTTCCGCATCGTCAAGCCGGTGACGACGAAGGATGTCGCCGGACAGGTCGCCGCGATCGCCGATGCCGTGGCTGAACTGACCGATGGGTTGGCTGCGTTGTTGCAAGCCTAGGATGTTGAGGGCGACGCCCGTTGCTCGGCCTCCCGAGCCGGCTCTTACAGAGCCGACGCTACGAGAATGCTTTGGCTGCGGGCAATTTCAACTCGTCCCGGCGCTCGGACCCGACATGCGCTCCGACTGCGTCCGCTGCGGTACCGGACTTCGCCGTACCCGGCGCGATCCGCTGAACCGCGCCCTTGCGCTCAACTTTACGGCACTTGTCCTGTTCGCCATCGTATGGCTGGCGATGCTGCTTTCAGTCTCGAAGGCGGGCATCTCACACGCCACGACCTTGATCTCCGGACCCGTCGAGTTGGTCAAGCACGGGCTGTGGCCGCTTGGACTCGTCGTCTTCTTCACCACGGCCATCGCTCCGCTGGGAAAAATCGCCGGGACGATCTACGTTCTGGTTGGCCTTCGCATGTCCCGCCTGCCGCCCAACCTGCGCGGCGCCTTCCTCTTCTCCCGCAAGATGGGCATCTGGGCGATGCTCGAAGTATTGATGCTTGGCGTGTTCGTGGCCTACACCAAGCTCGGAGATCTCGTGAACATCGAGGTTGGCCCGGCCATCTTCGCGCTCGGCCTTCTGTCTCTCGTCACGATCTGGGCCGATACGGTGCTTGATCCAGACGCCGTGTGGGACGAAATCGAACGACGCGGCCAGACCCATCGGCCCATGCCGGAAGTGCCGACCCTTTCATTTCATTCACATGCCATAGGCTGCGAGGCCTGCGGCCTGGTGAGCATCCCCGACGGGCACGATTCGAAATGCCCGCGCTGCGGATCCGCTCTGCATGCCCGCAAGCCGGACAGCCTGAACCGTACCTGGGCATTCATTATTGCCTCAGCGGTCCTATACATTCCCGCGAATGCCTACCCGGTGCTCACGGTGATCCAGCTGGGCGCGGGTGAGCCCAGCACGATTCTCGGCGGCGTCGAGGAGCTGCTCTCCTCGGGAATGTACCCGTTGGCGCTCCTGGTCTTTTTTGCCAGCGTACTCGTGCCGATGTTCAAGCTTCTTGGCCTCGCGATCATGCTGATGGCGATCACGCTGGTGAGCACTGAGATGGGTGCGTCGGTCATGTTGCCCCAGCGCACCAAGCTCTACTACGTGGTGGCCTGGATCGGACGCTGGTCGATGGTCGACATCTTCATGGAGTCGCTACTGGGCGCACTCGTCCAGTTCGGCGGCGTCGTCACCATTTCACCAGGCATCGGTGCTGTTGCGTTCTGTGGCGTCGTCATTCTCACGATCTTCGCGGCCGAGGGATTCGATCCGCGACTGATGTGGGACGCTGCGGCACTCAACGCCCACCGCCCTCTGGCCCGTAGAGGATCAGAGGAGCGATAGTTGCGGACGACCGGGGCGCGCCTCCGCCCGCCATGCCGAGGGG
>CAIMEE010000053.1 GCA_903839865.1 Enhydrobacter aerosaccus | reverse complement strand
TGTAGGGCACAATGATCGTGACGGTCTTGGTGGGATGGAATGCCGGCTTCAGCGGCGTCTGTGCCTGGCTGGCGACGGGCCCGGCGAGGACAAAGGCCGCCGCAATCGACGCGACCGCAGCTATAACCTTTCTCATCGTTTCCTCTTTTCCTTATTGGTATATCATTATTACAACATGCCAAATGACCTCGACACAAGCCGGTCCGGAATCCTGGTTCCAGCACGCAAAACGGTGCCGCCGCGCATGAAATTGAACTCCCCGGGCGCGCTGTTGCATCGCCAGCTCTATGTCCTGTTGAAGGAACAGATCGTTACCGGCCGCTATCGGGCGGGCGACCTGCTGCCGACACAGGAGGCGCTTTGCCGCCAGTTCTCGATCTCGCGCATCACGGTGCGGCGCGCACTGGCCGATCTCGGCGAAGACGGCTTCATCGTCAACAGGCAGGGCGTGGGCGCGTTCGTCGCCGCCGGTGTCGGCAAGACGAAACCGGGCCCGGACTTCAGCTTCATCGGCGAGATGCGCCGGACGCTGAAGGAGACGACGATGAAGATCCTGCTGCTGGAGGTTCGGCGGTGCCCGCCATCGATCGCCGCCCACCTGGGATTGGCGGAAGAAGAGGACGCGCTGCACCTCATGCGTACGCGGTCCTGCGGCAACCGGCCGGTGACGCTAATCGACGGCTGGATTCCGCTGCGCTTCGCCAAGTCGGTCACGGCCAAGAGGCTGCGCAGCACGTCACTGCACGAACTCATTGCCGGCAGTTTCGAGAAACTGGGACGGGTCGCGCAGGAGGTCAACGCGGCCCTGGCCGATCCGATCGTGGCGCAGGCGTTGAACGTCGAGATCAACTCGGCCGTCCTCAAGATCGATCGGCTCGTGCACAACCGAGACGGCGCCGCCGTTCACCACGTCACGGTCTGGACCACGCCGCTACGCACCCGCCTGGTGATGGAAGTGGGCGCCGACGATATCGACGGTTACAATGTCGGGCGCCTGCTGCACGACGTTCGACGATAGCGCCGCTGCCTCAAAAGACCTTGTGGATCCACTTGTGCGGGTCGCTTGCGGCGCCGCGCTGGATGTCGACCAGGGCCTTCTTCAGTTCGGCCGTACGGGCGCCCGACTGGCCGTTGCCGATCACGAACTCGCCATCCGGAGCGCGCACCGTGCCGATCGGCGTCAGAACCGCGGCAGTGCCGCAGGCGAAGGCTTCGCGCAGCTTGCCGCTCTTGGCATCGGCCTTCCACTGGTCGTACGAATACTTCTCTTCTCGCACCGAGATGCCCTTGTCCCTGGCGAGCGTCAGCACTGACGAGCGCGTGATGCCGGGCAGGATCGTGCCGAGCGGCGGCGTCGTCATCGAGCCGTCGTTGAACACGAAGAACACGTTCATGCCCCCCAGCTCCTCGATCCACTTGCGCTCGGCGGCGTCGAGGAAGACGACTTGGTCGCACTTGTGGTGGGTGGCTTCGGCCTGGGCGAGCAGGCTCGCGGCGTAGTTGCCGCCGCACTTGGCCGCGCCCGTGCCGCCGGGGGCGGCGCGCGTGTACTCCTGGCTGACCCACACCGAGACCGCCGTGTCCGCGCCCGACTTGAAATAGGCGCCGACCGACGAGGCGATGACGATGAACAGATAGTCCGACGACGGCTTCACGCCGAGGAAGGTCTCGTTGGCGAACATGAAAGGGCGGATGTAGAGGCTGCTGCCGTCGCCGTCGGGGATCCAGTCGCGGTCGATGTTGACCAGCTCGTCGACCGCCTCGAGGAAGATCTTCTCGGGCAGCTTCGGCATCGCCAGCCGTTCGGCCGACTGCTGGAAGCGGCGCGCATTCTCGATCGGCCTGAACAGGGTCGCGCCGCCGTCGGCGGTCTTGTAGGCCTTCAGCCCCTCGAAGATTTCCTGCGCGTAGTGCAGGACGGCCGCCGCGGGATCGAGTGGGATCGGGGCGCGCGGCTCGACCCGGGCGTCGTGCCAGCCTTTCGCGTCGCTGTACCGGATGGTCACCATATGGTCGCTGAACACGCGGCCGAAGCCCGGGTTGGCCAGTAGCGCGGCGCGCTTGTCTGCGGGCGTGGGATTCGGATGAGGATGACGAACGAATTTCAAGGTGTCTGACATTGCTTCTCTCGGCGCTCTCTCTCGATTTTACATCTTACTGTAGCACTAGATCGGAATACGCACGATCACCCGCAAGCCGCCCGGCGGAGAGCGGTCGAGCGTCACGTCGCCGCCATGGCTGCGGGCGATGTCGCGCGCAATGGTGAGGCCCAATCCAACGCCGCCGGTATCGACGTTGCGCGATTCGTCGAGGCGCAGGAAGGGCCGGAACACGTCCTCGTGCTTGTCCGGGGGGATGCCGGGACCGTTGTCGTCGACGATGACCTCGACCGAGGTCCGGCCGCGCGCCGCACGCAGCTCGACCCTGGTGCCGTGACGCAGTGCGTTGGAGACCAGGTTGGTCAGGCACCGCTTCATGGCGAACGGCCGCAGCTCGACCAGCATGTCGCCGTCGGTCTCGACTGTAACGTCGGCATTGTCGCGCCGGGCGCCGGTCGCGACGTCCTGCAGGATTTCGCCAAGGTCTGACGGCGTGGGCTCCTCGTCGCCTTCGCCGCGCGCGAAGGCAAGGTAGCCTTCGATCATGCGCTCCATGTCGACGACGTCGTCTCCCAGCTCCCTGGTCTCGGGCGATTCGGAGAGGAGTGCGAGCGAGAGTTTCATGCGGGTAAGCGGGGTGCGCAGATCGTGACTTACGCCGGCCAGCATCTCGGTGCGCTGCTGCAACGATCGCTGCAGCCTGATCCTCATGGTCTGGAAGGCGGTGGCGGCGTTGCGCACCTCGCGCGTGCCACCGGAGAAGGCGAAGTCGGGTACGTCGCGCCCCTTGCCCAGCGCATCGGCCGCGACGCCGAGATGCTCGATCGGCACCAGCTCGCGGCGCATGAACCAGATCGCGAGGCCGAACAGCACCAGCGACAGGCCGACCTGGGCCAGCACGTAGGCGAAGCTCGAGCCGAAGGTCAGTCGGACGTAGGGCACCAGCACCTGCATCACCTCGCCGTCGGTGATCTGGATCTCGATCAGCACCTGCTCGCCGCCGACGCTGTTGTCCAGGAAGTAGGGCCGCCGCAGGTCGGCATCGAGGGCACCCTGCAGCTCGCGCGCCACGATGTCGAAATATTCGGGCGGCCGGAAAGGTCGCACCGTGCCGGGATGGAAAGCCACGAAGATCAGCAGGTCCGAGCGCGCATGGCGCACGACCCAGGATTTGTGTTCGTCGTCGGGGAAGTCGGCGCGCAGCGAGATCAGGGTGCGCAGGTCGCGCACCAGGATCAGTGCCAGTCGGTTGGTCACGTTGTCGCCGCGCTGGCTGTAGAACCACCAGGCGCTCAGCGCCTGCAGCAGCAGCATCGGCACCACGATGATGATCAGCGCGCGCGCGAACAGCGTCTGTGGCGAATGCCGGTCGGCCCAGCGCGCGATGCTCTCGAAAATGTCGCCGATCGCCAAAATCTTCACGCGTCCACCAGCCGATAGCCTTGCCCGCGCACCGTGCGCAGGTAGCGCGGGAAGCCGGGGTCGGGCTCGATCTTGCGCCGCAGGCGCGTCACCTGCACGTCGATCGCGCGCTCGTTGACGTCGCTGCCGACACTCTTGGACAGGACTTCGCGGCTCAGCACCCGGCCGAGCTGGCCGGCCAAGGCGCGCAGAAGCGCGATCTCCGCGTCGGTCAGCGCCATGCGCTTGCCCTTTTGCGTGAGCTCGCCGAGGTCGAGATCGAACTGGAAGGTCCCGAACGTGACCTTGCGATCGACGGGGGCCGGCGCTGCAGCCGCGGCCGGCCGGCCACGGCGCAGTACGTTCTGGATACGCAACAGCAGTTCGCGCGCTTCGAACGGCTTGGCGAGATAGTCGTCGACACCCTTCTCAAGACCGGCGATGCGGTCCTTGGGTTCGCCCATCGCGGTCAGCATCAGGATCGGCACGTCGTTCGTCTGGCGCAGTTCGGCGGCAAAATCGAGACCGGTCTGTCCCGGCATCATGACGTCGAGCACGATCAGGTCGAAGTCGAGCGCATCGAGATGCTGGCGCGCTTCTGCCGAGTGCTTGGCGGTGCTGACTCGAAAGCTGTTGCGGGACAGGAATGTCTTCAGCAGTTCGCGCAGACGCGTGTCGTCGTCGACGACCAGTATGTGCGGCTTGTCCGGCGAAGCATCCATCAGCGTCCGCCGCTGCGGACCCGCTTGTCGACATGGCCCCGCTCGGTCGGATCAAGCAGGCCGAGCAGTACCTTGCGAAAGCCTTCCACCGCTTCTGCGCCGGTCTCGCGATAGGCACGCGCGAAACGCTGGCTCTGGCGATCGGTCAGATCGCGCTCCAGCTTTTCGCCGCGCTCGGTGAGGAACAACCGCCGCTCGCGCCGGTCGCGCGCGCCGCTCTTCTGCTCGACATACTCCTGCTCGATCAGATCCTTCAGCACGCGGCTGATCGATTGCTTGGTGACCTTCAGGATCCCGAGCAGATGGCCCACCGTCTGCCCGGGATGGCGGCCGATGAAGTAGAGCGCGCGATGGTGGGCGCGGCCAAGCTTGTAGTGCTTGAGCTGCTGATCCGCTTCGAACGTGAAATCGCGATAGGCATAGAACATCAGCTCTATGCCCTGGCGCAGTTCTTCGTCGCGCAGGAACAGCGGATTGGCGGGGGGCCGAGTCTCAACCATTGGGTCGCCATCTAGAGGCTGAAGGCAGCCAAAGTATAGGCCGACCCGCGCCGTTTTTGTTGCCGGGAGGTGCTCTTGACAAGGTCAGTAATACTGACCTATTTATTCTTAATATTGCGTGATTATGCGACAGATAGAACTATTTAGACCTTTCCGAAAGGGATAGAGGCAATGTCCGGAAATATGGCTGATCGTGACGGGTTTATCTGGTTCGACGGTAAGATCGTGCCGTGGCGCGAGGTTAAGGCCCATGTCCTGACCCATGCGTTGCACTACGGCTCGGCCGTCTTCGAGGGCGAACGCATCTACGACGGGAGGGTCTTCCGCCTCGCCGCCCACAGCGCGCGCCTGATCAACTCAGCGCGCCTGCTCGACTACGAACTGCCATGGACGCGTGCGGAGATCGAAGAAGCGACGCGCGCGGTGGTGAAAGCGAACGGCCTGCAGACCGGGTATGTGCGTCCGATCGCCTGGCGCGGCTCGGAAGTGCTGGGCGTGTCCGCGATCGGCACGAGCGTGCATCTCGCCATCGCGCCATGGGCCCAGGAGGGCCGCCTCTCGGTGCAGGTGAAACCCGGCGGCATCAACGTCACGATGGCGAAGTACCGCCGGCCTGCGCCCGATGTTGCGCCGGGCGGCGCCAAGGCGGCGGGGCTCTACATCATCTGCGGTATCGAGAAGGATCGCGCGCTGAAAGCGGGCTTCGACGACGCGCTGATGCTCGATTGGCAAGGCCGCCTGGCCGAATCGACCGGTGCCAACATCTTCCTGGCGATGGGCAACAGGCTGGTGACGCCCAAGGTCGAGAACTTCCTCGATGGCATCACGCGGCGGGCCGTGATCGGCATGGCGGCCAGGCGCGGCTGGTCGGTCGACGAACGCGCGGTCATGCCGGGGGAACTTGCCGAGGCAAGCGAAGTGTTCCTGTGCGGCACTGCGGCGGAGATCGTGCCGGTCGGCGCCGTCGGCGACTGCCGCTACCAGGTCGGGCCGATGACGCGCGCCCTGATGGAAGACTACGCCAGGCTGGTCCGCCAGCCGGACAGCGAAGGCTTCGGCGAATCCACTCACCTCGCGGCGGCTTGACAGCGGCCGCCGCCGGTAGTCTCTTTTGACAATCCGAGGGGTGTCCGGTTTTCGTGTGAGGACCGGTCTGAGATAGCCTTTTGTGGCTGAACCCTTTGAACCTGATCCGGGTCATTCCGGCGTAGGAACGGGAGTTGTCGAGTGAGCGAGTCCAAGGTCATCGTGGTCGGAGCAGGCGTCGCGGGATTGGCCGCAGCGCTCGAGCTCGTCGAGCGTGGCTTGAAGGTCGAGGTCGTCGACCGCGGCAGCGCGCTGGGCGACGGCGGTTGTTCGTGGATGGCGGGCGGCATGCTGGCGCCATGGTGCGAGCGCGCCACGACGGATGCGAGCGTGGCAGAGCTCGGCGCCGACTCGATTTCGTGGTGGATGAGCAATTTCATCGGCACGGTGCAGAGCGGCAGCCTGGTTGTCGCCGCCTCGCGCGATCTGCCGGAGCTCACGCACTTCGCCGAGCGCACCGAGCGCTACGAGTGGATCGATGGCGATCGCATCAACGCCCTCGAGCCCGACCTCGCGGGCCGCTTCCGCAAAGCCTTGTTCTTTCCCGACGAAGCCCATCTCGATCCGCGCCGCGCGCTGCCGGCGTTGGCCGACCTGCTGAAATACCGCGGGGTGCAGGTCCGCTTCGGCGTCGACTTCCATCCCGCGCAGGAGCGCGGCACCCAGATCGTCGATTGCCGTGGCCTGGCCTCGCGCGACGTGCTCAAGGATCTGCGCGGCGTGCGCGGCGAGATGCTGATCGTTCGGTCGGCCGACATCGCCTTGTCGCGGCCGGTGCGCATCCTGCATCCGCGCATGCCGCTCTACATCGTGCCGCGCGGCGGCGGCGTCTTCATGATCGGCGCCACCATGATTGAAAGCGAATCGCATGCCGGTGCGAGCGTGCGCTCCACCCTGGAGATGCTGGGCGCTGCCTGTGCGCTGCATCCGGCGTTCGCCGAAGCGGAGATCCTCGAACTCAACACCGGCCTGCGGCCGGCCTTCACCACCAACCTGCCGGCCATACGGCGGATTGGTTCACGCACGCATTTCGTGAACGGTCTTTTCCGTCACGGCTTTCTGCTTGCACCGGCAATGGCAAAGCAGGTCGCCGATGCAGTGCTTCACCAGATCCAGGGGACGTCCGATGCGGGTCTTCGTAAACGGCGATCAAAGGGACATTGAGTCCGCGACGCTGGCGCTGGCACTCAACGCGCTGGGCTATGGCGGCAAGAAGATTGCAACAGCGGTCAACGGGCAGTTCGTGCCGGCGCCTGCGCGCCAGACCGTGAAACTGGCCGACGGCGACAAGATCGAAGTCGTCGCACCCATGCAGGGAGGGTGAAGACATGCCGTTCTACGGTGTCGACCTCTCCTCGCGCCTTCTGCTCGGCACGGCACGCTATCCGTCGCCCGCGGTGCTCGGCGAGGCGATCAAGGCCGCGGGCGCCGAGGTCGTGACCGTGTCGCTGCGCCGCGAATCGGGGCCGGGCCGCGCGGGCCAGGCCTTCTGGTCGCTCGTGCAGGAAACCGGGCTGCGCGTGCTGCCCAACACGGCGGGCTGCCACACGGTGAAGGAAGCGGTGACCACCGCCCACATGGCGCGCGAGCTCTTCGACACAAGATGGATCAAGCTCGAGGTGATCCGCGACGACGACACCCTGCAGCCCGACATCTTCGGCCTGGTCGAGGCGGCGCGTGTGTTGAGCGACGAGGGCTTCGAAGTCTTTCCCTACACGACGGAGGATCTCGCGGTGGCCGACCGTCTCGTCGAAGCGGGCTGTCGCGTGTTGATGCCGTGGGGGGCACCGATCGGCTCGGCGCGCGGACTGAACAACGTCTACGGACTTCGGGCCCTGCGGGCGCATTTTCCCGACATTCCGATAATCGTCGATGCTGGCCTCGGCGTGCCCTCGCATGCCGCGGCGGCGATGGAACTGGGCTACGATGCGGTCCTGCTCAATACCGCGGTGGCCGAGGCGGGCGATCCGGTCGGCATGGCGAAGGCCTTCGCCCTTGCCGTCGAGGCCGGCCGGTTGGCGCACCTCGCGCGGCCGATGGAGCCGCGCGACATGGCCGCGCCGTCGACGCCGGTGTTCGGCAAGGCGGCGCTCGGTGATTGATCGCTTCTATCCCGTCGTGCCGACCGCAGACTGGGTTGCGCGCCTGGTGTCGGCGGGGGCGCGGTTCATCCAGTTGCGCATCAAGGACCAGCCGGAGTCCGAAGTCAGACGTCAGGCGCGCGCGGCGCAGGCAGTGTGCGCGACGCATGGCGCGCAGCTGATCGTGAACGACTACTGGCAGGTCGCGATCGACGAGAAATGCCCTTGGGTGCATCTCGGCCAGGAAGACCTGGTCGATGCGGACATTGCCGCGATCCGCCGCGCCGGGCTGCTGCTGGGTGTGAGCACGCACGACCATGCCGAGCTCGATAAGGGCATGGCTGTCGATCCCGACTACGTGGCGCTGGGACCGATCTATCCGACGCTGCTCAAGAAGATGCCGTTCGCGCCCCAGGGCCTGGACCGAATCGGCGAATGGAAGAGGCTGGTCGGCAGGAAACCGCTGGTCGCGATCGGCGGTCTCACTCTCGGGCGCGCGCTGCTCTGCCTGAAGGCGGGCGCAGACTCGGCAGCGGTCGTGGGCGACATCGTCAACAATGCCGATCCCATTGCGCAGGCTGGCAAGTGGATTGCTGAAACGCGGGCCGCATGAGCGATCGCTACGCCCGCCAGACGGTGCTGGGCGAAGTGGGCGCCGCGGGACACGCGCGTCTCGCAGCAGCTTCGGTGCTGGTGGTGGGCGCGGGCGGCCTCGGCTGTCCGGTGCTGCAGTATCTTGCCGGCGCGGGTGTCGGGCGAATCGTCGTTGTCGATCATGACGTGGTGGAGGAGAGCAATCTCCATCGCCAGCCGCTCTACGGCATGCCCGACATCGGCAAACCGAAGGCGGAGGCGGCACGCGTTGCGCTGTTGCGTTTCAATCCGGAAATCGCGATCGAGGCAAAGGCCGAGCGGCTGACGCCACAGAATGTCGGTGTGCTGCTCGGCGACGTGGACCTCGTCGTCGATGCGGCGGACAGCTTCGCCGCGACCTATATCTTGAGCGATGCCTGTCACGCCGTCTCCAAGCCGCTGGTCAGCGCGTCGGTGATCGGGCTCACGGGCTACGCCGGTACCTTCTGTGGCGGCGGTCCGAGCTATCGTGCGGTATTCCCCGATGTCTCGGTCGACGCAGGCACCTGTGCCACGGTGGGCGTGCTAGGCACTGCGGTTGCCGTGCTGGGCGGCCTGCAAGCGCATCTGGCGCTGCATCTGCTGCTTGGTCTCGAACCTGCGGCGCTGGGCAGGGTCATTACGTTCGATTCGCGAACGCTCGCGTTCGGCGGCTTCGGCTTTGCCGGTGCGCCAGAGCCTGCCGCCTCTCTGCCATTCATCGCCGCTGAAGCCGTCGGGACTGATGATCTCGTGATCGATCTGCGCAGCCTGGAAGAGGCGCCGCGATCGCCGTTCGCGTGGGCGCAGCGTCTCGATGTCGATCACGTGGAGAAAATCGTCACGGAACCTTTGCCGTCCGGGCGCATTGTCCTTTGTTGCCGAAGCGGCCAGCGTGCGCTCGTGGCTGCGGAGCGGCTGCAGGCGCGAGGGATCGAGAAGATCGCGCTGGTGGCCCTCGGCTAGGCGGAGGGACATTGTCATGACGCAGCCTACGACTGACCAGACGATCCTGTCGAACATCAGCCATCTGGTCGAAGAGGAACGGAAGCTCTACGCCAAGGGCGAATTTACCGACGCCGAGCGTGATCGCCTGAAGAAGATCGGCGTCGAGCTCGACCAGTGCTGGGATCTGCTGCGCCAGCGCCGCGGCCTGCGCGAGTTCGGACGCGATGCCGACAAGGCCGAGGTGCGGCCCGCGAAAGTAGTCGAAAACTACAAAGGCTGAGCGACGGGGCTAGGCCTTCTTCTCCTCCCAGCGCGCGGCAGCCTTGTCGTCGCCCGCAGTCGCGCCAACCCACTTCTCGCCAGCGGGAGTCTCTTCCAGCTTCCAGAACGGCGCCTTGGTCTTGAGCCAATCGACCAGGAACTCGCAGGCCTCGAACGCGGCTTCGCGATGCGGCGAACCCACGGCCACCAGAACGATGCGTTCACCGGCTTCCATGCGGCCATGGCGATGCACGATCAGGGTCGCCTCGAGCGGCCAGCGCTTCTTGGCCTCGGTCTCGATGTCCTCGAGTGCCCTCTCGGTCATGCCGGGGTAGTGCTCGAGCGTCAGCGCATCGACGCGATCCCTGTGATAGCCCTCGCGCACGTGCATCTCGCGCACTAGACCCACGAACACGGCCAGCCCGCCGATCTTCCTGTTGCCGGCAGTGAGCTTGTCGAGTTCGGCGCCGACATCGAAGTCGGCTTCCTGCACGCGCACGGCCATGGGATCAGCCTCCGGTGAACGGCGGGAAGAACGCCACTTCGCGCGCACCGGCGAGCTTCACGTCGAACGTCGCCGTGCGCTGGTCGACAGCGGCACCGAACGCCGCACCTTCGGCCAGGGCCTCGGCGTGGCCGGGACTGCGCGCGCGCAGCCACGACACGAGGTCGCCCACGGTCGCGATGTCGGCGGGCGGACTCACTTCTTCTTCGGGCACCCCCACCGTGCGCTTCATCCAGGCGAAGTAGCGGACTTTCATTCCGCCGATCCCGGTGGCGCGTCCTCGGCCATGTGGCGCAGACCGGTACGCAGATAGTCGTAGCCGGTGACCAGGGTCAGCCCCGCGGCGATCCAGATCAGGTAGAGGCCCGCCTGCGTGACCCAATGCGCGGCGGCATCGCCCACCAGGAGGAACGAGATGGCCGCCATCTGAACGGCTGTCTTCCATTTGGCGAGCTGGCTGACCGGCAGGCCGACTCGCAACTCGGCCAGGAATTCGCGCAGGCCGGAGACGAGGATTTCACGCGCCAGGATGATGAGCGCGGCCAGGACATGGATGCCGTTCAACGGGCCGGCCTCGACCAGCATCACGAGGGCGGCGGCAACCAGGAGCTTGTCGGCGATCGGGTCGAGGAAGCGGCCGAGGCGCGAGATCTGGTGATAGCGGCGCGCGAAATAGCCGTCGAAGTAATCGGTGATGCCGGCGGCGACGAACAGGCCCATCGACAGCCATTGCGACCAGCCCTTGTCGAGCCAGAAGCAGGCGACGACCAGCGGAATGGCCGCGATGCGCGACAGCGTCAGGATATTTGCGGTGTTCAGCATTGCTGGATCGAACCTTACGCGCCGCCCCGGAAGTGGTCATGGATTTTCTGGGCAAGCGCGCGCGAGATTCCAGGCACCGACTTGATGTCCTCCAAGGTTGCCGCACCCACCGCGCGGGCACTGCCGAAGTGATGCAGCAGCGCGCGCTTGCGGCTGGCTCCGATGCCCGGAACTTCGTCGAGGGCGGAGCGGGTAAGTTCGTTGGCGCGGCGCGTGCGATGGGTGCCGATGGCGAAACGATGCGCCTCGTCGCGCAGCCGCTGCAGGAAATAGAGCACCGGATCGCGCGGCTCGAGGGAGAATGGCGGCCGGCCGGGCATGAAGAAGCGCTCGCGTCCGGCGTCGCGGTCGGGTCCCTTGGCGATGCCGACGATGGCGATGTCTTCCAGGCCGAGCTCGGTCAGCACCTGGCGCGCCACTTCGAGCTGGCCCTCGCCGCCGTCGATCAGCAGCAGGTCGGGCCAATGTTCCTCGTCGCGTTCGGGATTCTCCTTGAGCGCCCGGCCGAAGCGGCGCGTCAGAACCTCGCGCATCATGGCAAAGTCGTCGCCTGCTGCGCCCTCGGTCTTGATGTTGAACTTTCGGTAGGAATTCTTGATGAATCCATCGGCGCCGGCCACGACCATGGCGCCGATCGCTGCGGTGCCCTGGATGTGACTGTTGTCGTAGATTTCGATGCGCTCGGGCGGTGCGTCGAGCTTGAAAACGCGGGCAAGGCCTTCGAGCAATTGACGTTGAGTGCCGCGCTCGGCCAGGCGGCGCGCCAGTGCCTCGCGTGCGTTGTTCACGGCGAGATCGAGGGCGTCCTTCTGGTCGCCCCGCTTGGGTGTGCGGATCTCCACCTTCTGCCCGGCGCCGAGCGCCAGTGCGCTTTCGAGCAACTCGCGCTCGTCGATGTCGTGGCTGGTCAGGATGAGCTTCGGTGCCGGCCGGGCTTCGTAGAACTGGCCCATGAAGGCAGCGAGGACGGCCGGCGGATCGAGCTCCTTGGCGTGGCTGGGAAAATAGGCGCGGTTGCCGAGATTCTGCCCGGCGCGCAGGAAATAGACCTGGATGCAGACCTGACCGGCATCGGCGTGGGCCGCAAAGATATCGGCTTCGTCGATCGAGGGCAGGCTGATCGACTGGTGCGACTGGATCTGCGCCAGCGCACGGATGCGATCGCGCAGGACCGCCGCACCTTCGAATTCGAGCGCCGCGGAAGCCTGGTCCATGCGCTTCGACAACGCCTGCTGGACTTCGCGGTTGCGGCCTCCCAGAAAGTCGCGCACCTCGTCGACGATCGCCGAGTATTCCGGCTCTTCGATGCGGTCGACGCACGGCGCCGTGCAACGCTTGATCTGGTACTGCAGGCAGGGTCGCGTGCGCGTCGAGAACATGCCGTCGGAGCACGAGCGCAGCGGGAAGGCGCGCTGCAGGGCGTAGAGCGTGCGATTGACGGCGGTGGCCGAGGCGAAGGGACCGAAATACTCGTTGCCGGCCTGGCGCGCGCCTCGGTGCTTGGCCAGTTGCGGCCACTCGGTGTCGCGGCGGATGACGATGTAGGGGAACGACTTGTCGTCGCGCAGCAGCACGTTGAAGCGTGGCCGGAAGCGCTTGATCAGGTTGTTCTCGAGCAGCAGCGCCTCGGCCTCGCTGCCGGTGACCGAGAACTCCATCGTCCTGGTGGCCGACACCATGCGGATCAGGCGCGTGGCGAGCCGGTTCGGCTGGGTATAGGAGCCGACCCGGCTGCGCAGCGACTTGGCCTTGCCGACGTACAGAACCTCGCCGTCGGCCGCGATCATGCGGTAGACGCCCGGCTTGCGGGGCAGGGTGCGCACGAACTCGGCGATGATCTGCGTGCCCTCGGCCAGAGTGCCTTCGGGCGGCTTTTCGCTCTGGCCGTCGCGCGGCTTTTGTTCGGTCTCGATGTCGTCGATCACGGTATGTGGGGAAGTCTGTGAAGAAGTCCGAAGAGCTCCCAGCGTTACAAGGGAGTCACGATATTGACTCAATGTAGGGAGGGTGGCAGCGCGCCGCCACCCTCAACCTAGTACATTGTTCGGACTTGCTTATTTCCTCTGGGGACAGCTTCCAGAAATGTGCTGCGGCGGCAGACGTTCTTGTTTTGATCCGATCGTCTGCCGCGCTTCGATATGTGGATAAAATAGGTCGCTTTACAGTACCGACAGCATCCGGCCGACCAGCGGATGGCGGACGACATCGGTGTCGACCAGCTTCACCACCGCGACGTCCTCGAAGCCATCGAGGCGACGGGAGATGTCGGCCAGACCCGACAGTTCCGGCAGCAGGTCGGTCTGATCGGGATCGCCCGTCATGACCATCGTCGAATGCCAGCCCAGACGCGTCAGCAGCATCTTGAGCTGACCGTAGGTGCAGTTCTGCGCCTCGTCGATGAGTACGAAGCTGTTGTTGAGCGTGCGCCCGCGCATGAAGGCCACCGGCGCGATCTCGATCGTGCCGTCGTCTAGAGCCGCGCGCAGGCGCTTGGCGCCCATGCGGTCGTTCAGGGCGTCCCATAGAGGGCGCAGATACGGATCAAGCTTCTCGCGCATGTCGCCCGGCAGAAACCCGAGGTTTTCACCCGCTTCGACGGCGGGGCGGGAGAGCACGATGCGCGACACCGTGCCGGCTTCGAGGGCTTCGACGGCGGCGCTGATGGCGAGGTAGGTCTTGCCGGTGCCGGCGGGGCCGACGGCGATCGTCAGGGGTTTGCTTTCAATGGCCTCCATGAGGCGGCGCTGATTGTCGCTGCGGGGTCGTACTTTTCGAACGTAGCTTTGATCCCTGTCATTGGCGGGCGGAGTGCGATCGAAGACCAGGCTGTGGACACGATCGGTGTGGCCACGGTCATTCTCGATGGCGTGCAATTTGGCGCGGCGTGCGGCGCGTTTTGCCATTGGCAGACTCCGGAGACTGTTTGAGAAACAAAAAAGGCCCCCGCGATGCGGAGGCCTGGACTGTCGGTAAAAGGCAGGGTGCGGTTGAGAGGGCACGCGGCGGCGAAACCACCGGTGATCCAAGTTCCGTCAGGGCGCAGCGTCCTTGGACGGATAAGCAACCTCCTTTAACTGACGAGAATGAGCGTATCGCGAATGTCGCGAAGCGGCCACCAGATTTATGGGGCGCCATCCAAATTTCACACTAGGGGAGGTTTGGCCGTTCGATTGGGGCGCGGTGCGGGCGAAAGTGTTGCGCCTTTGCCACAGCGGACTGGCAAGCGGTTCCGCTCAAGCAACAAATTTTCATCGAGCGCCGTTGTGTAGGTGCTGCTTTGGCGGGTCACGAGATTCGCCCGTGTCATTATTACAAGGGATTCCCATGAAAAAAGCACTGCTTGCCTCCGCTGCCGCCCTCGTGATGTTCCCGATGGCGTCCCAGGCCCAGAGCCTCCAGTACCCCGGCTTCTTCGCCGGCGTGGAAGCAGGCGGCAACTACATGTTCCAGACGGGCGTGAACGGCGGCGTCTCCGGCGGTTCGCAGATCTACCCGACCATCGGCTATTCGTTTGGCGGCATGGTCGGCTACGACTTTGTCGGCCCGCGTGTCGCCATCGAAGGCCTCTACAACAACAGCAAAGCGACGGTGAGTGGCGGCCCTGTGCCGGCCTATGGCGCGACCAAGGATGAAATCGCCGTGATGGCGAACTTCTATTACGACTTCAATGCCGGCGGCACGTGGGTGCCCTATATCGGCGCCGGCGCCGGTATCGCCTTCGAGAAGAACTCTGCTCTCAACCAGCAGGACAACAGCACGGTCTTCGCGTACCAGGGCATCGTCGGTATTGGCTACAACATCGATCCGACGTGGCGCGTGAACCTCGAAGGCCGCTACCTCGGCACGAGCAACCCGAACTTCCAGGGCGGGAGCTTCCAGAACAACAACATCATCGCGATGCTGCAGCTTCAGATGAAGTTCGGCGCCCCGACCATGGCTGTCGCTGCGGCGGCGGCACCGGCTGCACCGCAGGCTCCGTCGTTCATGGTGTTCTTCGATTGGGATCGCTCGGACCTGTCGGGACAGGCTCTGACCACGATCCGTCAGGCCGCAGGGTCCTACAAGACCAAGGGCTCGGCCCGCATCACCGCAACCGGCCATACCGACAAGTCCGGTCCGGACGATTACAACATGGCGCTGTCGCTGCGTCGTGCGAACACGGTCAAGGATGCGCTGGTGCGTGAAGGCGTGCCGGCGGGCGTGATCTCGGTTCTCGGCCGCGGCGAAAGCCAGCCGCTGGTGGCGACCGCCGACGGCGTTCGCGAGCCGCAGAACCGCCGCGTCGAGATCGTTGTTCAGTAATTCTGGCAGTAACTCTCGTTCGCTTGCTTGAGGAACGGCCGGGCCAAAAGCCCGGCCGTTTCTTTTTGCGCTAGAGCCGCTCGCCGCGGATCAGCCGCGGCAGGTCGCCGACCCTTCCCATCGCATGACGCACGAAGAAGCGGCGCAGCGACGGTACCCGATTGACCCCGGCAAGACCGATGTCGCGCAGCCGGCGCAGCGGCTTGATGTCGTTGGAGAAGAGACGGTTCAGCAGGTCGGTGGCGGCGACCATCGTGAAGTTGTCGGCCCGGCGCCACTGCGCATAGCGCTCGAGCGTGTCGCCTGCGCCGATGTCGAGGCCCAGCCGCTTGGCGTCGACCAGAACCTCGACCAGTGCCGCGATGTCGCGGACGCCGAGATTGTAGCCCTGGCCCGCGATCGGATGGATGCCGTGCGCGGCGTCGCCCACCAGCACCAGCCGCCGGTCGACGTAGCGTTCGGCATGGACGAGGCTGAGAGGATACGACCAGCGCGGCCCGATCGTATCGACAGCCCCCAGGAAATCGCCGAAGCGGCGTGCGAACTCCGCCTGGAACCGCTCGGGATCGAGCGCGAGCAGACGCTGCGCCAGCGGCGTGCGCTCCGTCCACACGATCGACGAGCGATGCTCTCCTTCGGCGCTATCGCGCATCGGCAGGATGGCGAACGGTCCACCCGGCAGGAATTTCTCCTGTGCGACGCCGCGATGGGGCTTCTCGTGGCGCGCGACGAGCACGATGGCGGTCTGGTTGTACGACCAGGCGCGCGCACCGATGCCGGCGTCTTCTCGCGTCGAGCCGGCGCGGCCCTCGGCCGACGCGGCCAGGCGCGCCTTCAGCACGCGGCCGCTCTTCAAGGTGACCACGGCGCGGTGCAGGTCGCGATCGAGATCGACGACTTCATCCGGCGCCATGAGCTCGACATTGGCGCAGGCTGCCAAGCCACGCAGGACAGCCGCGCGCAGCACGCGGTTCTCGACGATCCAGCCCATGGGCACGGCTGTCTCGCCCTCGGCCGCGGCCTCGCGATGATCGAAATGCAGGAACAGCGGACTGGCTTTGCCGTCGTGGCCCGCGTCGGAAATGCGGATATCGAGGATGGGCTCGGCATCGGGCGCGATTTCGTTCCAGACGCCCAGCGCCTCGAACAGTCGCTGGCTCGTCGACGTGACGGCTGTGGTACGTCCGTCGAATCCCGCTTCAGTCATACTGTCGAGACGCGCCCGGTCGATCAGGGCTGTGCGCAGTCCGCCCTGTCCGGCGGCGAGCGCCAGCACGCTGCCGCTCAGCCCGGCGCCGATCACGGCCAAATCGAAGGAGTTGTTATCCATCAGCTTATTCATTCGGCGGGGAAAATGGCAGGGCCTGCCTTGTTGCGCCAGTGCCCGGAATTTGGGCATACACAATGGCGGCAAAGTCGTGGAAAAGCAGGGGTTTGGCGCTGGCACGCCCTTTGCGAGTGCAGGCGCAACGCGGCGGTATCCCGAACCGCCAGGGGTGGAGGCGTAGGAAATGAAAATGGTGATGGCGATCTTCAAGCCCTTCAAGCTTGATGAAGTTCGCGACGCGCTGACCGGCTTGGGCATCCAGGGCCTGACGGTGAGCGAAGTGAAAGGCTTCGGCCGGCAGAAGGGCCAGACCGAGATCTACCGCGGCGCCGAATATGCCGTGAGCTTTCTGCCCAAGATCAAGATCGAGGTCGTGATCGACGATGCGCTCGTGGAGCGCGCGGTCGAGACGATCCGCAAGTCCGCCGGCACCGGCAAGATCGGCGACGGCAAAATCTTCGTCACCTCGGTCGAACAGGCCGTCCGCATCCGCACCGGTGAATCCGGCGCGGACGCATTGTGATGTTCTGTGGGGAAAGGCCGATGACCACCATGTTCCGCAAGATTCTCGTTTCAGCCGGCGCTGCCGGCGCGCTTCTGCTGCCGGTGGCGGCCTTCGCCGCCGACAAGCCCAAGATCGATTCGGGCGACACCGCCTGGATGCTGACCTCGACCGCGCTGGTCCTGATGATGACCATTCCGGGCCTCGCGCTCTTCTACGGCGGCATGGTCCGCAAGAAGAACGTGCTGGCGACGATCGTGCAGAGCTTCGCGATCACCTGCCTGGTGTCGGTGCTCTGGATGGTGCTGGGCTATAGCCTGGCCTTCACCACGGGCAGCACGGTGCTGGGCGGCTTGAGCCGCGTGTTCATGGCCGGCCTCACGGTCGACGGCGTCTCGGATCTCGCCAAGACGATCCCCGAGACGGTGTACATGTGCTTCCAGCTCACCTTTGCCATCATCACGCCTGCCCTGATCGCCGGCGCCTTCGCCGAGCGCATGAAGTTCTCGGCGATGATGTGGGTCATGGCCCTGTGGTCGCTGCTCGTCTACGCGCCGATCGCGCACTGGGTGTGGGGCGGCGGCTTCCTCGGCGACTGGGGCGTGCTCGATTTCGCCGGCGGCACCGTGGTGCATATCAATGCCGGCGTCGCGGGCCTCGTCTGCGCGCTGGTGCTGGGCAAGCGCAAGGGCTTCGGCGTCGAGAACATGGCGCCGCACAACCTCGTGCTCTCGATGATCGGCGCCTCGCTGCTGTGGGTCGGCTGGTTCGGCTTCAACGCCGGCTCGGCATCGGCCGCCAACGGCAGCGCCGGCATGGCGATGGCGGTGACGCAGTTCGCCACGGCTGCTGCCGCGCTCGCCTGGATGTTCGCGGAGTGGATGACACGCGGCAAGCCGTCGGTCCTGGGCGTGATCTCGGGCGCCGTTGCGGGCCTCGTGGCGATCACGCCGGCCTCGGGCTTCGTCACGCCGGCGGGTTCGCTCGCCATCGGCATCGTGGCGGGCCTTGTCTGCTTCTGGGGCGCGACCGGCCTCAAGCATGCGATGGGCTACGACGACTCGCTCGACGCGTTCGGTGTGCATGGCATCGGCGGCTTCGTCGGCGCCATCCTGACCGGCGTGTTCGCGGTCGAGGCGATCGGTGGCGACGGCAAGAAGGGCCTGATCGACGGCAATGCCGGCCAGGTCCTGACCCAGCTGTGGGGCTGCCTCGTCTGCATGGCGTGGTGCGCGGTGGCGACCTTCGTGATCCTGAAGCTGATCGATGCCCTGATCGGTCTTCGCGTCACGTCCGAGGAAGAAGTCGAGGGCCTCGACATCAATCTGCACGGGGAGACCGTGCACTAAGACCGCTTTTCCGACCGGGAACCCGACTCTCCTCCCTGGTTCCCTCTACCGTCGCGCCGTGTCGCGACGGTGACTTTGGCCCGGCGGCCTGCCCGCCGGGCCTTTTTCTTGACCGCATGGCATGTCAGTCTGCGACCTCAAGCCGAAGAGACCGGAGGAAGCAGCGCATGAAACTCGTGTCCGCGATCATCAAGCCGTTCAAGCTCGACGAGGTGCGCGACGCGTTGACGGGGGTCGGCGTCGCCGGCCTCACGGTCAGCGAAGTGAAGGGCTTCGGCCGTCAGAAGGGCCAGACCGAAATCTATCGCGGCGCCGAGTATCTCGTGAGCTTCCTGCCGAAGGTGAAGGTCGAGATCGTGGTCGACGACTCCCAAGTGGAGAGGGCCGTCGAGGCGATCCAGAAAGCCGCACACACGGGCAAGATCGGCGACGGCAAGATCTTCGTCAGCCCCGTCGAGCAGGCCGTCCGCATCCGCACCGGCGAGGCGGGCTCCAACGCGCTTTAGGGCGACGGATGGGCATTTCGTAGGGACAAGACCTGCGTCCTCAATCGCTTGCGCTTGATATCTCAAGAAGACGCTCTATTGCCTTGTTGTAAAAGGCTTATTTGTCTCATAGAATGAGTCAATTCCAAGACCGGTAGGACCCCCTCCCACCGGCTCGCAGCGCTGCCCGGCCGGCAACGGCCCAACGGATGGTCTGAATGTTCAATCCGCGCCTGACGGAAACTCTGTCCGACTTCCCGTTCGCGCGGCTGAATGCCCTTTTGGCCCCGATCGCGCCGCCGGCGAACCTGTCGCTGATCAACATGTCGGTCGGCGAGCCGCAGGGGGCGATGCCCGCCTTCGCCCGCAAGATCGTCAACGACGAGATCGACGGCTGGAACCGCTATCCGCCGAACCAGGGGCTGCCGGAACTGAACCAGGCGATCTGCGATTGGCTGACGCGCCGCTACAAGCTGCCCAAGGGCCTGCTCGATCCGAACCGCCACGTCCATCCGACGGCCGGCAGCAAGGAAGGTGTCTACATCATCGCCTCGGTTGCGACGCCGCTGCAGAAGGGCGGCGGCAAGCCGATCGTGGCGCTGCCCAACCCGTTCTATCAGGCCTATCTCGGCGGCGCCGTGATGTCGGGCGCCGAGCCATTGCTGGTCAATGCCACCGAGGCCAACGGCTTCCTGCCGGATTACGAAGGTCTCGACGAGCAGACGTGGAAGCGGATAACCGTCGCCTATCTCTGCTCGCCCGCCAATCCGCAGGGTGCGATTGCCGGCAAGGAATATCTCCAGAAGCTGCTGCGCCTCTGCCGCAAGCACGACACGGTGCTGGCGGTCGACGAGTGCTATGCCGAGATCTACACGGGCGCGGCTCCTCCGGGCGCGCTCGAGGCGGCGCTCGAGATCGACGAGACGGGCGGCAAGAACCCGTTCCACAATCTCGTCGTCTTCCATTCGCTGTCCAAGCGCTCCAATGCGGCCGGCCTGCGCTCGGGCTTCGTCGCGGGCGATCCCAAGATCGTCGCCATGATCCTGCGCTGGCGTACCTATGGCGGCCCGCAGATCCCGATCGCCGTCCAGAAGGCGTCGGTCGCCTTGTGGAACGAGGAAACGCATCCGGTCACGACGCGCGAGTGGTACGTCAAGAATTTCAGGATCGCCGAGCAAATCCTGCATAACCGCTTCGGCTACTATACGCCGGGCGGCGGCTTCTTCCTGTGGCTCGATGTCGGCAACGGCGAGGAGGCCACGCGCAAGCTGTGGCGCGAGGCGCATGTGAAGGTGCTGCCGGGCGCTTACGCCTGCCGCGAGACCGATGGCGTCAACACGGCCGAGCGCTACATCCGTGTGGCGCTGGTGCACGACGAGAAAACCACGCGCGAGGGGCTGGGCCGCCTCGCGTCGGTTCTGTGAGGCAGCGCCAATGGCCATGATGGGCGCCACTTCCCCGCGGAAGATGACGATCCTGCCCGAAGGTGGCCGCGACTTCCTGCGCCGACGGATGATGGAGCTGGTGGGCGCGGCCATCGCCGTGATGGGCGTACTGCTGTTGATGGCGATCTTCACCTTCAACGCCGCCGATCCCTCGCTCAATCATGCCACCGGCGTGGCGCCGGCCAATCTGATGGGCCTGCCGGGCGCCTATGTCGCCGACCTGCTGCTGCAGACCTTCGGCCTCTCGATCTGCCTCGTGCCCGTGGCGCTGATCACCTGGGGTGTTCGGATGGTGCGCACGCACCATCTGGGATTCTTCGGACTGCGGCTCTCGCTGCTGCTGCTGTCGTTGCTGATGATGAGCGTGGCCTGCGTCGGCCTGGGCGACGTCGGCGGCGCGGCGACCCATGCCGGTGCGGGCGGTCTGGTCGGCACGGCCCTGATCGGCCGCTTCCGTGAATTCGTGCTCAGCCATTCCAGCGGCGGCAGCCTTGCCCTGATCGAACCGGGCTGTGCCGCGCTCGCTTTCATCGCGATGGCGCCCGCACTCGGCATGAACCGCACGGACCTGCCGCTGATCTTCCGCATCCTGCGCGCACCTTTCATCGGCTGCGTCTGGCTGATGCGCGCCGGCGTGGGCCTGTGGCGTGGCAAGCCGCAATCGCTCGAGGACGAGATCGAGCCGCCCGCGCCGTCGGTCGGCTACGGCGAGATCCCGGGCGAAATCGATGCCAGCCAGTACGATCCGGATGCACAGTATCTTCGCCGCGAGGAAATCCCGGAAGACGGCGTGACCCTGCCGGCGCGCGAGTCGCTGCTGGTCGACGCGCCGTACGCACCGATCGAGCGGCAGGCACCGGAGATCCCCGAAGCTCCGGTCGAGCTGCATCCTCACGCGCCGCCCGGCCCCGACGTCGAAGCTCCGGCCGAATCGGTGCGTGAGCGCACGCTGTTCGACCGGCTGGCAGGGCTGCGGATCGAACCGATCTTCTCGCGTCGTGCCAAGGTCGATGCGGTGCCGGTCGCGGCGGAATTGCCCGAGGAAGTCGTGGCCTTCGCTCCTGGCATCGAGCCGACGCAGGTCATGACGTCTCCGGTGCCTGAGGCACTGGAAGACGAAGCCGGCGACGAAGACGAAAATCCATTCACGCCCGACTCGATCGACGCCGAGCCCGTCCCGCCGGTGGCGGCCGGCGCCCCTGGCGTGAAGATCGTTCCGCGCAAATCGACCGTGGCGCTGGGCAAGCGCGCCGCCAAGGCCGGCCAGCGCGAGCTGGATCTCGGGGGCTCCTATCAGCTCCCGCCGCTCGATCTGCTGTCGCTGCCGTCGCGGGTGCAGACCGAGACCAAGATTGACGAAAGTGCGCTGGAGCAAAATGCGCGCCTGCTCGAAACCGTGCTCGACGATTTCGGCGTCAAGGGCCAGATCGTGAAAGTCCGTCCGGGTCCCGTCGTCACCCTTTACGAACTCGAGCCCGCGCCCGGCACCAAGGCGAGCCGCGTGATCGGCCTCGCCGACGATATCGCGCGTTCGATGAGCGCGGTATCGGCGCGCGTCGCCACCGTGCCCGGCCGCAACGTGATCGGCATCGAGCTGCCCAATGCCAAGCGCGAGACGGTGTTCCTGCGCGAGCTGCTCTCGACCAAGCACTACGAGGACAATCGCCTGGGCCTGCCGCTGGCTCTGGGCAAGGACATCGGCGGCGATCCCGTGATCGCCGATCTCGCCCGCATGCCGCATCTGCTGATCGGCGGCACGACGGGTTCGGGCAAGTCCGTCGCCGTCAACACCATGATCCTGTCGCTGCTCTACCGGCTGTCGCCGGACAAGTGCCGCTTCATCATGATCGATCCCAAGATGCTGGAACTCAGCGTCTACCAGGACATCCCGCATCTTCTCACGCCCGTCGTGACCGAGCCGCGCAAGGCCATCGTGGCGCTGAAGTGGGTCGTGCGCGAGATGGAAGACCGCTATCGCGCGATGAGCGCCCAGGGCGTGCGCAACATCGCGGGCTACAACGAGAAGCTGATCGAGGCCGCGCGCAAGGGCACGTCGCTCGTCCGCAAGGTGCAGACTGGCATCGATCCCGAGACGCGCCGGCCGACCTTCGAGGACGAGGAGATCGACCTCAACCCGCTGCCCTTCATCGTGGTCATCATCGACGAAATGGCCGACCTGATGCTGGTCGCGGGCAAGGAGATTGAGGCCGCCGTCCAGCGTCTGGCACAGATGGCACGCGCCGCCGGCATCCATGTCGTGATGGCGACGCAACGTCCCTCGGTCGACGTCATCACCGGCACCATCAAGGCCAACTTCCCGACGCGTATCTCGTTCCAGGTCACGTCCAAGATCGACAGCCGCACCATTCTGGGCGAGCAGGGCGGTGAGCAGCTGCTGGGCCAGGGCGACATGCTCTACATGGCCGGCGGCGGCAAGATCGCGCGTGTGCACGGCCCGTTCGTGTCGGACACCGAGGTCGAGGATGTGGTGCGCCATCTCCGCGCCCAGGGCGCGCCGGCGTACATCGAAAGCGTCACCGACGATCCCGAAGGCGAAGAGGGCGGTCTCGGCCTGCCGGGCGAGAGCGGCGAAGAGACCGAGAGCGACCAGCTCTATGACCAGGCGATCGCCCTCGTGGCGCGCGAGCGCAAGTGCAGCGTGAGCTTCATCCAGCGCTACCTGCAGATCGGCTACAACCGCGCCGCCCGCATCGTCGAGCGCATGGAAAAGGAAGGTGTCGTCAGCGGCGCCAACCACGTCGGCAAGCGCGAAGTGCTGGCACGCGACATCGACGACAGGACGCGGTAGCCCGCCTCGGCGCCCGCAATTGATTCTGCCGGATAAGGCGTCATCCTCCTGACGCCACTTTCCGGGTACTATTGCGGCCGATCAGCATCAATCAGGCGGGAGCTGGGATCGACATGAAGGCAATTCTTTGCGGCATCGCGCTTGCATTCACGCTTCACGGCGCGGCACTGGCGGCCGATGAGCTGGTCGAGGTCCTCCCGCAGGGCGGCGACAAGTTCAACTACGTGCTGACCACGCGGACTCCGGCCACGATCAAGTACGGGGTGATCCTCATGCCAGGAGGC
>CAIMEE010000052.1 GCA_903839865.1 Enhydrobacter aerosaccus | reverse complement strand
GGCATACGTGTTCGAGCACCGTTACCTACTCAGCAGTCGGGTGAGCGCGGATTTCTTCTCCCAACAGCGCCTCGCCGCGAGTATCGGGGAATCGGTTGACCTTCTCGCGTCGCCGCTCGGTCTAATGGCAAAGGATCTCTTCGCTCGGGATCCGACCGGGGAGACACTCGCCATTGCGGCCGCGCTCGAAAGGACGGATTCGCCTGCGATTAGCGAGGGTGTCTGGGCGTCACGCGACGGGAGCCGCGCCCTACTGGTCGTTGACCTTGCCGCTTCGGGGAGTGACACGGACGGCCAGCAGATTGCCCTGGATTCCATTGATACAGCGTTCGCTGCGGAACGGAAAAAAGGAGCCAACAACCCGGTGCTTCGGTTGACAGGACCCGCGGTCTTTTCGGTCAATGCGCGGGCAACGATTGAGCAGGAAGCGAAACAGCTTTCAATCCTGAGCTCGCTTCTCATCATAAGCTTCCTGCTTGTTATATACCGGTCGCCAGCGCTTCTTATCGTCGGGATGCTGCCGGTCGTAACGGGCGCGCTCGCCGGCGTTGCCGCCGTCGCCCTTGGCTTTGGGGTCGTGCACGGGGTCACGCTCGGTTTTGGCGTAACGTTGATAGGCGAATCGGTTGACTACTCCGTTTACCGATTTTTGCAGACCAGCGTCGCCTCGCCCACCGATTGGACGCTCAAGTTCTGGCCAACCGTACGACTCGGAATGCTCACATCGATCGTCGGCTTTTCCTCGCTCCTGCCGTCGAGCTTTCCTGGGCTCGCGCAGCTCGGGCTCTACTCAATGACGGGCCTCGTCATTGCAGGGCTCGTCACGCGGTTTGTACTCGGTGCCATTCCAACACCTGTTGTGCCGGTCACAAGGATTGAAGCCCTCGGTCGGATCTGCCTGAGAGTCGCGACGGGGGCTGCGTGCCGTGCGCCCACTGTTGTTCCTTGTGCCCATCGCGGCGGCTGCGGGTCTGCTGCTGCGCGGTCAGGGCCTGTGGAGCCATGATCTGGCAGCGCTGAGTCCGGTGCCTGCCGACCAGCGTGCATTCGATAGCCAGTTGCGGCGGGAACTCGGAGCGGCGGACGCCGGCAAGCTCGTCGTGGTGTCGGGCAACTCCGTCGAAGGCGCGCTAATGGGCGCAGAGCGTGTTGGCGCCGCCCTCTCACCGCTCATCGGGAGCCATGCTATTGGGGGATTCGATAGTCCGGCGCGGTACCTACCGAGCCAGGCCACCCAGAAGTTGCGACAACAGAATTTGCCTTCGATGTCAGCGGCAAGCTCCGTATTCAAGATGGCCGCCAGGGATCTCCCGATACATCCCGAAGGTTTTGGCGGCTTTCTGCAGGACATTGAAACCGCGCGAAGTGGCCCGCTACTCACACTCGCCGATATCGAGGGCACTGCCATTGGTAGTGCAGTGCGCGCACTTCTCGTCCAGGATGGCAATCGCTGGCTGGCACTCCTCCCCATTAAGGCCTGGCAGGCCGCAGGGAACGCTGACGACATTGACGCCGCCGCCGTCGAGTCAGCCCTGCGATCCGTGTCCGTGCGCGATGGCGAAGCCGTTCTGCTCGACATTGGTCATGAAACGAGGGTGCTCTATTCCGGCTATCTTTCCGAGTCAGTGCGCCTGTCTTTAGTCGGTCTTGCGGCGCTGGTGGTCCTGCTCCTCGCTGCATTGCGGTCAGTTGAGAGAGTCGTACGAGTGGTAACCCCGCTCCTTCTGGCTATCACCGCTGTCGTCGCAGGCTTTGCTGCGGCGGGACATGCACTTTCGATCCTGAACCTCGTAGGCCTCCTGCTGACGGCGGCGGTAGGATCAAACTACTCTTTATTCTTCGATCGCGAGACGGGGGCTTCGGACCCCCTGAACGCGGCCCGGACGATCGCCTCACTCGTCGTGGCGAATACGACGACCGTAATCGCCTTCGGGGTTCTCGCGACTTCATCCGTGCCGGTGTTATCGGATGTTGGAGCCACCGTTGCGCCCGGCGCGCTGCTCGCTCTCGTTTTTTCTGCGATGTTGGCTCGCCCGGCAGCCTCGGTAGCCGTCCCGTGAGCGGACCTATGGCTTCAGGGCTCGGTCGCTGGTTTCCATCAGCGTTTACCAAGGCATCGGCCGCGTTCCACGGAGCCGCGGCGGTAGCGCTCGCCTGGGATAGCTCACTGTTGCCGATCGTGGTCAGTGGGCTCGTCGCAAACCATCTGATTCTGAGCACCGTCGGACTTGTGCCGCGCGGCAGCCTGCTCGGACCTAATATCACGCGACTGCCAGACGCTGCCGCAGCTCTTGGCCACGTGGCCCTGACGATTGACGACGGGCCGGATGCGGCCGTCACACCGGCCGTCCTGGAGATCCTGGACCGCTACAAGGTTCGGGCGACGTTTTTCGCCATCGGCTCGCAGATATTGGCGGCACCCGAATTAGCGCGCGAAATTGTTCGTCGGGGCCATGGGCTGGAGAACCACAGCGCGACTCACCCCCATCATTTCTCCCTTTTGGGCGTACGCGGGATGACGAATGAGGTCGCTAATGGCCAGAGAGTGATCCGAGAAGTGACCGGCTTCGAATCCCGGTTCTTCCGGGCGCCTGCCGGCCTGCGTAATCCGCTGCTCCAACCTGTACTCTCTTCCATGGGGCTGCGACTTGCGAGTTGGACGCGACGCGGATTCGACACGGTAGAGCGGGATCCGTCGCGTGTCCGTGGCAGACTCCTCGACGGCCTTGCGGCGGGCGACATCATCCTGCTACACGACGGCGCGGCGGCGCGTACTCGATCGGGGCAACCCGTTATTCTTGAAGTGCTTCCGTCAGTCCTCGATACCATCGCGGCGCGCGGGCTATCTACGGTAACGCTGAGAGAGGCCTTCTCGTGATTCACGCAGGGCGTCGAGGATCAGCCGTGTTTCGGACGGCTTCAGACTAATGCCTGACGCTTCCGACGGCATATTCCCCTTATGTTGATCCAGATCGGTCTAGTAATCGCTTACATGGGGCTGACGCATGTGGCGGTTGTTTTCGGCAATGATCGTATTGCGCTTGTTGCGCTGCTTCTGTTGCTCATGTTGTTTCTTCTGACTCCGATCCGTCGAGGGAAGCGCTGGCCCTATGCCTTGCTTGTCTCTGGAATCGCCGGAGTAATGATGGCGCCCGCAGCACCGTGGGCCAGGTTAGTGCTTTTTGTCCCACCGGTCGCCATCAACGTCGGCCTCGCGTGGCTGTTTGGTCACACGCTGTTCCCCGGTAAGACGCCGCTGGTGGAGCGCATAATCCGGCAGATGCATCGTGCTGACGAGGTGCTCGATCCGTCGGTTTGGACCTACGCGCGTCAGGTGACGACGGTTTGGACAGGACTATTCTGCATGAACACGTTACTTTGTCTTGGTCTTGCGATGGTTGCGGCGCCGGGAGGAATCTTGTCACTGATCGGGATGGTGCCGCCCTTCACGATTCCGGCCGCATACTGGTCCTTATTCTCCGATCTTGGTTGCTATCTGCTCACGGGT
>CAIMEE010000051.1 GCA_903839865.1 Enhydrobacter aerosaccus | reverse complement strand
TTGCCGACGCTGGTCGCCGGGAGGTCGAGCGCCTCGTAGTACAGCGACTTGGTCATCGAGATCTTGCCGATCGGACGCTTGCGATCGACCATCGCCTGGAAGGCCTTGCGGAACGACGTGGCGTTGAACGCCGGGGCGTTCGTCTCCTGCACCGCGATGTTCGCGTCGCAGAGAGCGTCGATCGTCTGCTGGAACTTCAGGTCCTCCTGGTCGGCCATGTCCTTCACCGAGTTGTCCGAGAGCAGCTTGCGGATGTCGTTCTGGTACGTCATCAGCTGGTACTTGCTCTTGGTGAAGTGCTGGGACTCGGTCTTGCCGAAGTAGATCGCGTAGCGCGGACCACGGAACCAGGTCCGCGGACCCGAGCCCTGGAACTGGACGAAGGTCGCCACCGACTTGGGCTCCTTCTCGACGATCTTCTTCGGCTCGTCCGTGTTCTCGTCGCGGTCGATCTCATCATCCTGGAGCGTGATGGGCGTGATCAGCTCACGCGCATACGACTCCTGGCGGACGAACTCGCGAATGAACGCCGAGCCCTCCGTCTGCGCTTCCTTGATGCGACCATCCTCGATCTTCTTGATGAAGTTCGAGTTCACGAACTGGGCCGAGACCTGCTGGGTTTCCGTACGCATTGTCGTTTTCTCCGCGCTATCCGGGCCGCCCCGGGAAACGTGCAGTGATGAGTCCTCGAGATCGAGCTTCCTACTAGCAGCCTGCGCCCTGCGGAACGATGACCTGGAGACGGTTCGGCGTGGTCGTGGTGTCGAGCCCAGCCGGACCCACGAAGCCGAGGAGCTGCTGCGTGGTGCGGTTGGTGAGCAGCTCGACCATACCCGCCGAGGTAGCGCCGAAGGTGACCGGCACACCCGGCGTGAAGGCGCCGGCGACGAACTGGTCGGTCCACATCGTGAAGCCACCATGCAGCACGGTCAGAACCTCGACGAAGCGTCCATCGAAGTCGACGTTGCCGTCGATGGTGACGAACGGCAGCACGCGGTTGGCCGCCGAGATGTCTGGCGTGGACGCCGGGATCGCACGACCAGCGCTGTTCATCTGGACGACGGTGCCAGCCGGGATCACGCCCGCCTGCGGCGTACCGTTGGCGTCCAGGCCCGGAGGGCTATCGACCGCGAGAGTCTGCGCAAGCGCAGACATCGCCATCGGGTTGTCAACCGAGCAGACATCGAACTGGCTGTTGAGCATGGTCATGGTCGTTTTCCTCGTCCGTCGCCGTCAGCGGCGATCAGCTATTGCTCGTGATGAACGTTCCGAAGGTGTCCCACGCAGCCTGTGCTCGTTCCTTCTTGCTCAGCGCCACGCCACGATCCGAAGCTTGCTTCTCGCCGGGGCCGCCCAGTCGCTCCACACGACCACCCGCCGTCTTCTCGACCATCGTCTCGACAGTCTCGAGGATGCTCTTGTCCGAGGCCGCGAGCTTCTCACGAACATCCACCGGCAGTTCGGCACCGGTGGCCTCGGCAAACTTCCGACCAAGGATGTCGATGGCGTCGGCGCGCTCCTTGCGAACCGCTGCCTGCTTCTCAGCCTCGTGCGCGTCGATGACCGCCGCCGTCTTCTCGAGCGAATCAGCGACCTCATACAGGAACTTGCGATCACGAAGCATGGCGCACCTTCTTCTGGAGCCGGTTGAGCGCATCGGCCGCACGGAGCACCTGCGCGCACTTGAGCATCTTGCGAGACTCGACAGAATCCGCCGCGAGGCGGATCTCAGAGGCGAGCTTGCGAAGTTGCTCAGAGACCATTGGCCACCTTGAAGTTCTCCAGGTCCTCGTACGTGATCTCGTCAGCCGCATCCGCCTGCGTACGAACGATGCTTGCCACCTTGCTGAGCTGCTTGCCGAGATCGGTTACCATCACGTCACCATGATGGGTGACGCTCGCCGTTTTCACAACCGGCGCATTCGCGTCACGAAGAACTGCATCGGCGAGGTTGCCGATCATGATCGACTTGGCCATTACACACCTCGCCCGTAGTGCATCCCAGTGGCCATACCGCGATCAAACTCAGTTCGCGCTGCGTCAGCCTTCGAACGCTCACTGTGAGCGCCCAGGACATGACCACCTGCCGCCGCAGTAGCCGCTGCAATTGCGGCAGCTACCAGCGGATGCGATTTCACTGCGTTGCTCAGGATCGATGCCACACGGGGACCGAGCGCCGCATTTGCGGTCTTGAACAGCCCTCGATACGACTCCCGTGTGGCAACCGTGTACATGGCCAGTGACTACTTGGCCGCCGCGGCTCGCGCTTGGCGCGACTGCTCGACGAGCTGATGCGTGATCGCAGCAGCCTTGATGAACTCCACCGATGCAGTCTTGTGGATGCGATCGAGCATCTCGTTGTAACCCTCGGTGAACTCTTCCCGAGCC
>CAIMEE010000050.1 GCA_903839865.1 Enhydrobacter aerosaccus | reverse complement strand
TTTCTCGTGATCCTGCCTCAGGCGATCGCCCGTGTGGCCGCGCCTCTCGCCTCCAATTCGCTCGAACTGGTGAAGACCACGTCGATCGCGGCTCTCGTGGCGCTACCCGAGCTGCTGCGCTCCGCCCGCGTCGCCCAGGAACAGACCTACAATCCGACGCCGCTGACGGCGGCGGCCATCATCTTCTTCGTACTACTGTTTCCTTTCGCGCGCTGGGTGGCCAAGCTCGAACGCGACATGCTGATGAGGACCCGATGAAAAGGCTTGCAGGCAAGACCGCGCTGATCACCGGCGCGTCCTCGGGCATCGGCCGCGCCATCGCCAGGCGCTTCCACGACGAGGGTGCAACGCTCCTGCTGATGGATATCACAGAGCAGGTCGTCGAGGGCGGCGAGCCCACGCACAGGATCCTGAACGCGCCGTTCTTCCGGGGCGACGTCTCGAAGGAGGCCGACGTCGAGGAAGCCGTCCGTCGCGCCGCCGAACCGACCGGCCGGCTCGACATCGTGGTCAACGACGCGGTGGTGCGGATCGGCAAGAAGCTCACCGACACCAGCCTCGACGAGTGGAACCAGGTCATGGCGGTGAACCTGACCGGTGTATTCCTGATGTGCCGCGCCGCCGTGCGCCGCATGCTGACGCAGGAGATCAGGAACGAAGCGCGCGGCCGGATCGTCAACATCTCCTCGCAGCACGGCATGATCGCTTCGCCCGAGGACTGCTCCTACGGTGTATCGAAGTCGGCGATCGTCTATCTGACACGCCAGATCGCGTCGGACTATGGCGGCGACTCGATCATTTGCAACGCCGTGGCGCCGGGGAAGATTCTGACCGGCAAATCCGGCCGCGCCGTCGAGCCGCGCTGGATCGACTACAGCCACGCCCGCACGCCCCTGCCGCGCCTCGGCCGCCCGGAAGACGTCGCGAATGCCGCGCTTTTCCTCGCCTCCGACGAGGCCACGTTCATAACGGGTGAGAACCTGATGGTGGACGGCGGCTGGATGGCGCGATGAACTCTTCCTCACGAATAGTTTTTGCCGCGTGATCGACAAAACGCGATAGTCCGTACGAGAGAACCGGGCCAGCAGGCCCTCGGGGGACTGGCGCATGAATGGTTTTGTAACAATTTTCTACGACTGGTCGCGCGCTTTCGCGAGCTACTTCACCTGGGCGGCACCGCTGGCGGTGCGCATCACGGTGGGCTGGGTGTTCATGGGCACCGGCTACAACAAGCTCACCCACCTGCCGGTGATCGTGAAGAACTTCGCCGGCATGGGCCTGCCCTCTCCGGAGATCCTGGCGCCCTTCGTCTCGGGCGTGGAGTTCTTCGGCGGCATGCTGCTGTTCGCAGGCCTGCTCACGCGCTTTGCCGCGGTGCCGCTGATGATCGTCATGGTGGTCGCCATCATCTCCGCCAAGCTGGGCGAGATCGACTCGATCGAGACCCTGCTGGGCTTCGAGGAGGTTTCCTACTTCGTGATGTTCGCCTGGCTCGCAATCGCGGGCCCCGGTCCGGTGTCGGTCGACCACTTCGTCCTGAAGGCATCCGGCCGCGATCCCGCCGCGCACGGCTCCTAGGCCCTTTACCCGTTCTTCTTGCGCGAGTCGGCGGGCGCCTGGTCGCGCTCGGTCATGCCGTAGTCGCGCACGACACTGGCGACCCTGAGGCGATAGTCGCGCAGCACGCCGCCGCGGCCGGCGGCCTGGGCCTGGCGGTGATGCTCGACGTTGCGCCACGCCTGCACCGCAGCCTCGTCGCGCCAGAGCGAGAGCGACAGCAGCTTCTTGTCGTCGACCAGGCTCTGGAAACGCTCGATCGACAGGAAGCCGTCGATCTGCTCCAGCTCGGGCTTGAGCGAGGCAGCGATGTCGAGATAGGCCTGCTTGCGGCTGTCGGCGGGTCACACTTCGAAAATCACGGCGATCATGGTTGATCCTCAGTCGAGCCCGTTGCCCCCGTAGAGCCAATCGAGCGTTTCGAGCCATTCTGGCTGACTCTTCCTGCCCATCAGTTCGTTGCGCAACGAAGCATGCGGACCCGCCGGGTGATAGACGTGGTCGCCCATCGCCCGCGACATCAGCTGCACGCGCGCGGTGCGCAGCACGCGGCGGGCGCGATAATTTTCGAGGCCGGCCGCCAACGTGTCGTGCGTGGCGAGCGCGTCGGCCAGGCAAACACCGTCCTCCATCGCCATGCAGGCGCCCTGCGCCATGTACTGCAGCATCGGATGCGCGGCGTCGCCCAGCAGCGCCACGTTGCCGTCGACCCATCTGTCGACGGGATCTCGGTCGCACAGCACCCACATCTTCCAGTCGATGCCGTGCCGGATGATCGTCTGGGCGCGCTCGCAGACATGGGCGAAGCCGCGGTGCACCTCCTCCACCGACACCGGCTTGCCAGCCACGGGCTCCGGCGCGTCGTTGTGATAGGTGACGACCAGGTTGAACACCTTCCAGCCGGACAGCGGGTAATGGACGATATGGCACTTCGGCCCGGCCCATAGCGTGGCCGCATTCCAGCGCAGGTCCTCCGGCATCTGTTCGAGCGGAATCACCGAACGATAGGTCGTGTGGCCCGAGACCCTCGGCGCGCCGTCGCCCACCAGCTGGCGGCGCACGTTCGACCACAGACCGTCGGCGCCGATTAGTGCGGCGCCCGTCACCGTGCGACCGTTGCCGAGCCTGGCGGTGACGCTGGTCCCATCCTGCTGGTAGCCCGTCACTTCGCTCGAGACCTCGAGATCGATCAGCGCGTGATCGCGGCACGCCTTCAGCAGCACGCCATGCAGGTCGCCGCGATGCACGACGGCGTAGGGATTGCGGTAGCGCGCACGAAAGGCTTCGCCCAGGTCGATGTGGCAGATCTCGCCGTCGGCCATCGCATCCATCAGGCGCAGATGATCGATGTAGACCGCCATGCCGCGCGCTGCTTCGCCGACGCCCAGGCGATCGAAGCAATGGAACGCATTGGGTCCGAGCTGGATGCCGGCCCCGATCTCGCCCAGCTGGCTGGCCTTCTCCAGCACCAGCGAGGCAATGCCCTTCTGCGCCAGGGCGAGCGCGGTCGCGAGCCCGCCGATGCCGCCGCCCGCGATCAGGATCCTACCGCGGACCGCCAACGACCTTCTCGTCGTGCAGCTTGCCGATCTCGGCGCTGGAGAGGCCGAGGATGCCCGACAGGATCTCGTCGGTATGCTGGCCCAGCGTCGGCGCAGGCCCCGGCTTCTCGCGCGGCACGGCGTCGAACTGCACCGGCGAGGCCGCGACCGGATAGCGGCCGATGCCGGGCTGGTCGAGCACGGTGAACATCGGATTGTCCGTTACCGCGTCCTTGTCGACGCTCAACTCGCGGAACGTCTTGTACGGTGCCGACAGCGCGCCCGCCTTCTGGAGCGCGGCGCCGACATCGGCCGCGCTGTGCGCCGCCACCCAAGGCTCGATCACGGCGACCAGCTCGGCCCTCGCGTTCCAGCGGTCGGCCTCGAGCTTGAGATCGACGCCCTTCTCCGTCTCGATCCGTGCGAAGGCCTCGGCAAAACCGCCCGCCTTGGCCAACGCTTCGAGATGACGATCCGAGAAGATGCAGATCATCACGTACTTGCCATCCTTGGTGCGGAAGTCTCGGCCGAAGGTGCCGAAGATCTCGTTGCCGAAGCGCGGCCGGTCGACGGCGTTGATCACCGCCTCGCCGATGTAGCCGGTGGCCGACACGGCCGCGAGCGCCATGTCCTGCAGCGGCAGCACGATGCGCTGGCCCTTGCCCGTCAGGCGCCGGTGCCGTTCCGCCGCCAGGATTGCCATCGCCGCGGCATAGGCGGTGGCGATGTCCCACGCGGGCAGCACGTTGTTGACCGGTCCTTGATGCCCGACGGGTCCCGAGACCAGCGGGAAGCCGGTGATCGAGTTCACCGTGTAGTCGACGTTCGCCGCACCGTGCCGATCACCCACGATGTTGATCGCGATCAGGTCGGCGCGCTTCTTCGCGAGCTCCTCGTACGAGAGCCAGCCGCGCGCCGGCATGTTGGTCGAGAAGATGCCCGCGTTCTCGCCGGGCGCCGTGATCAGTGCCGACAGCAGCTCGCGCGCCTTGGGATTGCGCAGGTCGACGGCGATCGAGCGCTTGCCCTTGTTGAGACCCGCCCAGTAGATCGAAGCGCCGTCCTTGGTAACCGGCCAGCGGTCGCTGTCGAGCCCGCCTTTCAGGTCGTCGAAGCGGATCACGTCGGCGCCCAGTTGCGCCAGCGTCATGCCGGCCATGGGTGCGGCGATGAAGGCCGAGCCTTCGACGATGCGCAGGCCCGCGAGAATGCCGGTCATTTCGCCTGTCCCGTCGCGGAGCGCTCGGGCGGGAGGTTGTTCTTGCGCTTGTCGAGCCACCAGCCGTATTCGCGATTCCACAACTCGAACTTGTCGTCGCAGCCGAGTTCCTGCGCGGCATGCACCGGCCAGAAGGGGTTGAAAAGCGCCTGCCGGCCGATCGCGATCAGGTCGGCCGCACCGTCCTGCAGGATCTTCTCCGCCTGCGGCCCGTCGAGGATGAGGCCCACCGCCATCGTGGGGATCCTGGCGCCCTCTCTCACCGCCGCCGCGAACGGTACCTGGAAGCCCAGCGACCGCTTGATCGGCGCTGCTGTCGACAAGCCTGCGAGTCCGCCCGACGAGGTGTCGATCACGTCGATGCCCAGCGCCTTCAGCTCCTGCGCATAGGCCACTGTGTCGTCGACATCCCAACCGCCGCCGCCATCGACCGCCGAGACGCGGATGAACATCGGCTTGTTCTCCGGCCAGTTCTCGCGCACGGCCTTGGCTGCCGCGAGCGGGAACTTCATGCGGCCGGCGCGATCGCCGCCATACTGGTCGTTGCGCTTGTTGCTGAGCGGCGAGAGGAATTGCGCCAGCAGGTAGCCGTGCGCGCCGTGGATTTCGATGATGTCGTATCCCGCGGCATCGGCCCGGCGCGCGGCCTCGCCGAACTTCTTCACGATCGTGTCCATTTGCGCCACGTCGAGCGCCAGCGGGGTCGTCGAATAGCGTTCGCCCGCCGACAGCGCCGAGGGACCGTAGACCTGCCACGGTTGCCAGTTCGCCTCCTGGGGTCCGAACTCGTCGGGCCGGTCGAACTGGCGCGGCGAGGAGGCTTTGCGGCCGGCATGGGTGATCTGGGTGGCGGCGAGCGAGCCTTCCTGCTGCAGGAAGCGCGTCAGGCGCTTGTGGCCCTCGATCTGGCTGTCGTCCCACATGCCAAGATCGCCCTGGGTCACGCGGCCCTCGGGGACGACGGCACAGTTTTCGGTGAAGACGATGCCGAACTTGCCCAGCGCAAACTTGCCGAGGTGGACGATGTGGTAGTCGTTCACCAGCCCGTTCGTGGCGCGATATTGCACCATCGGGGAGACAACCGTCCGGTTGGGCGCAACGACGCCGCGCATCTTGAAAGGCGTGAAGAGCAGTGGCTTTTGCAAAGTTCAGGTTCCCCAAAGAGATGACTTGGTCGGTCCGGAACATAGACCGGACGCCCCCGGGAAGCCTATCCTCGGCCCATGTTTGACCTCGTTATCCGAAACGGCACCGTGATCGATGGCTCCGGGCAGGCCCGCAAAGTGGCCGATGTGGCCGTGCAGGACGGCAAGATCGCGGAAGTTGGCCCCAGGCTCGGCCCCGCCAAGCGGGACATCGACGCCGGCGGCCTGATCGTGGCGCCGGGCTTTGTCGACATCCACACGCACTACGATGGCCAGGCGACCTGGGATCGCGACATCACGCCCTCGTCCTGGCACGGCGTCACCACCACCGTCTTCGGCAACTGCGGTGTCGGCTTCGCGCCCGTCCGCCCCGGCAAGTCGGCGTACCTGATCAACCTGATGGAAGGCGTCGAGGATATTCCGGGCACCGTCCTCAGCGAGGGCGTGAAGTTCAACTGGGAGTCCTTCGGCGGATATCTCGACGCGCTGGGCTCGATGTCGCGCACGGTCGACGTGGCGGCGCAGCTGCCGCACGGCGCGCTGCGCTTTTATGTGATGGGCGAGCGCGGCGCCAACCATGCCGAAGTGCCCGACCAGGGCGAGCGTGAGGAGATGACGCGGCTGGTGGCCGAAGCGCTCGACGCCGGCGCCCTGGGTGTCACCACCTCGCGCACGACCAAGCACAAGGCGCGCGACGGCAGCTTCACGCCGTCGCTCACCGCCCGCGAGGCCGAACTGTTCGCGCTGGCCGAGGGCATGAAGCGCGCAGGCAAAGGCATCCTGCAGGTGAATTCCGACTTTGGCCCCGGCGAGTTCGAAGCCTTGGATGCGGCGGCCAAGCTCGCCGGCCGGCCGCTGTCGGTGCTGCTGGTCCAGGTCGACGCGCAACCGCAGCTGTGGCGCGAGACGCTGGATCAGGTGAACGCTGTGCGCCGCAGCGGCCGCGCCGCCAACGCGCAGGTGGGCTCGCGGCCGATCGGCGTCATCCTGGGTCTCGAGACAACGGTGCATCCGTTTGCGGCCCATCCGGTATGGCGCGAGATCCGTGACCTGACGCCCGCCGCGCGTTATGCGCGCCTGCAGTCGGACGCCGACCTGCGCCGCCGTCTCACCGCGCCGCGGGACGGCGACGCGCCGGCCTATATGGGCGAGTCGTTCCACAAGATATTCGTCATCGGCCCGCGACCGGACTACGAACCCGAGGCCAGCCAATCGATCGCCGCTATCGCCCAGCGCACCGGCCGCACGCCGCAGGAGGTCGCGCTGGACGCGATGATGGCCGATGGCGGCAAGGGCCTGATGATGCTGCCCTTCGAGAACTACGCCCACGGCAGTCTCGACGTCGTGCACGAGATGATCACCGATCCCGCGAGTGTGCTTGGCGTCGCCGACGGCGGCGCGCATGTCGGCGTGATCTGCGACGCCTCCTCGCCCACCTCGCTGCTCACCCTGTGGGGACGCGACCGCACGCGCGGACCGAAGCTCAGCCTCGAATTCCTGATCGCCAAGCAGACGAGCGGCACGGCCGCAGCCTATGGCCTGCTCGACCGCGGCCTGCTGGCGCCCGGCCACAAGGCCGACATCAACATCATCGACTTCGATGCACTCTCGTTGAAGCGCCCGGAAGTCGTCTACGACCTCCCAGCCGGCGGTCGCCGCCTGATCCAGCGCGCCTTGGGCTATCGCCACACGTTCAATGCCGGCGTCGAGACCTTGCGCGACGACCAACTTACGGGCGAGCGCCCCGGCAAACTGGTGCGCGGCGCGCAGGCTCCTGTTTAATAAACAGCCGGTAAACGGGAACATGCCTGCACGTGCGTTTCCGTGCAGGCACCTGCCGGGCGTAGTTACCGCGCGGTAAGCGCTAAAATAACGAGAATATAGCGGGCGCCCTCCCGTCGTGCTGAGCGCAGCGAAGGACCTAGCGAAAGCTACGCGCGGAGTCCTGGTTAAGAGGCAAGGTCCTTCGCAGCGCTCAGGACGACGGAGGAGAATCATCGCGCGACCCTAAGCGCATACCGCCAGATCCCCTATTACGGTCGTTATATCGCCTGGAATGTACGCGGGCTTGAAACGGATCACACCGTCATGTGCTTGCGCACGGCCTCGGCGTCGAAGGTCTCGCGGGTGCCCGACATCACAACCTCGCCGCGGTCCATGACCGCGAAATCGTCGGCCAGCTCGTGCGCGAACTCGAGATACTGCTCGACCAGCAGGATCGCCATGTCGCCGCGGTTGCGCAGGTAGGTGATGGCACGGCCGATGTCCTTGATGACCGACGGCTGGATGCCTTCGGTCGGCTCGTCGAGCACCAGGAGCTTGGGCCGCATGGTCAGCGCCCGGCCGATCGCGAGCTGCTGTTGCTGGCCGCCCGAGAGGTCGCCGCCGCGGCGGCGCAGCATCGACTTCAGTACCGGGAAAAGCTCGAACACCTCGTCGGGCACGTGCTTGTCCGCGCGCTTCACCGGGGCGAAGCCGGTCTCGAGATTTTCCTTCACCGTCAGCAGCGAGAAGATCTCGCGGCCCTGCGGCACGATCGCGACGCCCAGCCGCGCCCGCTCGTAGGCCGGCAGCTTCGACACGTCCTTGCCGTCGAGCGCGATCGATCCAGATGCGATCGGCTGCAGGCCGCAGATGGCGCGCAGCAGGCTGGTCTTGCCGACACCGTTGCGGCCCAGCAGGCAGGTCACGCGGCCAATGGAGGCACCGAGCGACACGCCTCGCAGGGCCTGGGCCGCGCCGTAGAACAGGTTGACGTTCTCGACCTTCAGCATCGCCTATCGTCCCAGATACACTTCGACGACGCGCGGATCCGCACTGACCTGGTCTAGCGAGCCCTCGGCCAGCATCGAGCCCTCGTGCAGCACCGTCACCTTGACGCCGAGCGCGCGCACGAAGCTCATGTCGTGCTCGACCACGACGACGGAATGCGACTTGTTCACCTCGCGCAGCACCTGAGCGGTGGTCTCGGTCTCGACGTCGGTCATGCCGGCCACCGGCTCGTCGACCAGCATCAGCTTGGGGTTCTGTGCCAGCAGCATGCCGATCTCGAGCCACTGCTTCTGGCCGTGGCTGAGGCGCGCACCCAGCATGTGCTGCTGCGCCTCCATGCGGATGATCGACAGGATTTCGGCCAGGCGATCGTTCTCGGCCTTGGTCGGCGCCGCGCCCAGCAGCTTGTACCAGGAGCGCATGCCGGCCAGCGCCAGCAGGAGATTGTCGCGCACCGTGTGGCTCTCGAACACCGTGGGCTTCTGGAATTTCCGGCCGATGCCCAGGGTGGCGATGTGCGCTTCGTCGAGCTTGGTGAGATCGGCCTGGCCGTCGAACACGACCTGGCCCTCGTCCGGTCGCGTCTTGCCGGTGATGACGTCCATCATGGTGGTCTTGCCGGCGCCGTTGGGGCCGATGATGGCCCGCATCTCGCCCGGCTCGATCAGCAGCGACAGGTTGTTCAGCGCCTTGAAACCGTCGAACGAGACGGTGACGCCGCTGAGATAGAGCAACGCCGAGGTGGTGCGATGAGCCGTGGTGTGGGCTGCGGGCTGGTGGGAAGTGGACTGGGCCGTCGTCATGCCGCTGTCGCCTTCTTCGCGAGACTGCGGGCGCGCAGCTGGGCATACAGTCCGACCACGCCCTTCGGCAGGAACAACGTCACGACAATGAACATTGCGCCCAGCGCAAAAAGCCAGACTTCAGGCAGCGCGCCGGTCAGGTAGGTCTTGGCGAAGTTGACGATGAAGGCGCCGATCACCGGGCCGATCAGGGTCCCGCGGCCGCCGACGGCGACCCACAGCACGGCCTCGATCGAGTTGCCGGGCGCGAATTCGCTGGGGTTGATGATGCCGACCTGCGGTACGTAGAGCGCGCCTGCGATGCCCGCCATCGCGGCCGACAGCACGAAGACGAAGAGCTTGTAGCCCTCGACGCGGTATCCCAGGAAGCGCATGCGGCTTTCCGCGTCGCGCACGGCGATCAGCGCCGTGCCGAAGCGCGAGCCGATGATGGCACCGGAGACGATCAGGAAGAGCGCCAGCGCCAGCGCCGAGGCGAAGCACAGCACCGCACGCGTGGTGTCGGCCTGCACCGAATAGCCCAGGATATCCTTGAAGTCAGTCATGCCGTTGTTGCCGCCGAAGCCCATGTCGTTGCGGAAGAAGGCCAGCAGCAGGGCAAAGGTCATCGCCTGGGTGATGATCGACAGGTACACGCCAGTGACCCGGCTGCGAAACGCGAACCAACCCAGCGCCAGGGCCAGTACGCTCGGCACGATGACAATCATGGGCGCGGCGAACCAGAAGTGGTCGAAGCCGTGCCAGAACCAGGGCAGTTCCTTGTAATTCAGGAAAACCATGAAGTCGGGGAGGAGCGGATTGCCGTAGACGCCGCGCGCACCGATCTGGCGCATCAGGTACATGCCCATGCAGTAGCCGCCCAGCGCGAAGAAGGCGGCGTGGCCGAGCGAAAGAATACCGCAGAAACCCCAGACGAGATCGACCGCCAGGGCCAGCGACGCGTAGCAGAGATATTTGCCGATCAGTTGCAGCGCATAGGCCGGCACATAGAAGGCGCTAGTCTTGGGCATCAAGAGGTTGAGTGCCGGCACGACGATGCCGACCGCCAGCACCAACAGCACGAAGAGGCGAAGGTTGCGGCCCATGCCGGTCCAGAGGAAACGCGTCATCATTCGACGGAACGCCCTTTGAGCGCGAACAGTCCGCGCGGACGGCGCTGGATGAACAGGATGATGAAGACGAGGACGAATATCTTGCCCAGCACGGCGCCGGCATAGGGTTCGAGGAACTTGTTCACGACACCCAGCGTCAACGCGCCGATAAGGGTACCGAAGAGATTGCCGACGCCGCCGAACACCACGACCATGAAGGAGTCGATGATGTAGCCCTGGCCGAGATTGGGACTGACATTGTCGATCTGACTGAGCGCCACGCCGGCCAGGCCCGCAATGCCGGAGCCGAGGCCGAAGGTGAGCGCATCGACGCGCGGCGTGCGGATGCCGACTGCAGCCGCCATCGGGCGGTTCTGTGTGACGGCGCGCATGTAGAGCCCGAGCGGCGTGCGGCGCAGCAGCGCCAGAAGTGCCACGAACACCAGCAGCGCGAAGACGATGATCCAGAGCCGGCCGTAGGTGACGTCGAGCTGCCCGACCTTGAACGAGCCCGACATCCATGACGGCGAGGAGACTTCGCGGTTGGTCGGTCCGAAGATTGAGCGCACGGCCTGCTGCAGCACCAGCGACAGACCCCAGGTGGCGAGCAGCGTGTCGAGCGCGCGGCCATAGAGGAAGCGGATGATCGAGCGCTCAATCAGCACGCCGATCGCACCCGACACCAGGAAGGCGAGCGGCAATGCGATGATGACGGAGAATTCGTTGAGGCCGGGCGCCACGCTCCGCAGCACCTGCTGCACGACGAAGGTCGTGTAAGCACCCAGCATGACCATCTCGCCGTGGGCCATGTTGATGACGCCCATGGTGCCGAAAGTAATCGCAAGCCCGATCGCCGCCAGCAGCAGCACCGAGCCCAGCGAAATGCCGTACCAGACGTTCTGCGCCATCGACCAGGCGGCCAGCGTGTTGCGCACGGTCTCGGCGCCGGCGAGAGCAGCGGCCTTGACCTCACCGTCGGTCGCCGCGGCGGCGATCTGCAGCACCGCCATGGCATCGCGATCGCCGCGATCCCTGACCAGCGCGATCGCCGCGAGCTTCTGCGCCGGCGTCGTCTCGGGCGTGGTCAGCACGATGGCGGCCCGCGCTTCGCTCATGGCGCGTTTGATGGCGGGATCCTTTTCGGCAGCGATTGCCGGATCGAGCGCGGCGAGCGCCGATGCATCGCGCCGCGTGAACAGTGAATCGGCGGCCTGCAGGCGCACCTTGGGGTTCGGGCTCATCAGGGTGAGCGAGCCCATGGCGGCATCGATAGTGCCACGCAGCCGGTTGTTGACCTTGACCTTGTCGAGATCGTTTTCGTCGGCGGTGCCGGCAGCCTTGCCGGTGATGGCGTCGGTGAGCGCGACCTGCTTGCCGCTGCCCTTGCCGATGACGACGACCTTGTCGGCCGTGCGGACGTAGAGGTCGCCGGCGCTCAGCGCCTGCAGGATCGGAGCAGCGCGTTCCTCGCCGGAGGCGGCAAGCGCCGTGATCGCGGTATCGCGCTCGCTGTAGCCGCCGGCAACGAGATTCGCCACCAGGGTGGCGAGATCGGCCGACAGCGCCGCACCCGCCACGAAGACGGTGGCGAGGAGCGGCAACAGCCACGCGAGAAGACGCTTTTGCGACATATCCGAGAATTAGCCTTAAGACGGAAACGGGGCGACTCGAAAGTCGCCCCGCCCCTGGTAGTTGTCAGGCTTGGACTACTTCGTCTTGCCGATGCACTTCTTGGCAACGTCGTCGTAGTTGCCGCAGTTGATTGGCGGCGTCCAATTGGCGATCAGGTTCTTGGAGTCGTCGAGGATCGGCGACCAGGCGGCGCCCGGCACCAGGCCCGGCGTCTTCCAGACCACGTCGAACTGGCCGTTCGCCGTGATCTCACCGATCAGCACCGGCTTGGTGATGTGGTGGTTCGCCAGCATCTCCGAAGTGCCGCCCGTGAGGTTCGGGACCTTGATGCCGACGATGGCGGCGATCACCTTGTCAGGATCGGTCGAACCGACCTTCTTGACGGCCTCGACCCACATGTTGAAGCCGATCACGTGCGCTTCCATCGGATCGTTCGTCACGGCGGTCGGCTTCTTCTTGAAAGCCTGCCACTCCTTGATGAACGCCTCGTTAGCGGGGTCCTTCACCGACTGGAAGTAGTTCCACGCGGCGAGATGGCCGACCAGCGGCTTGGTGTCGATGCCGGCCAGCTCTTCTTCGCCGACCGAGAACGCCACGACCGGGATGTCCTTGGCCTTGATGCCCTGGTTGCCCAGTTCCTTGTAGAACGGAACGTTGGCGTCTCCGTTGATGGTCGACACGACGGCGGTCTTCTTGCCGGCCGAGCCGAACTTCTTGATGTCGGCCACGATCGACTGCCAGTCGGAATGACCGAACGGCGTGTAG
>CAIMEE010000049.1 GCA_903839865.1 Enhydrobacter aerosaccus | reverse complement strand
GCCTTTGCAAGCTGGCTGCGCAAGCGCCACGAGAAGGTGATCGTTGTCGCCAACAAATGCGAGGGCCGTGCCGGTCAGAACGGCCTGGCGGAGGCGCATGCGCTCGGCTTCGGCCAGCCGATCCCCGTTTCGGCCGAGCATGGCGAGGGCTTGAGCGATCTGCACGAGGCGATGGCGCGCCTCATTCCGGCGGTCGAGGACGAGGAAGAAGAGGACGAAGCCGACGAAGAGGTGAGCGACAAGCACGCCGAAGCAGCCGCGGCCGCCGCAGCCAAGCGTCCGCTGATGCTGGCGATCGTCGGCCGCCCCAATGTCGGCAAGTCGACGTTGCTCAATCGCCTGGTGGGCGAGGAGCGTGTGCTGACCGGTCCCGAGGCCGGCATCACCCGCGATTCGATCCGCGTCGAATGGGAGTGGCGCGGCCGCAAGATCCGACTGATCGACACCGCCGGCATGCGCCGCCGCAGCCGCATCGATCACCGGCTCGAGACGATGTCCGTCGCCGACACGCTTGATGCGATCCGTCTGGCTGACGTCGTCGTCGTCGTGCTCGATGCCGGCGACATGCTGGAGAAGCAGGATCTCACGCTCGCCGGCCGCGTGATCGACGAGGGCCGCGCCCTAGTGATCGCCGTCAACAAGACCGATCTGCTGACAGATGACCGCTCGGGCGCGAGCAAGGCATGGCGCAAGCTCAACGACAGGCTCGAATCCTCCTTCACCCAGGTGAAGGACGTGCCGATCGTGGGCTTCTCGGCGCTGAACGGGCGCGGCGTCGAGCGGCTGATGCCGAAGGTCATGGAGACTTACGACACCTGGAATTTGCGCATCAAGACTCCGCAGCTCAATCGCTGGCTGCGCGAGATGGAAGTGCTGCATCCGCCGCCGCTGGCGAAGTGCCGTCGCATTCGCCTGCGCTTCATGAGCCAGATCAAGACGCGGCCGCCCACGTTCATCCTGTCCGCCAGCCAGGCCGACGAACTGGGCAAGGACTACATCCGCTTCCTGGTTAACCGCCTGCGCGACGACTTCGGCATGCCGGGCGTTCCGATCCGTCTCAACATGCGCAAGGCCAAGAACCCCTACGCGTCGCGCGCCAAGCCGCAGCGCTAGAGGGTGCGCACATTGCGGGTGTATTTTCGCTCCTGATGCAGTAACATCGTTTGTGCGAATTCCCCTTGTTGCTCGCCGGTGATTAGAGAAAGACTACGGGTATGAAGCGTCGCCACCTGCTGGCCTTCGGTGCCCTGGCTGCTCCCGTGATCGTGCCGTCGTTTGCCCGGGCGCAGAGCGTTCTGCCCAACAAGTCGTTGCGCTTCCTCGTGGGCTTCGAGCCTGGTGGGGCGGGGATCTCACGGCCCGTGCGATCGCCACGCAGGTCGAAAGACGATTGAGCCGTCACGTAATCGTCGAGAACAAGACGGGCATGTCCGGCGCGGTTCCGGGCGAGCTGATGAAGAAGGGCCCGCCGGACGGATCGCAGCTGGCGCTCATGTCGTCGACCACTCTCATCGCAAAGCTGACGATGAAGGATTATCCCTTCGATCCGCTGAAGGACATCGCGCCGGTCATACAGGTTGGCGATTTTCCGATCGCCTTCGCGGTATCGCGGAAGATCGGTGTGTCGACGTTCGCCGAATACCTGCAGTGGCTGAAAGAGGGCGATGCGTCTCGCCGCAAGATCGCGGTATCGTCGAACGTCGCGTTCATCCAGGTGCTCAACGTCCTGCTGGGCAAGGCGATCGGTGAAACGCTGGAAGTGGTGAGCTATCGCGGTCCCATTGCCGCCGTGTCGGACGTGGAACAGGGCCGCATTCCCGCCAGCTGCAACACCGTGACGTCGCTGCTGCCCGCGCATCGCGGCGGTCGCGTGCGCATCCTGATGACCACGGGCGCCAAGCGCCTGCAGGTCGCCAACGACATCCCGACGGCCTCTGAACTGGGCTATCCCAAGCTCGACATGCGCGAGTGGTTCGCCTTCTTCGCGCCGCCGGCGACACCGGCTCCGATCATTGCGGAATGGAACCGTCGCCTGTCGCTGGCGATCGGCGACGCCGCGGTCGGCGACGCGCTGAGGCCGCTCGGCCTCGAGCTCGAAACCTCCACGCCGACTGAATTGGCAGCCCGCGTGGCGTCCCACCAGATGGAGTGGGAAAAGCGGACGGGCATGGAGCCCGTTCTCTAGCCAATCAGTGGCGGTCGCCTGCGACCCATTCGCCGTTCATCGTGCACGACGGCAGTGCGAGTTGGATCAAAGCCTCGGCATGCGCCTCCGGCGCGGACACGCTTTCGGGATTTTCGCCGGGAAAGGCCTCCTTGCGCATGGCAGTGCGGGTCGGACCGGGATTGTAGAGGTTGACCCGCACCGTGGTGTGCGCGCTTTCAGCGGCGTAGGTGCCGACCATCATGTCGAGCGCGGCCTTGCTCGCGGCATAGGCGCTCCAGTAGGGCACGACGCGGCGCGAGATACCCGACGTCACGAAGATCGCCCGCCCGGCATCCGATGCGCGCAACAGCGGATCGAGCGAGCGGATGAGCCGCCAGTTGGCCGTCACGTTCACCGCCATGACCTTCTCGAATATCGCGGGATCGATATGGCCGATCGGCGACAGCGTGCCGAGCAGGCCGGCATTGCCCAGCAGGACGTCGAGCTTGCCGAAGCGCTCATGAAGCGCCGCACCCAGGCGATCGACGCCGGGGCCGTCGGTGACGTCGAGCGGAACGAGCGTGGCGCTGCCGCCGGCCTGCTTGATGCGGTCGTCGAGCGCTTCGAGGCCGCCCACAGTGCGGGCGACGGCGATCACATGGGCGCCTTCGTTGGCATAGGCCAGCGCCGCGGCCGCACCGAGGCCGCGCGAGGCGCCGGTGACCAGCGCGATGCGTCCCTTGAGCCGCACGGACCTCAGGCCGGTGCGGCGAGGAAGGAGAGCTGCCGGTCCTCGGCGTCGCGCACGTCGTCGAGCGCGCTCGGGTAGTCGCCGGTGAAGCAGGCGTCGCAGAATGCCGGCGCTGTCGGATTGCGGCCGCCCGGGAGGCCCATGGCGCGATAGAGGCCGTCGATCGAGATGAAGGCGAGCGAATCGACGCCTATGAACTTGGCCATGCCTGCCACGTCGTAGCGGGAGGCGAGCAGCTTGTCGCGTTCGGGCGTATCGATGCCGTAGAAGCAGGGGTCCGTGGTCGGCGGGGCGGCGATGCGCATATGCACCTCCTTGGCGCCGGCGCTGCGCACCATCTCGACGATCTTCATCGAGGTCGTTCCGCGCACGATCGAATCGTCGACCAGGATCACGCGCTTGCCCTCGATCATGGCGCGGTTCGCGTTGTGCTTCAGGCGCACACCGAGATGGCGGATGTGGTCGGCCGGTTCGATGAAGGTGCGGCCGACGTAGTGATTGCGGATGATTCCCAGCTCGAACGGGATGCCCGACTGCGCGGCATAGCCGATCGCGGCCGGCACGCCCGAGTCGGGGACCGGCACGATGACGTCCGCCGCGATCGGGCTTTCCTTGGCGAGCTCGACGCCGATGCGCTTGCGCGCGTCATAGACGCCGACGCCTTCGATCTTGCTGTCGGGACGCGCGAAGTAGATGTGCTCGAAGACGCAGAAGCGGCGCTGGTGCTTGGGGAAGGGCTTGATCGAGCGCAGGCCGGTGCCGTCGACGATGACGATCTCGCCGGGCTCGACGTCGCGCACGAAGCGCGCGCCGATGATGTCGAGCGCGCAGCTCTCGGACGTCAGGATCCAGGCATCCTCGAGGCGGCCGATGCAGAGCGGCCGCACGCCCAACGGGTCGCGCACGCCGTAGAGTGCCTGGTCGGTCAGCATCAGCAGGGAGTAGGCGCCCTTCACCTTGCCCAGCGCGTCGACGATCCGGTCGACCACCGGCGAATATTCCGAACGCGCGATCAGATGGTTGATCACTTCGGTGTCGGTCGTCGACTGGAACAGGCAGCCCATCCGCACCAGTTCCTTGCGCAGGATATAGGCGTTGGTCAGGTTGCCGTTGTGGGCGAGCGCGAGGCCGCCGAAATCGAAATCGGCGAAGATCGGCTGGATGTTGCGGTCGGAAGAGCCGCCGGTCGTGGCGTAGCGGTTATGGCCGATCGCGCTGTAGCCCTTGAGCGTGGCGATGACCGACTGCTCGCCGAAGATGTCGCCCACCAGGCCGGCGGCGCGGTGATTGTAGAAATGGTGGCCGTCGTAGGTGACGATGCCGGAGGCTTCCTGACCGCGATGCTGAAGCGCGTGGAGGCCGAGGGCCGTGTGAGCGGCGGCATCCGAAGTGCCGAAAATCCCGAAAAGCGCACACTCCTCATGAAACTTGTCGTCGTCGACGAAGGTTCCAGAGGGGCGGTTGGGGTTCACCACGGCGGGGTTATATGTGGGACCCGCCGTCTAGTCATCAAGGATATCTCAGTGCGGCGTTTTCTACTGCTTTGTGCCGGGAGACGCCGGATTCGCAGGTAGCGACAGATCCGGCGTGCCCGAGGGCATTGTCGGAGCGGGGAGGGACGGCAACGCATCGACGCCGCCCGACCTCTGCAGACGGGTCCGGAAGCCCGTGGGCAGGTAGGGCTCCACGAAATTGGCCATTTCCTTGATCGCGGGGAAGGTGGCGCCCCCCTCGACCGGCGGCGGCAGCTGCTTGGGGCCGAGATAGCTGTAGAACAGGAAAACGGTGCCCAGGGCGACCCAGGAGCAGACCACGCCGAAGCCTGCCCCCAGAATGGCGTCGGGCCGGCGGAGCGGGCTGGCCTTGACCGAGCGCGAGAGGGTGTTCGTCAGCATCACGAGCACGATCAGCGCCGCCACGAAGACGACCAGCATGGAGCCGAACGTCGCCAGCTCGGTGTTGCCGTTCAGGAGCTTTTCGACCTCGGGCTGGATGAGCTTGGAGTAGTTCAGGGCAACATAGCCTGCTCCGATCCACGAGCCGATGAACAGGACGGCGTGGGCAAAGCCACTCGACATGCCGATGGCCGCACCAAACACCGCTACGGCGATGACGGCCACGTCGAAAACAGTGATTCCAAGCTTCTCCATCGATCCCCTAAGCCTCTGCCTGATTAGTCGCGCCGACGATCGGGATTGCCCTCACGCCGTGGGCGCTTGACCGCGCCATCAGCCGGCTGAAAACGCGCGACAAGGTCGGACAGATGCTCAATTTCGTCAATGGTGATGCCCTCCGGCGGTCGAGGGGTTGGGCCCGAACCTGCACGTCCCTTGGGCACCAGCGCACTGCGGAAGCCGAGCTTGGCTGCTTCACGCAGTCGCGCCTCGCGCTGGCTCACCGGGCGAACCTCGCCGCCCAGGCCGATCTCGCCGAAGACGGCCATGTCGGGCGGGACCTGCTCGTTGGCCAGGGACGAGACGACGGCCGCCGCCACCGCGAGGTCGGCCGCCGGCTCGTTGATGCGCAGGCCGCCGGCCACGTTCAGGTAGACGTCGTTGGCGCCGATGTTGACGCCGCAGCGCGCCTCGAGAACGGCCAGCACCATGGCCAACCGGTTCGAGTCCCAGCCGACAACCGCGCGGCGCGGATTGCCGAGCGAGGAAGGGCTGACCAGCGCCTGGATCTCCACAAGGAGCGGCCGCGTGCCTTCGACGCCGGCAAAGACGCAAGCGCCAGCGACATGGCCCCGCCGTTCCGCGAGAAAGAGTGCCGACGGGTTGGCGACATCGCTGAGGCCGCGGTCGGACATCTCGAACACGCCGATCTCGTCGGTCGGGCCGAAGCGGTTCTTGACGGTGCGCAGGATGCGAAACTGGTGGCCGCGCTCGCCCTCGAAGTAGAGAACCGTGTCGACCATGTGCTCGAGGACGCGCGGGCCCGCGATGGCGCCGTCCTTTGTGACGTGGCCGACCATCAGAACGGCGATCCCGCGGCGCTTGGCGAGCTCGACCAGGGCCTGCGCGGACGCACGCACCTGGGTGACGGTCCCGGGTGTAGAGTCGACGGTGTCGAGCCACATGGTCTGGATCGAATCGATCACGGCGATCTTCGGCGCGTCGGGCCGCTCCAGCGTTGCCACGATGTCGCGCACCGAGGTCGCGGCGACGAGATGGACGTCCGCGTCGGCGAGCCCCAGCCGCTCCGCACGCAGGCGGACCTGATCGACGGCCTCTTCGCCGGAGATGTAGGCGCAGGCGGTGTTCTGTTTGGCGAGTGCCGCCGCCATCTGCAGCATCAGCGTCGACTTGCCGATGCCGGGATCGCCGCCGATCAGCAAGGCGGAGCCCACCACCAGGCCGCCGCCGCAGACGCGGTCGAACTCGTTGATGCCGCTCTTGTACCGCGGCGGCTGCGGCGTCGAGCCGGTGAGGCCGGTGAACTCGAGCAGGCGGCCCTTGCCGCCGCGCACCAAGCCGCCGCCGGCGGGACCGGGCGCGGGCGCGGATTCCTCGGAGATCGTGTTCCACTCGCCGCACGATTCGCAGCGGCCGCTCCATTTGTTCGTGACCGAGCCGCACGACTGGCAGACGAAGCGCTTGATGGGGCGGGCCATGGCGCGCCTAGAGCTTCCGGACCTGCATCTGGATCGGTCCCTCGGCGCGGCCATGGATGAACTGCTCGACGTGGGCGTTGCCGGACCGGTCGATGTCGCCGACGGGTCCCTGCCAGATGAGCTTGCCGTCGTAGAGCATGGCGATGCGATGGCCGATCTTGCGGGCGCTGGCCATGTCGTGCGTGATCGAGACGGCGGTGGCGCCAAGATCGCTGACACACTTCACGATCAGGTCGTTGATGACGTCGGCCATGATCGGGTCGAGACCCGTCGTCGGCTCGTCGAAGAAGATAATCTCGGGTTTGCGCGCGATCGCCCGGGCCAGCGCCACGCGCTTCTGCATGCCGCCCGAAAGTTCCGACGGATAAAGCTCGCCGATTTCGGGCCCGAGACCGACGTTGCCGAGCGTCGCGATGGCAATGTCCTTGGCCTTGGCGGGCGCCATGCCGTCGCTCTGGATCGGCCCGAAGGCCACGTTCTCCCAGACACGCAGCGAGTCGAACAGCGCTCCGCCCTGAAACAGCATGCCGAACTTGCGCATGATGTCGGCGCGGCCGCCGTCGCTCAGACCGACGCTTTCCTCGCCGTCGATCTTGATCGATCCCGATTCAGGCCGCATCAGGCCGAGAATACACTTCAGCAGCACCGACTTGCCGGTGCCCGAGCCGCCGATCACCACTACCGATTCGCCGGCCGCCACATCGAGGTCGATCCCCTGCAGCACTTTCTTCGTGCCGAAGGACTTGGTGACGCCGCGCAGAGATATCTTCGGGATCTTCATCAGCGCGCGAAGAAAGCTTCGGTGATGAAGTAGTTGAACGTCAGGATCAGGATCGAGGCCGAGACGACGGCGTTGGTCGTCGCCATGCCGACACCCTGTGCGCCGCCTTTGGAATTGTAGCCGTGGTAGCAGCCCATCAGTGTAATCAGGAAGCCGAACACCGCGGCTTTCACCAGGCCGGAGAAAACGTCCTGGAACTGCAGGAAGTCGAGCGTGTTGCGCAGGTAAGCCGCGTCGTTGAAGTCGAGCTTGTAGACGCCGACAACATAGCCGCCCAGCACGCCGATGATATCGGCGATCAGGACCAGGATCGGCAAAGTGAGGATTCCCGCGAGGATGCGCGGCCCCACGAGATACTTGAATGGATCGGTCGAGAGCGTGGTGAGCGCGTCGATTTGTTCGGTGACGCGCATGGTTCCGATTTCGGCAGCCATCGCGGCGCCGACACGGCCGGCGACCATGAGGCCTGCCAGAACCGGCCCCAGTTCGCGGGTCAGCGACACGACGACGACGTTCGGGATGGCGGCCTCGGCCGAGAAGCGCGCAAAGCCGGTGTAGCTTTGCAGTGCCAGCACCATGCCGGTGAAAATGGCCGTAAGTCCGACGACGGGCAGAGAGTAGTAGCCGATCTCCAGCATCTGGCGGAGGATCTGCTGGCGGTAGTACGGCGGCCGCGCGATCTGGCGCAGGCTGTGGCCGGCAAACATCGTGATGGCACCAGCTGCTGCCAGGAAGGCGAGCGTCATGCGGCCGAGAATCGTGACGACGGGAATGGTCACGCGGGCTGCTCCGCAGGTTCCGGTTCCGGTTGAAGCTCCGGGCGATCGACATAGACCCGGGCGTAGCGCCGTCCGAGCGAAGTCATGACTTCGTACGCGTTTGTGCGGGCATGCTCGGCAAGATCGTCGGGCGTCATGTGCGCGCCCAGTACCTCGACACCGTCTCCCGGCTGGCACTGTGCTTCGGGGACGTCAGTCACGTCGATCGTCGTGAGATCCATTGAAATGCGGCCGATCACGGGCACCCGGTGCCCGGCGAGTTGCACATGCGTGCGGTTGATGAGCGTTCGAAAGTAACCGTCGGCATATCCCAGCGCAATCGTGGCCACGCGGCCCGGCCGGGCGGCCCGCCAGGCGCCGCCGTAGCCCACGGTCTGGAAGGCATCGATCTTGCGAACCTGCAGGATACGCGCATTCAGGGTGACGACCGGCAGCATCGGGTTCGATTGGTCGGGCAGGGGATTGATGCCGTAGAGCGCCGCGCCCGGCCGCAGCAGATCGAAGTGATAGTCGGGGCCGAGGAACACGCCCGATGAATTTGCCAGCGACGCCGGCGCGCCAGGCATCGCCTTCACGAAGGTGCGAAAGCGTGACAGCTGCTCGCCGTTGACCGGGTTGTTCTGCTCCTCAGAGGCGATCAGGTGGCTGATGATCAACGCGAGGCGCAGTCCGCGCAGGCGACCGCGTTCGTTGACCAGGACCTGCGCCTCGTCGGGATTGAAGCCCAGGCGATTGAGTCCGGTATCGACATGGATCACCGCGTCGAGAGGCCGGCTGTAGCGTTGAGCCGCCCCGCGCCAGGCGTTGAGCTGGCCGAGATGGTTGAGCACAGGGACCAGCCGGTGCTCGACGAAGTCGCCTTCGGTACCTGGCAGCAGGCCGTTCAGGACATAGATCGGCAGTTCGGGCAACACGGCGCGGAGCGCAATGGCTTCGTCGATATGCGCCACGAAGAAGTGACGGCAGCCCTCTGCGGCAAGGCGGGGCCCGACGAGGGTGGCGCCGGTGCCGTAGGCATCAGCCTTGAGCACGGCGGCGCAGTCCACCGGACGCCCGGCGGCACGGCCTGCATCCCGCAGCCCGCGCCAGTTGGCAGCGATGGCGCCAAGATCAACCGTGAGGACGGCGCCGGCCCGGCGCACGGCGTCGTTGTCGCCGGGGAGTGACATCTTACCGGCTATTCGAAGATGGGTCCGACCCCATCTGCGTCGGCGGGCAGATTGTCGAACTTGGTGATGGCGCCCTCGAACGACAGGCGCACGATGCCGGTCGGACCATGGCGCTGCTTGGCCACGATCACCTCGGCCTTGCCGTAGGTCTGCTCGCAGCGTTCCTTCCAGGCTTCGTGCCGCTCGTTGAACTTCTGGTCGCTTTCCTCGGCGCGGCGGGTCGGCTCTGTGCGGGTGAGGTAGTACTCCTCGCGATAGACGAACATCACGACGTCGGCGTCCTGCTCGATCGAGCCCGATTCACGGAGATCGGCGAGCTGCGGACGCTTGTCCTCGCGTTGCTCGACGGCACGGCTGAGCTGGGAGAGGGCGATGACGGGGACGTCGAGTTCCTTGGCCAGCGTCTTGAGACCGCGGGTGATCTCGGAGACCTCCTGGACACGATTCTCCTGACGCGACTTGCCCGACGGATTGAGGAGCTGGAGGTAGTCGACGATCAGGAGGCCGAGGCCACGCGTGCGCTTGAGGCGCCGGGCGCGGGTGCGCAGCGCCGCGATCGACAGCGCGGGCGTGTCGTCGATGTAGAGGTTCAGGTGCTCGAGCTCCTGGCTGACCGAGATAACACGGTCGAAATCGCCGCTCGACATTTCACCCTTGCGGATCTTCTCCGAGGAGATGCCAGCCTGTTCCGACAGGATGCGGTTGGCGAGCTGCTCCGCCGACATTTCGAGGGAGAAGAAGCCTACGACCGCGCCGTCGATGACCTTGGGCTTGCCGTCTTCGCCATGCTCCTCGCGATAGGCCTTCACCGCGTTGAAGGCGATGTTGGTGGCGAGGGCGGTCTTTCCCATCGAAGGACGGCCAGCCAGGATCAGCAGATCGGATTTGTGCAGGCCGCCCAGCAGCTGGTCGAGCTGGGTGAGGCCGGTGGCAACGCCCGTGAGCTGGCCCGCGCGATTGTAGGCGGCTTCGGCGGCGACCATCGCCTCGGTCAGCGCTGCACGGAACGGGCGGAAGCCGCCATCGGTATGGCCGACGCTCGCAAGGTCGTAGAGCTTCTTTTCGGCGACCTCGATCTGCTCGATCGCCGTCTCGTCCAACGTCGGCTTGAACGCGCCGTTGACGACGTCCTGACCCAGCGTGATGAGTTCGCGCAAAAGGAAGAGATCGTGGACGAGGCGGCCGAAATCGCCGGCATCGATCACGTGCACCGAGGCGGCGGCGAGACCCGCGAGGTACGCGGCGCCGCCGGCGGCCTTCATATCCTCGTCGCTCTCGATATAGGTCTTGAGTGTGACGGCGCTCACCAGCTGGCCACGTTCGATCAGGCGAGCCAGGGAATCGAACAGCTTGCCGTGAAGCGGGTCGGCGAAGTGTTCGCCCTTGAGGAACTCGGCCACCCGATGGTAGGCCGCGTTGTTCACCAGAATCGAACCCAGCAATGCCTGTTCCGCCTCGAAGTTGTGCGGTGGCTCTCGCGCGGGAACGAGCTCTACGACTCTTGGGCTCTCGATATGTTCGTCTTTTTGGGGCTCCATAGAGAGCCTTTTAACTGAGTGAGGGGGCAAGCTCTTAGAGAACGAATAGAGTACCCCATTGGCTGCCCCTCGGTATAGGGCGAATCAGGTGGGCTACTCCGCCGCCATGGACCTTGCGCGGGTGGCGCCCTGTTCCGCTTCCACCATGTAATCGCGCGTCAATGGCGCCGCATCCTGCCGACGCGCAATTTGGATCTGGAAAACCATCTGGTTCATATACCGGAAGGAGATCTCGCACCCGGCGAGATAAAACTCCCACATCCTGCAGAAGCGGTCGTCGTAACCAGCCAGCGCCTTGATCTTCTCGCGATTGGCGAGGAAGCGCTCGCGCCAGAGCCGCAGCGTATCGGCATAATGCAGACGCAACACCTCGACATCGGTGACCCAGAGCCCGGCCGTCTCGATTGCCGCCATGACTTCCGACAGGGCGGGCGAGTAGCCGCCGGGGAAGATGTATTTTCGCAGCCAGGTATTGGTGCCGCCCGGCGGCTCCATGCGGCCGATAGCATGCAACAGCATGACGCCGTCGCCGGCGAGAAGCTCCTTCACCTTCGCGAAGTACTCTCGATAGTGCGCGGCGCCGACATGCTCGAACATTCCCACGGACACGATGCGATCGTATTTGTTCGGCTCCTGGCGGTAGTCGAGCAGCTTGAAGCGCACGCGGTCGGCGATGCCGCTTTCGAGGGCGCGCCGGCTGGAGACGGCGAGCTGCTCCTTGGAGAGTGTGACGCCCGTTACGTCGACGTCGAATTCGCGGCCGAGGAACAGGCCCATGCCGCCCCAGCCGGATCCGATATCGAGAACCTTTTGGCCCGGCTTCAGCAGGAGCTTGGCGGCGATGTGTCGCTTCTTGTTCTCCTGTGCCTGCTCCAGCGTCTCCTGGCCCGTTCTGAAATAGGCGCAGGAATACTGGCGGTCGCGATCGAGGAAGAAGTCGTAGAGCTGGTCGTTGAGGTCGTAGTGGTGTGCGACATTGCGCTGCGCCTTGCCGACTGGATTGTGCTGCTCGAGGAACCGAAGGAAGCGTTGGAAGGCATAGGACAGGCGAACCAGGGCGCTGCTGTCTATCGCGGCGATGTTGCGGCCGATGAGGTCCAGCAACCCGTAGATGTCGCCTTCTTCGACCGTAAGGGTACCGGTCATGTAGGTTTCGCCAACCGCGAGCCGGGGGCGCAGGACCAACCGGATTCCAGTCCACCATGTACGAATTCGTACAGTGACCGCGGGGCCCGGTCTGGCGCCTTGGACGCGATGCGTGCGCCCAGCCGCATCGATGATCGTCAATTGACCTTCGCCAATGAACCTGGCGAAGACCTTCGCAAGCAACATCGTCGACCCCCATTGGAAATTGGGAAACGCCAACCCTGCGGAGCAGCCCTTATTTTCGCCTTAAATATTTATCTGTTTCAATGATTCAAGCCATTGCCAGACTAGGTTTTATCTAGTGCCCAAAAGAAAACGCCCGCCATCGCGGGCGTGCGGCGGCGGGCGTCTGTAGACAGAACCGGGCAATGCCCGGATATGCCTATTTCTCTTCGGCGGGTGCTTCTTCGGCGGCCGGGGCCTCAGCGGCCTCGCCCTCGACGGCTTCGGCCGACTTGGCTTCAAACAGTGCAGCGGCCTGTGCGGCGGCGCGCTGGGCGGCTTCCGCCGCTTCGAGCTGGGCACGCTCGGTCTCGGCGACCAAAGTGCCGCCCTTGGCCAGGAAGTCGGCTTCGTCGGGCGAACGCGCGACGACCACGGTGATCTCGATCGTCACTTCCGGATGGAGGTGGACCTTGATCTTGTGGGCACCCAGCAGCTTGATCGGCTTGTCCAGTTCGACCTGGCTACGCTCGACCTTGACGCCCGCCGCGGCGGCGCCATCGGCGATGTCGCGAGACGTGACCGAACCGTAAAGCTGGAGAGCTTCGGAAGCCTGGCGGATCAGGATGACCTTGAGGTCGCCGATCTTGGCGCCGACCTTTTCGGCGTCCTGACGGCGCTCGAGGTTCTGGGCCTCCAGTACCTTACGCTGCGATTCGAAGTAGGCGATGTTGTCCTTGGTGGCGCGCAGGGCCTTCTTCTGCGGCAGCAGGTAGTTGCGGGCGAAGCCGGGCTTCACCTTCACAACGTCGCCCATCTGACCGAGCTTCGGCACGCGTTCCAGCAGGATGAGATTCATCGGCATGATGTAATTCCCTGCTAGGCGATGAGGTACGGCAGGAGCGCCAGGAAGCGGGCGCGCTTGATCGCCTGGGCGAGTTCACGCTGCTTCTTCGACGACACTGCGGAAATGCGGCTCGGCACGATCTTGCCGCGCTCGGAGACGAAGCGCTGCAGAAGGCGCACGTCCTTATAGTCGATCTTCGGCGCGTTGGTGCCCGAGAAGGGGCAGCTCTTGCGGCGGCGCGTGAAGGGACGGCGTTGCGCGCTCATACTTCTTCCTCCGAACCCATGACGGCAGCACCATCTTCACCGAAGCGCGGACGCTCGCGGCGCGGCGGACGATCGCCCCAGCGGTCGCCACGATCGCCACCGGGACGATCCGACTTCTCGCTGCTGCGCTGCATGACGGCAGAGGGACCTTCCTCGAGCGCGTCGACGCGGACGGTCAGGTAGCGGATGATGTCTTCGTTGATCGACATCGTACGCTCCAACTCCTTCACCGCCGCCGACGGGGCGTCGATGTTGAGAAGGGTGTAGTGCCCCTTGCGGTTCTTCTTGATGCGGAAATTGAGCGACCGCAGACCCCAGTACTCCTTCTTGGAGACGGTGCCGCCGAGGCCTTTGACCAGTTCTTCGAACTGGGTCGTCAGTGTCTCCACCGTCGTCGCCGGGACATCCTGGCGCGCAATGAAGACGTTTTCGTACAACGCCATTCTGGCTCCTTATGGCTATTTGCGATCCGGAGTTCTCAAGAACCGCCCGGATCTAGCCGACCCCCTCACAATTCCACGGGCTGCGGAATGCTAGGATCGGCAAGGAGACGAGGCCGATTTAGGCCCCGAAGAGCGGCGGTTATACAGGCTCGCCCCCTTAAATCAAGGCATTCCGGCCACCCGCCGAGTGGGGTATGAGAAGGCCGCTTCAGGCCAAAAACAGGGGGAAATCGGCCCATGAGTCGCGCTTTTGTGTTTCCGGGACAGGGATCCCAGGCCGTCGGCATGGGAACCGACCTCGCCGCCGCCTTCGGGACGGCCCGCGACGTGTTCCAGGAGGTCGATGAGGCCCTGAAACAGAACCTGTCCAAATTGATGCGCGAAGGCCCTGAATCCGAGCTGGTTCTGACGGAGAACGCACAGCCGGCACTGATGGCCGTCAGCATGGCGGTGGTCCGGATCCTCGAAAAAGACGGCGGGAGGCCTCTCGCCAGTCTCGCGAGCCACGTCGCAGGCCACTCCCTGGGTGAGTATTCGGCGCTGGCGGCGGCAGGGTCGCTGAAGCTGGCTGACGCCGCGCGGCTGCTCAAGCTGCGCGGTCAGTCGATGCAGAAGGCGGTCCCGGTCGGGGTTGGCGCCATGGCGGCGCTTCTGGGCATCGAACTCGAACCCGCCCAGGAAGCCTGCAAGGAGGCGGCCCAGGGTGAGGTGGTCGCGGTCGCCAATGACAATGGTGGCGGACAGGTCGTCGTCAGCGGTCACAAGGACGCGGTTGAACGCGCAATCGAGGCGGCGAAGGCCAAAGGCTGCAAGCGCGGCATGCTGCTGCCGGTGAGCGCGCCCTTCCATTGCTCCTTGATGCAGCCCGCGGCGGACGCGATGCAGGAAGCGCTCGAACGCGTATCGCTCGGCACACCCGTCGTGCCGCTGATCGCCAATGTCCTGGCGTCGGAAATCACAGAACCGGGCGCAATCAAGCAGAGGCTGGTGGAACAGGTGACCGCTCTCGTTCGTTGGCGCGAAAGCGTTCAGTACATGAAGACCAACGGCGTCGACGCGCTGATCGAATGTGGTTCCGGCAAGGTACTGTCGGGCCTGGTGAAGCGCATCGACAAGGAAATGACCGGCACGGCGCTCAACACGCCGGCCGATATCGAAGCCTTCCTGAAGACGGCCTAGTAGGGGATACGCGCATGTTCGATCTCAGCGGCAAGGCCGCGCTTGTCACCGGAGCCTCTGGCGGTATCGGCGGCGCCATCGCCCGCATGCTCCACAAGCAGGGCGCCATTGTCACTCTGTCCGGCACCCGCGCCGACGCGCTGGAGCAGCTGAAGGGCACGATGGGCGAGCGCGCGCATGTCGTGGCCGCAAAGATGGACGACGCCGCCGACATCGAGCGTTTGGCCAAGGAGGCCGAGGCGGCGATGGGCGGCAAGCTCGATATCCTGGTGAACAACGCCGGCATCACGCGCGACAATATCTCGATGCGCATGAAGGACGAGGAGTGGGAGAAGGTCCTGCAGGTGAATCTTACCGGCACGTTCCGCCTGATCCGCGCGACGATGCGCGGGATGATGAAGCGTAGGTTTGGCCGCGTGATCAACATCACCTCGATCGTGGGCGTGACGGGCAATCCGGGCCAGGCCAACTATGCCGCCGCCAAAGCAGGCCTCATCGGCATGTCAAAGTCGCTCGCGCAGGAACTGGCTTCGCGCAACATCACGGTCAACTGCATCGCCCCGGGCTTCATCGCGACGCCTATGACCGATGTCCTGACCGACGAGCAGAAGAAGGGCATACTTGGCCGCGTTCCGGCCGATCGTCTGGGCACGCCGGAGGAGATCGCGGCAGGAGTTGTCTATCTTGCCAGCGATGAGGCGGCCTACGTGACGGGCCAGACGCTCCACATCAATGGCGGTATGGCCATGATTTAGGCGCAAGTGCCTGATTCTGTGGGCTTTCCAGCGCTAGCCAATCGCCGGGAAGCTATGTTAGGAGAACCGGAAATCGCCGTCCCCTCGGCGGACCGGAAATTTGAAGATACGGGAAGGACAAGAAAATGAGCGATGTTGCCGAGCGCGTTAAGAAGATCGTTGTCGAGCATCTCGGTGTCGAAGCCGCCCAGGTGAAGGAAGACGCCAAGTTTATCGACGATCTGGGCGCCGACTCGCTCGATACCGTCGAGCTGGTGATGGCCTTCGAAGAAGAGTTCAGCATCGAGATCCCCGACGATGCTGCCGAGAAGATCCAGACCGTCGGCGACGCGATCAGCTTCATCACGAGCAACGCCAAGTCCTGATCGACGTTCGCACCCGAACAAGGGAAGGCGACTCATGAGGCGCGTTGTCGTAACCGGCATGGGCATGGTCACCCCGTTGGGTGATGGAGTCGACGTCAACTGGCGCCGATTGATCGCGGCTGAGTCGGGCATTCACTCGATCCAGAGCTTCGATACGTCGGACCTCGCGACCAAGATCGCGGGCGAGGTTCCGGTCGGAGACAAGGCCAACGGACATTTCAATGCCGACCTCTATATGCTCCCGAAAGAGCAGCGGAAGGTCGACAAGTTCATCCTGTTCGGAATGGCGGCGGCCAAGCAGGCCGTGGAAGATTCCGGCTGGATGCCCCAGGACGAAGAAAGCCTGAATCGTACCGGTGTCCTGATGGGCGCCGGCATCGGTGGCCTTCAGACGATCTACGAGACGTCGATCACGCTGAAGGAGCGCGGTCCGCGACGGGTCAGCCCGTTCTTCGTACCGTCGGCCCTGATCAACCTCATTTCCGGCCAGGTTTCGATCGCCTATGGCTTCAAGGGACCCAACCACTCCGTCGTGACGGCGTGCGCCACCGGTGCGCATGCCATCGGCGACGCTGCGCGCCTGATCATGCTCGACGACGCCGACGTCATGGTGGCGGGTGGTGCCGAGGCCACGGTCTGCCGCATCGGAATCGCGGGCTTCAACGCCTGCAAGGCGCTGTCGACGGACTTCAACGATACGCCGACTGCGGCGTCGCGGCCGTGGGACAAGAGGCGCGACGGCTTCGTCATGGGCGAGGGCGCGGGTTGCGTCATCCTCGAAGAGTACGAGCATGCCAGGAAGCGCGGCGCCAAGATTTACGCCGAGATCCTGGGCTACGGCCTGTCGGGCGATGCCTATCACATCACCGCTCCGTCGGAAGACGGCAGCGGCGCCCAGCGCGCCATGAAGGCCGCGTTGAAGCGGGCGGGCCTCGGTACCGACCAGATCGACTATGTAAACGCCCACGGCACTTCGACCATGGCGGACGTGATCGAACTCGGCGCGGTGAAGCGGGTGTTCGGAGACGATGCCTACAAGCTTTCGATGTCGTCGACCAAGTCGGCGACCGGCCACTTGCTGGGCGCTGCCGGTGCGATCGAGGCGATCTACGCCATCAAGTCGGTGCAGGACCAAGTCGTGCCGCCGACCCTCAATCTCGACGAACCCGACGAAGGCTGCGACATCGACCTGGTGCCGAAGCAGGCCAAGCAGCGCAAGGTACGCTACGCGCTCAGCAATTCGTTCGGTTTCGGCGGCACCAACGCGTCGTTGATCGTCGGTCCCGTCTGATCGCCGGCGCTGAGTAATGCTCAGCTTCTTTCGTTGGACGCTCTTCTTCGTGACTCTGTTCGTCGCCGTGATCGGCGGCGCACTGTTCGTCGGCCATGGGATGCTTGTGTCCGACGGACCGCTCAGCGTTTCCAAGCGCGTGGTCATACCGCGTGGCGCGGGGCCTGCGACCATGGCCAAGGTATTGAAGGACGAGGGCGTCCTCGATCATGCCATTTTGTTTCGGGTCGCCTTGATGGTCGACCCGTCACCCAAGCCGATCAAGGCGGGCGAATATGAAATTCCCGCGCATGCCTCGATGCAGTCTCTGGTCGAGCTGCTGCAGTCGGGCAAGGTCGTGCAGCGCCGCCTGACGGTGCCGGAAGGCACGACGACGGCGGAGATTGTCGAACTGGTGCGCAAGACCGATACGCTGACCGGAGAAATTACTCTCGACGTCAAGGAAGGCGACCTGCTGCCGGAGACCTACTTCTATTCGCGCAACGATACCCGCGACGGCCTCCTGCTGCGCATGAAGGAGGCGATGGAGAAAACCGTCGACGAAGCCTGGCGCAAGCGTGCCGCCGGCCTGCCGATCGCCAATCGGCGCGAGGTCGTGATCCTGGCGTCGATGATCGAGAAGGAGACGGCTCTTCCCGCAGAACGGCAGAAAGTCGCCGCCGTGTTCGTCAATCGCCTGCGCATCAAGATGAAACTCGAGAGCGATCCCACAACGATTTATGGCATCACCGGCGGCAAGGGGACGCTCGGCCGCGACCTGACGCGCGCCGATCTGCAATCGCCGTCGGGGTACAACACCTATGTCGTCCCAGGCCTGCCGTCGGGGCCGATCTGCAACCCGGGGCGCGCCTCGATCCTGGCAGCAACCAGTCCGGCGCCGCGCGATCGCTCGCTCTATTTCGTCGCCGACGGGCAGGGTGGTCACGCCTTTGCGGTCAATATCTACGAGCACAATCGCAATGTCGCGCGCTGGAAAGAAGCGCAGAAGCAGCGCCAGGAGCAGGGACTTCCCGCATCTCCGTCGCCCGCAGCCGCCAAGCCGTGAACCATGCCGATCCTTCTCGCAGCGCTCGTGTTGCTGATTGCCGTCGGATTGGGCGTCGCCTGGTTCCTGCGCGCTAATCCAACGGCGGTTGCGCGGCGCCTGCGGATGGGACTTGTCCTGCTCGGCGCGCTGGGCGTCGGCGGATTGCTGATCTTCGGTGTGCGCTTTCTGCCAAGTTTCTTGCCCGAACTTTTCGGCCTGGCGGGCGTCGTCGTAACCGGCCTGATCGCCCGCGCCGTGCGCTACCGGCCGTCGCGTGGGTTCAGTACCCCCGACAGCGGCCAGCGCACAGAGACGCACACCGCCTACCTGCAGGCCTGGATCGATCATAGTACGGGCGATGTTGGCGGCCGTGTGATTAAGGGGCAATTTTCGGGGCGCCTACTGGAGGCGCTGGGTGATAGGGATTTACTCGCGCTGCGGAGTGAATGCGCTTCCGATCCAGATTCACTCAGGATCCTGGAGGCCTATCTTGACCGGCGGCTGGGGGCCGATTGGCGAGATAAGACCCGCCCGCCACCCGCCGGCACGAGCGCGAGCATTGGCCGTGCAGAAGCGCTGGCCATTCTCGGCCTTGCCGAGGGAGCGACGGCGGAGGAGATCAGGGCGGCTCACCGGCGACTAATCCAGCGGGTCCATCCGGACGTCGGCGGCAGCGCCGACTTGGCTGCCCGGATCAACCGTGCGAAGGACATTCTTCTGGGTGGTTGACCTTGCCAGAGGCGGCGCGGCTGTGGCATCTACCGCGACCGTTGCTCCAAGGGGGCAGATGATTTCAGGCAAATCATTGATTTTGCAGTATAATATGCTTTTGGACGACGAGGTCGATACACATGGCGCAGCGCGTCCGTAAAGCGGTTCTGCCGGTTGCCGGCCTTGGCACGAGGTTTCTGCCTGCCACCAAGGCGATGGCAAAAGAAATGCTGACGGTCGTCGACCGGCCGCTGATCCAGTACGCCATCGAGGAGTGCCTCGACGCCGGTATCGACGAATTCGTCTTCGTGACCGGTCGCAACAAGATGGCGATCGAGGACCATTTCGATTCAGCCTACGAACTCGAGGCCACGCTCGAGCAGCGCGGTAACAAGGCAGCCGAACTCAAGCTGACACAAGCGGCGACCCTGAAGCAGGGCAATGCGATCTTCACCCGCCAGCAGAAGCCGCTCGGCCTCGGGCACGCCGTATGGTGTGCCCGGCACTGGATCGGCCGCGAGCCGTTCGCCGTGCTGCTGCCGGATGAGCTCATGGTGAGTTCGCCGACCTGCACCGCTCAACTGGTGACCGCACACGAGAAGACGGGCGGCAACATCGTGGCTGTGATGAACGTGCCGCGCGAACAGACCAAGAGTTACGGCATCGTGGCGGTAAAGCCCGAGAAAGACGGCCTCGCCGAGATGACCGGCATCGTCGAGAAGCCAAAGCCGGAAGAGGCGCCATCGACCCTGGCCTGGATCGGCCGCAGCGTCGTCCTGCCGGAGGTGTTCGATCATCTCGACAGGCACGAAAAGGGCGCAGGCGGCGAGATCCAGCTGACCGACGCGATGGCCAAGATGATCGGCAACAAGCCTTTTCATGCGATGACCTACACCGGCCAGCGCTATGATTGCGGCAGTCGAATCGGCTTCCTCGAGGCCAATGTCGGCGTGGCGCTGAATCGCGCCGACACGGCGGCGGAAACGCGGGCGCTGCTTACGCGCATGCTGAAAGGCTGATCGAATGCGTATCGTCATGGTGGGATCGGGCTACGTCGGTCTCGTATCCGGCGCCTGTCTCGCGCAGTTCGGGCACGACGTCATCTGCATCGACAAGGATCCCGCCAAGATCGCGGCGCTGCGTGACGGCAAGATCCCGATCTACGAACCCGGCCTCGACCGCATGGTCACGGACAACGCAAAGGCCGGCCGCCTCAGCTTCGACACCACTCTCGCCGATGCCGTAGGCAAGGCCGATGCAGTATTCATCGCGGTGGGCACGCCGACGCGGCGCGGCGACGGCCATGCAGACTTGACCTATGTCTACGCGGCCGCCGCCGAGATCGCGAAGGCGATCCGCGGCTATACCGTGATCGTCACCAAGTCGACCGTTCCTGTGGGCACTGGCCGCGAGGTCGAGCGCATCGTCCGTGAGGCGAACCCGGACGCCCAGTTCGATGTGGCCTCGAACCCGGAATTCCTGCGCGAAGGGGCTGCGATCGAGGACTTCATGAAACCCGACCGCGTGGTGATTGGTGTCGAGAGCCAGCGGGCGCGCGACGTGATGGCAGGCGTGTATCGCCCGCTCAACCTCATTCAGACGCCGATGGTGTTCACCAACATCGAGACCGCCGAAGTGACCAAGTACGCTGGCAACGCTTTCCTGGCGACGAAGATCACCTTCATCAACGAGATCGCGGATCTCTGCGAGAAGGTCGGCGCCGACGTACACGACGTGGCGCGCGGCATCGGGCTCGACGGCCGAATCGGCCGCAAGTTCCTGCACCCGGGTCCTGGCTTCGGCGGCTCATGCTTTCCCAAGGACACGCTTGCTTTCGCCTACACGGCGCGCGAGGCCAATGCGCGCCAGACGATCGTCGAGCAGGTCATCGAAGTGAACAATTCGCGCAAGAAGAAGATGGCCCAGAAGGTCATCGACTTCTGTGGCGGCTCGGTTGCAGGCCTGACGATCGGCGTGCTGGGCCTCACCTTCAAGCCCAACACCGACGACATGCGCGACGCGCCCTCGCTCGATATTGTCCCGGCCCTGCAGAAGGCCGGTGGCAAGATCGTGGCCTTCGATCCCGAGGGCATGGGCGAGGCGGGCAAACTCCTGCCCGACGTCACCTTCGCCAAGACGGCCTACGATGCCGCGACCGGTGCCGACGTGCTGGTGGTGATAACGGAGTGGCACGAGTTTCGCGGCCTCGACCCGCGGCGTATCAAGGAGGCGATGCGCCAGCCCCGCATCGTCGACCTGCGCAACATTTTCAATCCCGAGGAAATGAGAGGGCTGGGGTTCGCCTACGAAGGCATCGGCCGCCCCAAGCCGCGCAGCTAGGGATATTGGAAGAAAAGTCCGGAGTGATTCATGAGTGAGACGGCGCACAAGTTCGATCCCTCGATTCTGCGCGAATACGACATCCGTGGCGTCGTGGGCACCACGCTGCACGTGTCCGACGCACGCGCGATCGGGCGCACGTTCGGCACGCTGGTCCGCCGCAAGGGCGGCAAGAAGGTGGCGCTGGGCTATGACGGGCGACTGAGCTCGCCCGATCTCGCCGCAGCCTGCACCGAAGGGCTGGTTGCCGCTGGCTGCGACGTCATCCAGATCGGGTTGGCCGCCACTCCGATGCTCTACTTCTCGGTCTATCACCTCGATGCCGACGGCGGCATCATGATCACCGGTTCGCACAATCCGCCGGACTACAACGGCTTCAAGATGATGATGGGCAAGAAGTCATTCTTCGGCGCCGACATCACCAAGCTGGGCGAGATGGCGGGCAAGGGCGATCAGGACTCGGGCAAGGGCTCGGTCGAGAAAAAGAGCATCCTGGCCGACTACGCCGTGCGACTTCTCAAGGACGTGAAGCCCGGCAAGAAGCTCAAGGTCGCGTGGGATACCGGCAACGGTGCCGTCGGCGTTTCGATTCGCGCCGTCGTCGACAAGCTCCCGGGCAAGCACTACGTGCTGAACGAGAAGGTCGACGGCACATTTCCTGCTCACCATCCCGATCCGACCGTGCCGAAGAACCTCGAGCAGCTGGTCGCCGAGGTGAAGCGCCAGGGCTGCGATCTCGGCATCGCCTTCGATGGGGATGGCGACCGTATCGGCGCGGTCGACGGCAAGGGCCGCATCCTGTGGGGCGATCAGCTTCTGATCCTGTGGGCGCGCGACGTGCTGAAGGATCATCCTGGCGCCACGATCATTGCCGATGTGAAGGCCAGTCAGGCACTGTTCGACGAAGTGCTGCGCGCCGGCGGCACGCCGCTGATGTGGAAGACCGGCCACTCGCTCATCAAGACCAAGATGGCCGAGCTCAAGTCGCCGCTGGCTGGCGAGATGAGCGGCCACATCTTCTTTGCAGACACTTTCTACGGCTTCGACGACGCGCTTTACTGCGGTCTGCGGCTCCTGAACATCGTGGCCAACGCCACCGAGAGCCTGGCCGCGATGCGCGACAAGCTTCCGCAGCTCGTGAACACGCCGGAGCTGCGCTTCGATTGCGCCGATGACCGCAAATTCAAGGTTGTCGAGGAAGTGAAAGCGCGGTTGAAGGCGGCGAATGCCAAGGTGAACGACATCGACGGCGTGCGTGTCAACACACCCGATGGCTGGTGGTTGCTGCGCGCCTCGAATACGCAGCCGGTGCTCGTCGCGCGCTGTGAGAGCGCGAACGAGGCGGGCCTGGAGCGGTTGAAGGGCGATCTCAGGGCGGCTCTGGCCAAGAGCGGACTCGAGCTTCCGGACGAGGCGTCCGCCGGGCATCACTGATGCGGTTCTTCTTCTACGGCACGCTGCTCGACCGCGACGTTACTGCCTTGGTGCTGGGCCGCCGCCTGCCGGCATCGAGCTTCCTGCCGGCAGTGCTTCCGGGCTGGTCACGCTGGCGAGTGCAGGGCGGTAGTTACCCGATCTCCATTCCCGACCGCAAAGGGAGTGTTGCCGGCGCCGTCGTGGGCGGCCTCAGCGCCCGCGATGTGGCGCGGCTGGCGGCATACGAGGGAGCCGGTTATCGGATCTCGTCGCTCAAGGTCTGGCTCGGCGGGGTGTTGACGCGGGTGTCGGTCTTCGAACCGATCGTGAGCAAGCTCAAACCCACTGCAAGGTCCTGGGACCTGATGCTCTGGCAGCGTCAGGACAAGAAGATTTTCGTCGCGCGCCTCCGGAGGGCGCTCAGCGGGCGCCAGGGGTATTCCAGGCCGTAACCTGCAGCGCAGAGCAAAAGATCTTGCGCGCCGACAGCTTCTTGCAGCCATCGATCGCTTCGGCCTGCGACAGGTTGGTCAGCCGGGCACGATGAAACGTGCGCTGTGCCATCTGGACTTCGTCGATCGTCGCCGCGCCGTGTGAGCGGATCGCATCGGGCAGAGCCGAAGTGGCGCGCTCGAGTGCAAGTTCGGCCGCCTGGCTCTCGTTGAAGGAACCGACCTGGATCACCCAACTGCCGATTGTCGGCGCACCCGAGGCGATTGGCGCAGCGGAAGCGGTCGTGGCGAGCTGGATGGGAGCAGGGGCGGCTGCCGCAGTTGGGGCCGACGGTGCTGGCTCGGCTTTTGCCACCTGGCCGATGCGCGGGAGATCAGGGAAGCCCGCGCCGGGTACGAAATTGGCGGCGGCGTAGCGCGCCGACGGCGGTATGCGGGGCGACGTCCAGGCCGAGAGCGACTGGGCCTGTGCCGTGGCGAAGCCGCGATCCATCAGTTCGGCCATCAGCCTGTCGCGCGAGTAACCGCTATCGCCGCCCATTACGACGCCGATCAGGCGGCGATTGTCACGCACCGCCGACATCACAAGGTTGAATCCCGACGCTGCCGTGTAGCCCGTCTTCAGCCCGTCGGCCCCGGCGTAGGTCTGGAGCATCTGGTTATGATTCCCCAACATCCGGCCGCGGTAGTTATAGCTCTGCACCGAGAACACCGGATAGTAATGCGGGAAGTCGCGGAGCAGGGCGTGGGCAAGCTTGGCGAGATCGCGCGCCGTCGTCACCTGTTCGCGATTTGGCAGGCCCGAGGCGTTGCGGAACACCGTCGACATCATGCCGAGCTGGCGCGCCTTCAGTGTCATCTGGCGGGCGAAGTTCTCCTCGTCGCCGCCCAATGCTTCACCCAGCACGATTGCTGCATCGTTCGCCGAACGGGTCACCAGGCCCATGACGGCGTCCCGCACGTTCACAGATCCACCTACCATGCCCATCTTGGTCGGCGAGGCATTGAGCGCCGCCAGCGACACCGGCAGTGAGTCGCCCAGCGACAGCTGGCCGGAATCGAGTGCCGAGAAGGTGAGGTAGAGCGTCATCAGCTTGGTCAGCGATGCGGGATGGCGCAGTTCGTCGGGGCGATCGGAGGCCAGCTCCCGGCCGCTGGTGGCATCTACGATAAGATACGAATCCTTAGAATTGACCGCCGGATTGGGCACCCAGGGCGAGGCGGCCCGCTGGACGGCCTTTGCCGCGTGCACTTTCGACGGCGGCGCAGCGCGCGTCTGCGCGATCGCTGCCGACAGCGCGAGGGTGGAAGCAATGAAACTGCAGGCGGCAATCCAGCAAAGGCTTGCCGCACAGCGCTTGATGAGGAGGGTCATCTCAAAACGCCACTACGCTGGAGTTGTTTTTCTTGAGCCCGCGCAACAGGTTACGGACTATTTCTGGAATCTTACTAAAGTTTGTGTGGTTGTGCAACGTTTGCCGCCGCTGTCGTGACAAAGTTGGTTCGGAAACTGCTTCGGCCCTTGGTGCAGGAGACAACAATGAGATCGCTGTCGGCCGTGGTCTTCGCCTTCGCTTTGGCCTGCGCGGCTATAGTTCCAGCGTCGGCGCAGCGGGCCGATCGAAATGTCGATCTCCCCGTCGTCCGCAGCCTCTCCTGGTTCGGCTATGTGGGCGGCGACGACGTCCGCGCGGCCTGCCAGCCCGGAACGCGCAGCCACATAAGATTGATCTACAACGCCCTGTGGGAAGAACAGGTGCGGTCCTACGATCTCTTCCCGCAGCCGGACGGCACGGCCAGCCTGAATGTCGGCGTGCTGGCGGACCAAGGCAATGTCGCCTCCCTTTCCATCGGCAGCGCTCTCGACATCACAAATCCGTGGCGCATGAAGAAGGGCCAACGCCTGCTGAACGGGGACGAGACGCGCGAATTGATGGCCGCATTGCTGGCCAGTGCGGCATTCGGTCCGCCACGCGATGGCCTCCGCCTGCCGGACAACGATTTCTGGTGGGCGGTTTCATCCTGCCGTGACGGCGCCTGGGGCTTTCAGGCCTATCATTATCCGACCGACGGCTTCGCCAATGTGAAGTTCGCGGACCGGCTCTGGACCTTCGACGAGGTGCGTGTGCCGGTCAACAAGCCGCGCACCCTCGAACCGGCTGAATTCCGCCGCGGCTTCGACAGCCACGCCGCCCAGCGAGGGCGGGGAGACCGCTGGATGGTGGTTGTGGGAAAGGATGGGCTGCGGCCGAGGTAGCGGAAACGCTTTCAGTGACTATATAATTCAGGAGCTTCGGCAAGAGAGGGCTGTTCCAAGACGATGTTGTTCCTGCGTTCCGCAAACGATTGGCGCCTCGAGGGCGAACGGCTGGGTGGCCCGAAAGAGCCGCCCGGTGGCCCGCCGCAGCAGCCGCCGTCGCGCCGGGACGGCGGAAACGGCAACGACGACGACAAGGACGGCGGCCGCACGGGCGCGCTGACGCTCACGCGCACCCGGACGAAGAAGCCGTCCATGTACAAGGTGCTGATGCTGAACGACGACTACACGCCGATGGAGTTCGTGGTCGACGTTCTGCAGAACATCTTCCAGAAAAACCGTGAGGAGGCGACGGAGATCATGCTGCACGTCCATCAGAAGGGCGTGGGGGTCTGCGGCGTTTATACGTATGAGGTTGCCGAGACAAAGGTGACCCAGACGGTCGACTATGCACGCAAGAATCAGCATCCTCTGCAGTGCACGTTGGAGAAAGAATAGTTAGCTCGCTTTTTTTTCAGTCGAGGTGGTTCGATGTCCATGTTGTCCAAGAACCTCGAGAAATCCCTTCACCGAGCGTTCGCGCTGGCCGGGGAACGTCGCCACGAATATGCAACGCTCGAGCACCTGCTCCTGGCGATGACCGAGGATGAGGACGCGACGCCCGTCCTCAAGGCCTGCGGCGTTGACATAGACCGGCTGCGGCACGATCTCGAGACCTTTGTCGACAACCGGCTGAAGGGCATCGTGACGCAAACGCCGAACGAGCCGCTGCCGACCGCTGGGTTCCAGCGCGTCGTCCAGCGCGCGGCGGTGCATGTCCAGTCGTCGGGCCGCAAGGAAGTCACCGGTGCCAACGTGCTGGTCGCTCTCTTTTCGGAACGCGACAGCCACGCCGTCTCGTTCCTCGAGAACCAGGGCATGTCCCGCCTCGATGCGGTCGACTACATCAGCCACGGCAAGGCCAAGGTGCCGGGCCGTGCCCGTGCGCGCCGCGCCACCGGCTCCGAGGAAGAGAACGGCGGCGAGCCCGCAGCCAAGCAGGGCAACGAGGCGCTGACGGCCTATTGCGTCGACCTCAACCAGAAGGCCCGCGATGGCAAGGTCGATCCGCTGATCGGCCGTGAATACGAGGTCGAGCGTACGATCCAGGTCCTTTGCCGCCGTACCAAGAACAACCCGCTCTATGTCGGTGAGCCGGGCGTCGGCAAGACCGCGATCGCCGAGGGCCTCGCGCGCAAGATCGTCGACGGCGAAGTGCCGGACGTGCTGAAGGAATCCACCATCTACTCGCTCGACATGGGCGCGTTGCTGGCCGGCACGCGCTATCGCGGCGACTTCGAGGAGCGGCTGAAGGCCGTCCTGACCGAGCTCAAGAAGAAGCCGAACTCGGTCCTGTTCATCGACGAGATCCACACCATCATCGGCGCCGGCGCCACGTCGGGCGGTTCGATGGATGCGTCGAACTTGCTCAAGCCCTCGCTGCAGTCGGGCGACCTGCGCTGCATCGGCTCGACCACCTACAAGGAATACCGCAACTACTTCGAGAAGGACCGCGCGCTGGTGCGGCGCTTCCAGAAGATCGACGTGGCGGAGCCTTCGATCAGCGATGCAATCGAGATCATGAAGGGGCTCAAGACCGTTTATGAAAAGCACCATCACGTGAGCTTCACGGACGATGCCATAAAGGCGTCGGTTGAGCTGTCGGCGCGCTACATCCACGACCGCAAGCTGCCCGACAAGGCGATCGACGTGATCGACGAGGTCGGTGCCGCCCAGATGCTGCGCAAGCCGGACGAGCGCAAGACGACCATCGACGTGCCGGATATCGAGGAGATCGTGGCCAAGATCGCCCGTATCCCACCGAAGTCGGTGTCGAAGGACGACACCGAGATGCTGCGGGTGATAGACCAGGACCTGAAGCGTGTCGTTTTCGGCCAGGACAAGGCGATCGACCAGCTGAGTGCGGCGATCAAGCTCGCGCGTGCGGGCCTGCGCTCGCCAGAAAAGCCGATCGGATCGTACCTGCTGGCCGGCCCCACGGGCGTCGGCAAGACCGAGGTGACGCGCCAGCTCGCGCGCCTGCTCGGCCTCGAGCTGATTCGCTTCGACATGTCGGAGTACATGGAGCGCCACAGCGTGAGCCGATTGATCGGCGCGCCGCCGGGCTACGTCGGCTTCGACCAGGGCGGCATGCTGACAGACAAGGTGAACCAGCATCCACACTGCGTGATCCTGCTCGACGAGATCGAGAAGGCGCATCCGGACGTGTTCAACATCCTGCTGCAGGTGATGGACTACGGAAAGCTGACCGACCACAACGGCCGGACGGTCGACTTCCGCAACGTCATCCTGTGCATGACGACGAACGCCGGCGCCGCCGACATCGCCAAGCCTGCGCTCGGTTTCGGCCGCGAGGCGCGCCACGACGAGGATGACGAGGCGATCAACCGCCTGTTCGCGCCTGAGTTCCGCAACCGCCTCGACGCGATCATCAAGTTCAACAGCCTGGGTCCCGAGAGCATGGGACACGTGGTGGACAAGTTCGTGGCCGAGCTGGAAGTGCAGCTTGCCGACCGCAAGGTCTTCATCGAGCTGTCGGAGAGCGCGCGGCGCTGGCTGGCGACCAAGGGCTACGACCGCCTTTACGGCGCGCGTCCCCTGGCCCGCATCATCCAGGAGCACCTCAAGAAGCCGCTGGCCGAGGAAGTGCTGTTCGGCAAGCTGGCCAACGGCGGCGGCACGGTCCGTGTCGACACCGATTTGCCGGGCGAGGCGGGTAAGCTCGTCTTCACCTTCCTGCCGCCCGAGCCGCGGGCGCTTCCGCCCGCCAACCAAGAGCCTGTGCTGGCTGAGTGAAGACGCTTCGTCCGCTCTGGATTGCTTTGAGGGCCGCGGTGCTAGCCACCGCGGTCTTTGCTGTTTCTATCAACATCATCGATCACGCCGGATGGAAGGGGTTGATGCTCGTTGGCATCGACTTCACCAACTACGTCGTCTTTTGCGTGATCTTCTTTCTGGGCGTTCTAACCGTAAAGACCTGACAGGTTTTCCTGTCATCCTAAGCGCAGCGAAGGATCTTGCGCGTTAGCAAACGCTTCGTTCGCAATGATCGCTAGGTCCTTCGCTTCGCTCAGGACGACATTATCCTTCGTTCTCTTTCTTGAACGGCGAATACTGCATCAGCCCTTCAATCTCCTGCTCGACAGCGGGGCGTTCGCGCTTCAGGTAATCGTCGATGGCGCGGCGGAAGGCGGGATCGACGATCCAGTGCGCCGAGTAGGTCTTTACCGGCAGGTAGCCGCGCTGGATTTTGTGATCGCCCTGTGCGCCGGCCTCGACCCGGGCCAAGCCGTGCTCGATCGCGTGGTCGATCGCCTGGTAGTAGCAGGCCTCGAAATGCAGGAACGCGTGGCTTTCGAGGCAGCCCCAGTAGCGGCCGTAGAGGGTGTCGTCGCCCTTGAGGTTGAGCGCGCCGCCGACCGGGCGGCCGTCGGCCTCGGCCATCACCAGCACGACCTTGTCGGCCATCGTGCTTCCCAGGATGTCGAAGAAGGCACGCGTCAGGTAGGGCGTGCCCCACTTGCGACCGCCGGTATCCATATAGAAGGCGAAGAAGGCGTCCCAGTGCTCGGGCTTGATATCGTCGCCGGTGAGTTGGCGGATGACGAGCCCTTCCTGTCGCACCTGCTCGCGCTCCTTGCGGATCGCCTTGCGCTTGCGCGAGGAGAGGGCCCCCAGAAAGTCGTCGAAGCTTTTGTAGCCCTGATTGCTCCAGTGATACTGCTGCCCGAGCCGCAGCAGCCACCCGCGCTCACCGAAGCGCTTCCAGTCGTCCTCGCTGCAGAAGGTGGCGTGGACCGAGCTGATATTGTTGTCGCCAGCGATCGTCGCCAGCATGTCGATAAGGGCATCGCGAACCGCCGACGCGAGAGGTCCCGGTCTGGCGAACAGGCGCGGGCCGGGAACGGGCGTGAAAGGGATCGCGACCTGGAGCTTCGGGTAATAGCGGCCGCCAGCGCGTTCGAGCGCCTGCGCCCAGCCATGGTCGAAGATGTATTCGCCCTGGCTGTGGCTCTTTACGTACATCGGCGTGGCGCCCTGCAAGGTGCCGTCCGACGTTTCGGCCAGGAGATACTGCGGCTGCCACCCGGTGCGCCGGCCGACCGACTTGGAATCCTCGAGCGCCTTCAGGAAGCCGTGGCTCAGGAACGGGTTTCCGCCCGAGCCGGGCGCGAGCGCGCACGCGTCCCATTGGTCCGCATCGACGGCGGCGAGGCTTTCGACGACGCGCAGCCCGATCGTCGGGGAGTCATCCGGCATGCCGCCAGCATAGCGCAAATCGTGCCATCAAGAGGGCAGACAAAAAAAGTCCGGCAGACCGAAGTCGCCGGATCTTTGGCTAGTTTCGCCTTTCCGCTCTCCGTGAGGAGGGCGTTGCATTGGCTTTAATGCATTATCGTTGAAGGTGGCTTCCGGTGGGGGCCCGTGAGGGCACCCGACCGGAAACCGAAAGGCGTTTTAGGTAGAGGGGCCAGGGTCCGAAGACCCTGGCCAACGCCCTGTCCTAATTAGGACTTCTTCTTCTTAGCAGCCTTCTTCTTAGCAGCCTTTTTCTTAGCAGCCATAACTGTCTCCTATGGTTAGCATTGAAGTTCCCAACCGCGGGTTCCTCGCCTTACGCAGGGTACGCTCGTCACGCATGCGTCAACTGCAGCCGGTGGTGCCGCCGCAGGTCGTGCATTTGAGGCACGTCCCGTTGCGAACCATGGTGAAGTTGCCACACTCCGGACACGCATCCCCCTCGAAGCCTTTCAGCTTCGCGGTGAATGCCTCTCCGCGCGTGACTCCGACGACGGCCGCCTGGGCAAAGCCCGTAGCGACGGTTGGGCCGTCCGTCAGTCCAGTAGGCTCGGGGCTGGCAGCGATCGCCTCGGCGACCGCGGTGTTGCCAGCCATCCGGCCGTTCAAAACATAAAGATTGCTGCGCATGTAGCCGACGCTGGCGATGCGGCTCACGGCGTCGGCAGCTTCCTGCGCGACCTCCGTGCCGGTCACCGGCAGTCCATCGGCGACCAGGCCGCGCCCGACGCTGTCGGGGCGAAGATCGGATTGCTCGACATGCGCGAGATCGTTGCGCCCGAGATAGGAGATCGCGAGCTCGCGGAAGATGTAGTCGAGGATCGACGTCGACATCTTGATCGCGTCGTTGCCCTCGACCATGCCCGACGGCTCGAAGCGCGTGAAGGTATAGGCCTCGACGAACTCCTCGATCGGCACGCCGTACTGCAGACCGATCGAAATCGCGATGGCGAAGTTGTTCATCAAGCTGCGGAAGGCCGCGCCTTCCTTGTGCATGTCGACAAAGATTTCGCCGACGCGTCCGTCTTCGTATTCGCCGGTGCGAAGGTAGACTTTATGCCCGCCAACAACGGCTTTTTGCGTGTATCCCTTGCGTCGCTGCGGCAAGCGCTCGCGGCCGGCGCGCACTTCGCGCTCGACGATCCGTTCCACGATGCGCTCGGCAATGATGGGCGCGCGGGCGGCGGGGTTCATATCGGCGAGGTCGTCATTGGCGGCGCGGTCTTCAGTCTCGTCGCCGATTGCCATCGCCGACAACGGCTGCGACAGCTTCGAGCCGTCGCGATAGAGAGCGTTGGCCTTGAGACCAAGTCTCCAGGACATCTCATAAGCCTTGCGGCAGTCTTCGACCGATGCGGCGTTTGGCATATTGATCGTTTTTGAGATCGCGCCTGAAATGAACGGTTGTGCTGCAGCCATCATGCGGATGTGACTCTCCGCAGACAAGCTGCGTGTGCCATCTCGTCCACAGGGATTCGCACAATCGAACACAGAAAGATGTTCGCTCTTGAGAGCCGGTGCACCTTCGAGAGACATCGTCCCGCACGCGAAGATGTTCGCCGCTGCGATGTCGCTTCGGGAAAATCCGAGACGCGCAAGCACGTCGAGCTCGGGATCGGCGAGCGCCGTGTCGTCGAAGGCGAGCACGTTTCGGCAGAAGGCCTCGCCCAGGGTGTAGCGCGAGAAGGCAAAGCGGATGTCGAAGGCGGTTGGCAACGCCTTCTCGATGCGCTCGAGTGTCAACGCATCGAAGCCGCGCGCCGCCAGCGTTTCGTGATTGATCGCCGGAGCGCCGCGCAAGGTGCCGTGGCCCGTTGCATAAGCAATGATCTTCTCTGACGTGGCCGTGTCGTAGCCCAAGGTCTTCAGCGCCAGCGGTACCGTCTGGTTAATAATCTTGAAGTAGCCGCCGCCAGCCAGCTTCTTGAATTTTACAAGTGCGAAGTCGGGTTCGATGCCGGTGGTGTCGCAATCCATCACCAGTCCGATCGTGCCGGTGGGGGCAATGACCGAGACCTGGGCGTTGCGAAAGCCGTGTTGCTGGCCAAGCGACAGGGCGCGGTCCCAGGCTTGTCGCGCCGCAGCAATCAACGTGCTGTCAGGGCAGTTGGCGGCATCGAGGGCCACCGGATGGATGGCGAGACCCTCGTAGTCGGCGCCGGAGCCGTAGGCGGCCCGGAGATGATTGCGGATCACTCGCAGCATGCCGTCACGATTGTCGGCGTAACCGGGGAAGGGGCCCATGAGACCGGCCATCTCGGCCGACGTCGCATAGGCAGTGCCCGTCATGACGGCGGCAACAGCGCCGGCGATCGCCCGGCCGGCAGCACTGTCGTAGCCCAGGCCCGACGCCATCAGTAGGGCGCCGAGATTGGCATAGCCCAGGCCCAGGGTGCGGTAACGGTAGGACAGTTCGGCGATGGTGCGCGAGGGATACTGCGCCATCATGACCGAGATCTCGAGCACGACGGTCCACAAACGGGTCGCATGCTCGAGAGCCGCGACGTTGATATGGCCATCTTCCTGGCGGAAGCGCATCAGGTTCAGCGACGCCAGATTGCACGCCGTGTCGTCCAGGAACATGTATTCCGAGCACGGGTTCGACGCGTTGATGCGGCCGGACGTGGGGCAGGTGTGCCAGTCGTTGATCGTGGTGTCGAACTGCACGCCCGGATCGGCCGAATGCCATGCAGCCTCGGCGACGCGATCCCAGAGTTGGGCAGCGTTCAAGGTCTTGGAGACGTTACCGGTCGTGCGTTCGGTCAGTGCCCAGTCGCGGTCGGCCTCGACCGCGCGCATGAAGGCGTCGGTGACCCGCACCGAGTTGTTGGCGTTCTGGCCCGCGACCGTCGCATAGGCTTCCGACTGCCAATCGACATCGAAGGCGGGAAATTCGATGTGGCGATAGCCCTGGCGCGCGAACTGGACGACGCGCTGGATGTAATTCTCGGGCAGCTCGGCCCGGCGGGCTGCCACGATCTCTCGGCGCAGCCGGGGATTTTCTTTCGGGTCGAAGCCATCGGCGCAGGCGGCCATGATGGCGTTGAGGTGCCGGTTGGCCAGGCGCGAGCCGGTGACGAGGGCCGCCACCTTCTGCTCTTCCATCATCTTCCAGGAGATGAACTCCTCGATATCCGGATGGTCGATGTCGACCGTGACCATCTTGGCCGCGCGGCGCGTCGTGCCCCCCGACTTGATGGCGCCCGCAGCGCGATCGCCGATCTTGAGGAAGGACATCAGACCCGACGACTTGCCGCCGCCCGACAGCTTCTCGTTCGCGCCGCGCACGGCCGAGAAATTGGAGCCCGTACCCGAGCCGTACTTGAAGAGGCGCGCCTCGCGGACCCAGAGATCCATGATGCCGCCTTCGCCGACCAGATCGTCCGAGACGCTCTGGATGAAGCAGGCGTGCGGCTGTGGCCGCTCATAGGAAGAAGCGGACGGGTGAGAGGCGCCGTCGCGATGGTCGACGTACCAGTGACCCTGTCCGGCACCATCGATGCCGTAGGCCCAGTGCAGGCCGGTATTGAACCATTGCGGCGAGTTCGGCGCGCACATCTGAGCCGCCAGCATAAAGCAATGTTCGGCATAGAACGTCCGGGCGTCGTCTTCGCTGTCGAAGTAGCCGCCCTTCCAGCCCCAATAGGTCCACGCTCCGGCCATGCGATGGAAAACCTGCCGGGCGCTGGTCTCGCCGCCGAAGCGCTTGTCTTCCGGCAAGTCAGCCAAGGCCGCTTCATCCGGCACCGAGCGCCACAGCCACTCCGGCATATCGGCCTCGGCGACCTTGATCAGGCGTCGAGGGACGCCGGCGCGGCGGAAATACTTCTGGGCGAGCACGTCGGCCGCCACCTGGCTCCAGTCGGCCGGCACGTCGATACCGGTCTGGCGGAAGACTATCGTTCCGTCGGGATTGCGGATTTCGGAATCGGCAGCACGGAACGCGACCCGGTCGAAGGGCGATTCTCCTGCTTGCGTAAACCGACGCTCGAAGCGCATTAACTTGATCCCCTGCGCCCATCTCCCGTCATTTCTTCCCGTCGCGGGATGTGCTCGTCGTATTTCGAGCACGCAGATATGGGCACCAAAAGATAATAAATTACAAAATCTTGTGTGCGCAACTACATTTTGTAGAGCAGCATGTTGATGGTACTAGATGATGCAAAGGGGCAACACCGTCTTTTCAAGCGCGAATCGCATGACGACGAACGATGGGAAGTGCTGTGATCAGCGCGTCGCGTTGCCAGTTACGGAGCGCACGCGTACAAGCGGCCCGACACATTTTGAGCGAGTGGTTGGTTCATGATTCTCGGCACGTGGCTCTTCACCAAGATGCGCGGCGAACTCGTCGGCACCGACGCCGAAGGCAATCGCTACTTCCAGGACAAACGCATTATCGCTGGCCGCCGGCGCAAGCGTTGGGTCATGTACAACGGCGAAGCCGAAGCCTCGCGGGTGCCGCCGGACTGGCACGGCTGGCTCCATCACACGAACGACACTGTCCCGCCGCAGGGTGGCCAGCCACGCAAGGCTTGGCAGAAGGATCATATGCGTAATCTGAGCGGAACCGATCTGGCCTATCGGCCTCCGGGCTCGACGCTCGTCAACGGCGGCGACAAGCCGAAGCCGGCGTATGAGGCGTGGCATCCGAGCTGAAACGAATAGGAGATAATGGGCGTGGGTCGCAATGTCGTTGAGACGATCGTGGGCGGATTGGTCCTCGTGGTCGCTGCCCTTTTTGTATTCTATGCCTTTGGCAAATCGGATCGCGCCGGCCCCGACGGATATGAGGTGATCGCTCGGTTCGGCCGTATCGACGGATTGAAGCGCGGTTCCGATGTGACGTTGAGCGGCGTGAAGGTCGGTACCGTCACGGGGTTCGACCTCGACGTCAAAACCTATCAGGCCGTGGTCCACCTTTCGCTGACATCGAAAGTCCAGCTGCCGACCGATACCAACGCCAAGATCGTAAGCGAATCGCTGCTGGGCGGCATGGGCATCGTGCTCGAGCCGGGCGCCGACAAGAAGATGATCGCTGCGGGCGGCGAGATCGCCAACACCCAGGATTCCATCCCGCTCACTGAATTGATCGCCAAATTCGTGTTCGGGGGAACGAAGCAATGAACTCCCGCCAGCCCAAGGAGGCGACGGTGTGGCGGCAGCCCGACGGCAAGCCGGTGTCCTGCCTCGAAAAGATCAAAGTCCTGAACGAAAACATCCAGGAAATCGAAACCCTCTGCGCCGATGCGCTGGAGGACGGAGTCCTGATGGGATGCAATGCCGACCAGATCAAGGAAGCCCTGCACGCGCTGATCGACGGGCTTGCGGCACCTCACGCCAAGAAGGGCTGAGAATGCGCACCGTGGCGGCTGTTGCCGCTCTCGTGTTCGTCGCCGTAGCAGCGGCGGCACAAACGCCGCCTCCCGCCAATCAGGCCGCGCCCTCCGGCAATCCTTCGTTGCGTGCGCTTCCCGACGGGCCGGGCCAGCCGGTGGCCGAACTGCAGGGTCTCGACAAGGTGACAGCGCGGACCCAGCGCTTCTCCGCGTCGGTCGGCAAGTCGACGTCGTTCGGCACACTCGCGATCACGGTCGGCGATTGCCTGGTCAACACGCCCGACGCGCCGGCGGATTCCGTGGCCTATCTCACGATCATCGACCACAAGCCCGGCCAGGCCGAGCAGAAGCTGTTCGCGGGTTGGATGTTTGCTTCCACGCCCTCGATCTCCGCGCTCGACGACGGCGTCTACGACGTGCGCGTGTTGTCCTGCACCAGGACGCAGGGATCGACGGCACCTAGCTCGCGCTGAAAACTGGCGCTGGCCTCGACGGCTTCGCCGAGTAGGCCCTTGAACGTCTCGCGCGCGATCTCGATCGCGCCAAAGCTCCGCAGATGCTCGGTCATGAACTGGCAGTCGAGCAGTCGGAACCCTCCCTTGATCAGCCGCGCCACGAGATGGACCAGCGCCACCTTAGAGGCGTCGCGCACGCGGCTGAACATGCTTTCGCCAAAGAACGCTGCGCCGACCGACACACCATAAAGTCCGCCGACGAGTACTCCGTTGGCCCGGCATTCGATGCTGTGGGCGTGGCCGCGGCGGTGAAGCTCGCCGTACAGCGCCAGGATCGGGTCGTTGATCCAGCTCTCGGGATGGCCGGGGCGCGGTTCGGCGCAGGCGCGCATGACATCGAGGAACGCCGTGTCGGCGCTGACCTCGAAATGACCGCTGCGCACGGTGCGGGCAAGGCGCTTGGACAGGTGGAAGGCATCGAGCGGCAGCACGGCGCGCAGCCGGGGATCGAGCCAGTAGAGCTTGGGATCGTCGCGGCGCTCGCCCATGGGGAACACGCCGATGCGGTACGCTTGCAGCAGGAGGTCGGGCGTGATCTCCAGCATCGATCCGTTACTTCTTGAGGCCGACCAGCTTCTCCAGCCAGTGGATGTCGTAGTCGCCGTCGATGAATTCCTGCTGGTGGATGATGCGCTGCTGCAGCGCGATCGTGGTGTCGATGCCGCCGATGACGAATTCCTCGAGCGACCGGCGCAGCCGCATCAGGCACTCGTTGCGGGTCGAGCCGCTGACGATCAGCTTGGCCACCATCGAATCGTAGTAGGGCGGCATTACGTAGCCGGTATAGAGGCCGGAATCGACGCGCACGCCGAGGCCGCCGGGAGAGTGATAGTCCGTGATCTTGCCGGGGCACGGCACGAAGGTTTCGGAGTTCTCCGCGTTGATGCGGCACTCGTTGGCGTGACCGGTGATCTTGACGTCTTCCTGCTTGAAGCCCAGGTCGCCGCCGGCGGCGATACGGATCTGCTCGCGCACGAGGTCGATGCCGGTCACCGCCTCGGTGATCGGGTGTTCGACCTGCAGGCGGGTGTTCATCTCGATGAAGTAGAATTCGCCGTCCTGGAACAGGAACTCCATAGTGCCCGCGCCGCGATACTTGAGCTTGCGCACGGCGGCGGCGGCGAGTTCGCCGATCCGGCCGCGCTGCTCGGCATTGAGGGCGGGCGAGGGGGCTTCCTCGAGAACCTTCTGGTGGCGGCGCTGCAGCGAGCAGTCGCGTTCGCCCAGATGGACGCCCGCGCCTTTGCCGTCGCCCAGCACCTGAATCTCGATGTGGCGTGGCTTGCCGAGGTACTTCTCGAGATACATCGCGTCGTTGCCGAAGGCCGCCTTGGCCTCGACCCTGGCCATCGAGAATTGTTCGTTGGCCTTGTCGGGGCTCTCGATCACCTTCATGCCGCGTCCGCCGCCGCCGGCCACTGCCTTCACCAGGACGGGGAAGCCGATTTTCTTGCCGATCTCGATGATCTCCTCGACCGACGTCACGGGACCAGGCGAGCCGGGCACCAGCGGCAGGCCAAGTTCCTTGGCCGTCTGCTTGGCGACGATCTTGTCGCCCATCATGCGGATGTGCTCAGCGGTCGGGCCGATGAAGGTGAAGCCGTGCGCGTCGCAGGCTTCGGCGAAGCGCGCATTCTCCGATAGGAAGCCGTAGCCCGGATGGATGGCGTCGACGCCAGTGATGGTGGCGGCCGACAGGATGGCCGGGATGTTGAGATAGCTGTCGCGGGCAGGGGGAGGCCCGATGCAGACGGCGAAGTCGGCCAGCCGAACGTGCATGGCGTCGGTGTCGGCTGTCGAGTGCACGGCCACTGTCTGGATGCCCATCTCGCGGCAGGCACGGTGGATGCGAAGTGCGATTTCGCCACGATTGGCGATCAATACCTTGTCGAACATCGTCGGTCTGGTTCTTACTCGACGATCATCAATGGTTCGCCGAATTCGACCGGCTGGGCATTGTCGATCAGGATCTCTTTCAACACACCGGCTTTGGGCGCCTTGATCGGATTGAAGGTCTTCATCGCCTCGATGATCAGGAGCGTCTGTCCAGCCAAGACCTTGTCGCCGATATGAACGAACGGCGGCTTGCCCGGCTCCGGCAACAGGTAGGCGGTGCCCACCATCGGCGACTTCACGGCGCCCGGATTCTTCGCTGCATCTGCGGGCGCAGTGGCTACAGCGGTCGCGGCAGGGGCGGGCGCCGGCGCGGCGGCCGGCACGGGGGCGGCCGCAGGTGCGGCCGCTGCCGCGACGGCGGGGCGGGCGACACGAATCTTGCGGTCGCCGTCGGCCATCTCAATCTCGCCGAGATTGGTCTCTTCCAAGAGCTTCGCGAGCTTGCGAATGAACTCGGTATCCATCTCGAACTTTGACATGAAGAGCAGCTCCGGAACGAATAAGGGTCAGGGCTTCAGCAGGCGGGCCAGTGCCTGTAACGCCAGAAGATAGCCTTGGATGCCGAGACCGGCGATCACGCCGACCGCCGCCGGGCTTATATAGGACCGGTGGCGGAAGCTTTCACGCTTGTATATGTTGGAAATGTGGACTTCTACCGCGGGCAGTTCGGCCGCATTCAGGGCGTCGAGCAGGGCCACAGAGGTGTGGGTATAGGCGCCGGCGTTGATCACGATGGCGCTGTTCTTCTCGCGCGCCGCCTGAATAAGGTCGACCAGGACGCCCTCGTGGTTGCTCTGGGCGAATTCGACGGTAAGACCCAGGCGCAGGACTTCGATCCGGCAGGCTTTCTCGACATCGGCCAGCGTCTCGCGGCCATAGATCTGCGGCTGCCGCTTGCCCAGCATGTTGAGATTGGGCCCGTTGAGCACCAGCACCGGCTTGAGGGCCGATGGGCGCCGGGCCGCCTTCTTGGCCAAGCCTGCCTCCCGATTAACAGTCGCGGGCCTTATAGCCTGAGGGCCTCCGCACGGGCAAACAGCCGGTCGGACAGGCTGTTGAACGTCTGGCACTCGCCGGGGGTGAGCGAGTTGTAGAGTTTGGCTTCGTATTCCAGCGCCAGGGGCACGATCTTGGCGTGCATCGCCCCGCCACGGGGGCTGAGCCGCAACGACGAGCGGCGGCGGTCGGCGCGATCGGTAGCGCGCTCGACCAGGCCGCGCTTCACCAGGGCAGCCACGGCCCGGCTCACGGCCACCTTGTCCATGACGATGCGTTGCCCCACATCGGAAGCGGTGAGTGGCGCGAATCTTCCCAGGGCCGCCATCACCCGCCACTGGGTGACCGTGAGGTCGAAGGGTGCGGCATAGAGATCGTGCAGGGACTCGCTGACCAGCTGGGCCAGGACGGACAGCCGGTAGGGGAGAAAATTCTCCAGTTCGAGCACTTGCGAAGCGGCGGCCATAATAGTTACATTTGAAACTAATTTAGCTATTTCGTCAAACTGGGAGGTCAAAATGGCAAGCGTCAGTGACCTGAAAGCCTTCGAAGCCGACTCGATCAATCCCATGGGGACCGACGGCTTCGAGTTCGTCGAATACACCGCTCCCGACCCGGCAGCCCTTGGCGCCCTGTTCGAGAGTATGGGCTTCGTGAAAGTGGCAAAGCACCGGTCCAAGGACGTCTCGCTCTACCGGCAGGGCGACGTGAATTTCATCATCAATGCCGAGCCCGACAGTTTTGCGCAGGGCTTTGCGCGCGTGCACGGACCGTCGATCTGCGCCATCGCCCTCCGCGTGAAGAATGCGGCCTTCGCCTACAAGCGCGCTATCTCGCTGGGCGCCTGGGGTGTCGAGAACAAGGTCGGGCCGATGGAGCTCAACATTCCCGCAATCAAGGGCATCGGCGACTCGCTGATCTACCTGGTCGACCGCTACGGCGACAAGGGCAGCATCTACGATGTCGATTTCCAGTACCTGCCTGGGGTCGAGCACAATCCGCCGGGCGTCGGCCTCACCTATATCGATCACCTGACCCACAACGTTCATCGCGGCCGCATGGACGAATGGTCGTCGTTCTACGAGCGGCTCTTCAACTTCCGCGAGATCCGCTATTTCGACATCGAAGGCAAGCTGACGGGCCTGAAGTCGAAGGCAATGACCAGCCCGTGCGGCAAGATCCGCATCCCGATCAACGAGAGCTCCGACGACAAGTCGCAGATCCAGGAATATCTCTCGGCCTACCACGGCGAGGGCATCCAACACATCGCGCTCGGCACCGGTGACATCTACGAATCGGTCGAGACGCCACGCGCCAAGGGTGTGCCGTTCCAGGATGTGCCTGACACCTATTACGAACAGGTCGACGCGCGGCTGCCTGGACATGGCGAGAGCGTCCAGCGCATGGCGGCCGACCGCATCCTGATCGATGGCGCGCCGACCAAGGGCGGCGGTCTGCTGCTGCAGATCTTCACTCAGACCGTGATCGGCCCGATTTTCTTCGAGATCATCCAGCGTCGCGGCAATGAAGGCTTCGGCGAGGGCAATTTCCGTGCGCTGTTCGAGTCCATCGAACTCGACCAGATCCGTCGCGGCGTGTTGAAGGCATAAGACGAGATACGGAGGAAACCATGTCCAAGAACTGGATTCCGCTGCGCCAGCTTGAAGGCACGGCGTCACGGCAGGCCCATGTCGCGCTGCCGGCAGGCACCTACGAGCGTGAGATCAGCAAGGAGGGCTTCTTCGGACCTTCCGCGCAGTTCCATCACAAGCACAAGCCGACGGACTGGGTCGAATTCGACGGCGCCATCCGTCCGCGCGCCTTCGATCTCAACAAGCTCGTCACCGGCAAGAATAGTCCGTGGAATGCCGAGATGGTGATGAACAATCCGTATCTGCAGATGCGCATCTGGAAACTCGACCAGCCGATGGCCGAGCTGGCGCGGAACAGCGATGGCGACCAGCTGCTGTTCATCCATGAGGGCGAGGGCGCGCTGTTCTGCGACTACGGCCATCTCGACTATCGTGACGGCGACTATCTGGTGATTCCGCGTGGCACGATGTGGCGGCTGTCGCCGACCAAGGCCACGATGGCGCTGATGGTCGAGGCGACCAACGACCACTTCATGCTTCCTGAGAAAGGTCTGGTCGGCCGCCACGCGATCTTCGATCCTGCCGTGCTCGATACGCCGCACATTGATGAGGCCTTCAAGGCGCAGCAGGACGAGCGCACCTGGAAGGTCTCGGTGAAGCGCCGCAACCAGCTCTCGACCGTGACCTATCCGTTCAATCCGCTCGATGCAGTAGGCTGGCATGGCGACTTGAGCGTCGTGCGGGTCAACTGGCGCGACCTGCGGCCGCTGATGAGCCATCGGGCTCATCTGCCGCCGTCGGCACATACGACCTTCATGACCGGCCGCTTTGTCGTCTGCACCTTCGTGCCGCGTCCGCTCGAGAGCGATCCCGAGGCGCTGCGGCTGCCATTCTTCCACAACAACGACGATTTCGAAGAGATCATCTTCTATCACAAGGGCAGCTTCTTCAGCCGCGACAACATCCATCCCGGCATGATGACGGTGCACCCCTCGGGCTTCACGCATGGGCCGCATCCAAAGGCCTTCAGTGCGGCCACTAAATCCGTGCAGAATGGCGGCAAGACGGAGACCGACGAGGTCGCCGTCATGATCGACACGCGCGATGCGATCGACGTCGCGGCAATGCCGGCCGGGGTCGAGTTCGACGGCTACGTCAAGTCGTGGACGCCCGCCGCTATGAAGCAGGCGGCCGAATAATGAAGCTCGCCAGTCTGAAAGAGGGCGGCCGCGACGGCACGCTCATCGTTGTCGACAAGGGCATCAAACGCGCGGTGCGAGCCACCGGCATTGCGCCGACGCTTCAGAGGGCGATCGAAGAGTGGGCGGTGGTGCAGCCCAGGCTCGCGGAGCTGGCCGAGCAGCTGCGCGACGACAAGGCGCCGGGCTCGTTCGAGCTCGACACCAAGGCGCTCGCGGCACCGTTGCCGCGCGCATACCAGTGGGCCGACGGCTCGGCTTACGTCGTGCACGTCGAACTGGTGCGGAAGGCGCGCGGCGTGGAGATGCCGCCGTCGTTCTGGACCGATCCGCTGATGTACCAGGGCGGCTCGGACTCCTTCACCGGCTGCAACGACGAGATCGAGATGGCGGATGAGGCGTTCGGCATCGATTTCGAGGGCGAGATCGGCGTGATCGTCGACGACGTGCCGATGGGCATCTCGGCCGAGGCGGCACGCAAGCACATCAAGCTCGTCACGATCCTGAACGACGTGTCGCTGCGTAACCTGATCGTCACGGAACTGGCCAAGGGCTTCGGCTTTTTCCACGGCAAGCCGGCGACGGCCTTCGCGCCGGTGGCGGTGACACCCGAAGAGCTGGGCACGGCCTGGAACGGCGCGCGACTGAACCTGCCGCTGATCTCGACCTTGAACGGCAAGGAGTTCGGCCATCCCAACGCGGCCACGGATCTCACCTTCGATTTCGGCCAGTTGATCGCTCACGCAGCACGCACGCGACACCTCGAGGCGGGGACCGTGGTTGGCTCCGGGACTGTCGCCAACCGCTCGGCCGACGTCGGCTGCTCCTGCATCGCCGAGCGGCGCGTGCGCGAGACGATCGACAGTGGCAAGCCGGTTACACCTTTCATGAAATTCGGCGACGAGATCCGCATCGAGATGTTCGATGCTGCGGGTGAGTCGATCTTCGGTGCCATCGACCAGAAGGTTGTGAAGTACGACCCTCCTGCTTAAGGTCGGGCCATGAAACTCATCGGCTATTTCCGTTCCTCGGCGGCCTTTCGCGTACGCATTGCGCTCGAGCTGAAGGGCCTCAAGGTCGAGCATTCCTTCCGCCATCTGCGCAAGGGCGAGCAGCGTGCGCCCGACTATGTCGCCATTAACCCGCAGAAGCTGGTGCCGGCGCTGATCCTCGACAGCGGCGAGATCCTGACCCAGTCGATGGCGATCCTCGAATATCTCGAAGAGACGCATCCCGAGCCGCCGTTGTTGCCCAAGGATCCGATCGGCCGCGCCCGGGTGCGGTCCCTGGCCCTGATTCCGACGGCGGACATCCACCCGATCCAGAACCTGCGCGTGATGGCCTACCTTCGCGAGAAGTACGAACAGTCGGAAGAGGGCACGTTCGAGTGGTCGCGCCACTGGATCGAGACGGGCTTCGATGCCTACGAAGCCTCGATCGCGACGGATAGGCGCACTGGCGCCTACAGTCACGGCGATCAACCGACCATGGCCGATCTCTGCCTGGTGCCGCAGGTCTTCAATGCCGCCCGCTTCAAGGTCGACATGAAGCGCTATCCTACGATCCAGCGCATCTTCGATACCTGCATGCAGCATCCGGCCTTTGCCGCCGCGCAACCCTCCCGGCAGCCGGACGCGGAGACATGAGGAAGATCGTCGTCGCAGCCGCGTTCGTTGTCGCGCTGATCGCGGGTGCGGCGCTATCTCTGCCAGTTGCCGAGAAGTACTTCGCCGACAGCATGAGGGCGCAGATCGATCGCGACGGTGTCCTGTCGGTAGGCTCGATCGAGGTCGGCCTGCTCGACCGGCGGATCACGTTCCACGACCTGCGGTCGAAGCAGGTGAGCGGCATGACCGCGACGCGCTGGGAGGTCTCCGGCCTCGCCTGGCCGCTCGACGAGCTACTGAAGGGCCGCACGCCGTTGTCCGGCCTTAGCCTCGGCGATCCGCTCCGAGCACAGAAGATCGAGGTAGACGACCTCCGCGTGACGGCGATGGATGGGCAGAGCTGGCGGTTCAACAAGGTGCTGATGGATGGCGTCGACCTCGAGCGCTTCGACGCCGACGTGGCGCCGGGTGCCCTGCAGCCAGCGGTGCTAGGCGCGCGGCTGATCCGGGCGCTTTCGGTGCGCCACATCGAAGAGCGCGACGTCGTCTACACGATCCCCCTTACGCAGAACACCGTTGGTTTCCTGTCGCTCGTCGGCAACAACCTGGATCGCGGCAAGCTGGGTTCGTTCGAACTCTCGGCGCTCGAGGCGTCCGGCAAGACCGCGGCGGAGCCCAGCCTCAGGGTGGCCAGTTTCAAAGGCGAGGGCGTCGACGTGCGGCGCATCCTGGCGTCGATGTCGGAACTATCGTGGCGGCCCGGCCAGCCGGTCGGCCGGCTCGCCCTGGAACATGCCAGCGCCACGGGCTTCGGCGGCGAGGTGTTCACGCGCTATGGCGTGTCGCTCGGTTCCGTCACCGTCGACGTGACGCATGAAGGCGATGCCGTCGTGAAATCCTCCACGAAATTCGAGGGCTTCGTGATGGCGCCACCGGCGCGCGGCCTCGAAGGGCTGCAGATGCGGATGGCGATGCAGGCCATGGGGCTGAAGGAGCTGCGGCTCGGTCTCGAATGCGCGGGCCGCGAGGATCGCGCCAAGGGAGAGGCGGCGATTGAGCGCTGCGCCTTGTCGGGGCCCGAACTGGGCGAGCTCGCCCTCAGCGGCAAACTGGTCGGCGCCGACGCCAGGTTCTGGCAGGCGATCGACAACGGCAATATGCTTGGGATCTACGGCAGCAAGGCGGCGTTCGGTGACGCAACGCTCACGCTGTCGGACAAGGGATTGCTCGAGCACGGCCTGCGCGGTCTGGCGATGGCCTCGGGCAAGTCGCCGGCGGCGACGCGGGCCGAACTGGCGGCGGAGATCAGGCGTTATGCGCCGCCCAACGTGCTGATCACCGAGGATCTGACCAAGCTGCTCGAGACGACGGCGCGCTTCGTGGAAAAGGGCGGCACCCTGGCCCTGAAGGCGCGGCCTGAGCCGCCGCTCGCGATGGACAAGTTGCTGACGCTGATGCGCCCGGGCCCGGATCTCGTCGACCTGCTGGGATTGACGGCGACCTTGACGAAGTAGGGCTACGCGCCCTTGCGGGCGTCGGCGATCATCTGCTGCAACGTCTTGGCGTCGACGGCGCCCGGTACGAACTGCTTGCCGATCACGAAAGCCGGCGTGCCGCGCACGCCCAGCTCCTGGGCCAGCGCCATGTTGCGATCGATCGTGTCCTTGATCTTCGGATCGCTCATGTCCTTCTGGAGCTGCGTCACGTCGATGCCGACGGAGCCCGCGATCTTGAAGATGAGGTCGGTGTCGAGTTTGGCGGTGTTCGACATCAGCGCCTCATGGAAAGCGTCGTGCTTGCCCTGCTTGATCGAGGCGAGAGCGGCGACCGCGGCAACTTTCGAAGGTTCGCCCAGGATCGGCAGGTCCTTGTAGATGAGCTTCACTTTGCTGTCGGCGGCAAGAACCGCCTTAACGGCGACGTGGCCCTTCTTGCAATACGGGCATTGATAGTCGCTGAACTCCACGATGGTGACGTCGCCATTGGGATTGCCGGCCGAAGGAGTCTCGGGGTCGCGCAGCAGCTCGGCCTGGTTCTCCTGGATCGCCCTTTGCGCCACGTTATCGCGCTGACCTTCCTGCTTGCGCTCCAGCTCCGCCATGGCGTCGACCAGCACTTCCGGGTTCGCCATCAGATAGGCGCGGATGCTCTTGCCGAGGTTGGCATTGCCCATCCCTACAGCCATCGACTCCGACGGCGCAGGGCCAGTCGCGATCTGTATCGGCGACGTGGCGCCTGTGGCGAGCAAGGCCCCGGCTCCGAGAAGGGCGCCGCAGAGGACGAGGAGGAAGGAACGCATGGGACTGGTCTCCAAAATGATCTATCGGCCGGCGGTTCAGTTCCTTCGCCGGGAACGGACGTAAGCTTGGATATCCTGAGCACGTTGCCACGCCGGACTGCCGGCCGGAAGCTGGCGGCTGGCCACGGCGGCGTGGGCCTGCGCCTCGGAGCGCTGGCCCTTGAGAACTGCCATTTCCGCGCGGGCAAGCGAAGTCATGCCTTCGTTACCCATGCGTGAATAGGCAGTCGCCTCGAGCCGCCACAGGTCGAAGCTGTCGGTTTCGGTCTGGAGGGCGAGGTCGAGATAGCGCACCGCCTCGCGGTCGGCCTCGGGCTTGTTGGTCTCGATCAGGGCGCGTGCGAAGTCGATCTTGAGGATGTTGGCGCCGCTCAGCTGCACGGCACGGCGATAGGAGGGCACGGCCTCCGCGGCCCGGCCGTTCTCGAAAAGGATCTGGCCGCGGAGCTCGTGGAAATAGGGATCGTTGGGATAGTCCCTCAGCAGGCCGTCGAGCGTCAGCAGGGCCGAGCCGATCGTGCCCTTGCGGTAAAGCGCAATGGCGCGCGCATAGCGCGCTGGCAGCGCGCGATCGCCTTCGGCATAGCGCGCCAACGCAAGGTCCGGCGCGGTGAAGCCCAGCAGCTTGGCGACCATGCGCTGATGCAGTTCGATGGATTTCGGTGAATCCGGCACGTTGGCGTATTGCGAGTGGGCCACCGCGTCCTCGAAGGTGGCAATGCGGTCGGGCGTCAGAGGATGGGTCGTGAGGTAGGGCGTGGTTGGCCGGCCGATCGTCAGCCGTTCCTGGTGCTCGAGGAACTTCAGGAACTCGAGCGTTCCCTTGGGCGATTGATGCGCGCGTTCAAGGAACGTGATCGAGGCCTGGTCGGCTGCGGATTCCTGGGTTTGCGTGTAGCGCAGAAACGCCGACAGCGATCCTGGGATGCCCTGTCCGCCGGGGCCGGTGACGCCGCCTCCGCCGCCGCCGCGGCCACCGCCTGCGACACTGCCGCCCAGGACGGCCGCGCCGCCCAGCAGCGTCTCGAGGATCTGCATCGTGCTGAGGTTCTTCAGCTCTTCCTGCTGGCGAGCGAGATGGCCGCCGGCGATGTGGCCGGTCTCGTGGGCCAGCACGCCAATCAGCTGCGCCGGCCGTTCGGTGCGAATCAGCAGGCCTGTATTTAGGAATATCCTCTGGCCACCGGCCACGAAGGCGTTGAGGCTGTTGTCCTGGACGAGCACAATCGCCACCGCTTCCGGATTGAGCCCGGCGACCTGCCAGATCGGCGTGGCGAGCGTCCGGATGGTGCTCTCGATCTCGGCATCGCGGATGAGATTGAGTTGACCTTGCTGCGCATTGGCGGCACGAAACGGCGCCAGCGCGAAGAGCGTCAGGTAGAAGAGGGTGATGATGCGTCTATTCACGGGTGGCTGGCAGGCTAGGAACAAGGGGGCGTGGCGTCAATCAGGGGCAGTGCTGGCGTCGGCCCTTGTCGTTGTGCTGTCGGCTTGTGGCGGAAGTGAGACGAAAGACCGCTTCTCCGACGATCCCAGCGGTGCCAACCCGAACAAGGCGGGTGTCCTCGGGATGATGACCGGCGGCGCCAAGTTCGCGGCAGCCTCCGCCGACGAGAGTCTGGCAGCCGAAATTGGCCGCGACGTCCTGGCATCCGGCGGCAACGCCACCGATGCCGCGACGGCCATGTATTTCGCCATGGCCGTGACGCTGCCATCGGCGGCGGGACTGGGAGCCTCCGGCGTCTGCATCGTGCATAACGCGAAGACGCGTGCGGCCGAGTCGTTCTCTTTCGCGCCCCAACCGGCGCCCGGTGCCATCAAGGGCCAGTCGTTCATGGTCCCGGTCGGTCCGCGCGCCATCACGCTGATGCAGATCCGCCATGGCAGGCTGAAGTGGGCGCAGTTGCTCGCGCCGGCCGAGCGGCTCGCGCGCAACGGCTTTCCTGTGCCGCGCGCGCTGTCGCGCGATCTTCAGGCTGGCGCCACCATGCTGGGTGCCGACAGCGAGGCGCGCCGCATCTACGGCAAGGGCGGCGGCACCGCGGTCACGGAGGGCGACAGCTGGGCGCAGACCGATCTCGCCGCCACGATCGGCGTCCTGCGCCAGCGCGGCGGCGGCGATTTCTTCTCTGGCAATTTCGCCCGCCTTTTCTCCACCCAGATCACCTCCATGGGCGGTAGCCTGCCGTTGGACACCCTGCGCGGTGCGCTTCCCGTCTCGGGAGCGCCCGCCAGCGAGAGCAACGGCGGCTTCAAGGTCTATGTCGCACCCGCGCCGATGGCGGGCGCCAGCGCGCTCGCCGGCTGGAACAACCAGGCGCCGCCGTCGAGCGCCGTGCCGACGAATACCGGCGGCATCTCGGGCTTCGCTGCGGTCGACGCCGATGGCAATGCTGCGGCATGCAGTCTGTCGATGGGCCAATTGTTCGGCACCCGCGTGATCGTGCCCGGCACCGGCATCCTGCTGGGTGCGATGACGCCCGACAGTGCTGCGGTCAGCCCGGTAGTAATCGGCAACCCGAACAACGGCGAGTTCCGCTTCGTCGGCGCCGGCGGCGGCGGACCGGGTGCGGCCTTCGCGACCGGCGCCGTGGCGCGCCAGGCGGTCGATCGCGGCAGTCGGATCGGCCCCATCCTGGCCGCGCGGCGCGGGCAGGGCGGTTACGTGAATGCCATCGCCTGCCCGGACGGCATCCGCTCCTATGGCGGCAGCTGCAACACCGGCATCGATCCTGCCGGCTCGGGCCTCGCGCTGATCGCCAACGTCCCGTGAGCGCCTAGAGATGGCGAAGGTCTCGCGCCGCTCAGAAGCGGTCGATCCGTTCATTGTGATGGATGTGATGGCAGCCGCCGCGGCGAAGGAAGCCGCGGGCGACACCGTCATCCATCTCGAAGTCGGCCAGCCCAGCACGCCCGCCCCCAGGGGCGCGCTTGCCGCCGCGCACGCTGCCCTGGACGTGGACAAGATCGGATACGTGGCCGCGCTCGGCATGCCGGCGCTGCGCGAGCGCATCGCGCGGCACTATCGCGAGCAATACAATGCCGAGGTGTCGCCCGAGCGGGTGATCGTCACGACGGGATCGTCCGGCGGCTTTCCGCTCGCGTTCCTGGCGAGTTTCGATGCCGGCGATCGCGTGGCGTTGGCGGCGCCTGGCTATCCCGCCTATCGCAACATCCTCTCGGCGCTGCATCTGGAAGCCGTCGACCTGCCGACGTCGCTTGCCGACCGCTACCAGCCGACTGTCGCTGCGCTGGAGAAGGTCGGACCGATTTCGGGCCTGATCGTGGCGAGCCCTTCCAATCCCACGGGCACGATGGTGACGCGTGGCGAACTCACGGCGCTCAGTCAGTGGTGCGACGGGCATCAGGTGCGCCTGGTCTCCGACGAGATCTATCACGGCATCGTCTATGAAGGAGAGGCGACCTCGGCGGTCGAAGTCTCCGAGCACGCCGTCGTGGTCAACAGCTTCTCGAAATACTTCTCGATGACGGGTTGGCGGGTCGGCTGGCTGGTCGTGCCGGAAGAACTGGTGCGCCCGATCGAGCGGCTCACGCAGAACTTCTTCATCTCCGTGCCCACCCTCAGCCAGTACGCCGCCCTGGCGGCCTTCGAGTGCCGGGACGAACTCGACGCCCATGTCGCGCGCTATAAGGCCAACCGCGATCTGCTGATGGCGGGCCTGCCTGCCGCCGGCCTCGATCGCCTGACTCCGGCGCAGGGAGCTTTCTACATTTACGCCGACGTCTCCCACCTCACCAACGACAGCCGCGAGTTCTGCAAGCGCATGCTGCAGGAGGCAGGCGTCGCTACGACCCCCGGCGTCGACTTCGACCGGGCGCGGGGCGCGGGTACGTTGCGCATCTCGTTCGCGGGTTCGATGGCGGAGATGGAAGAAGCGGTGCGGAGGTTGAAGGCGTGGCGTCGAGGATGACCGGACGGTGCGCTATAGAACCACATAGCTAGGTCGGGACAGTGCTTGGAAGCTGGGCCGATGTCCTTACCTTGCAGAGGCTGTGCATGCGAGCTACAAGCGCACTCACAATCAAAATCGCACACAGGCAAACATCGTGAGTATCTGGGCACGAGGGATAATGATTGGCGTGGCCATGATCGTCGTGGCCATCGGCGTGACGATTGTCCTCAACGAAGTCCTGGAACAACGGGCAGAGCAGCCGGAGGACACATACACGCCACCCGCTGTACCCAAACCCTTCGATAAGTAGTCGCAAAGAAGCGTTGCCCGCGATCCTCGCTAACGCCCAGACAACCAACTGATGCTTCACCTCGGCCCAGCGGTCGAGGATCGACAGGATCTTGTTTTCCGTCTCCGCCGGCAGGCCGAAGGTAATGCGATCGATGGCGATGTTCTGGCAGAAGCGAAGCTGAACCATCGCTTCGGGCGCGCGGAAGGCTGTGCAACCCGTCCTCAGCGGCAGGCGTTTACACAGGGATTCCTTTGTTCAGCAGGATCATCCTATGACCTCCAGCCGTTCTCCGCGGAACGGCATTTTTGTGCTGGCCGCGTTTATCTTTGGTCTCCTCTTTATTTTGGCGCTTCTCATCGCATCTTGGGGCCTGAGAACAGTCCCGGCGCTAGTCTCGACGACCGTGACCGCCGCCACAGTGACGGCTCCGCCAGGGCAGCCCCCACCAGCGCCGTCTGACCCGAGCCCGCTGTTGCGGACCTCGCTTGCCGAGCTCCAAGGAACCGAAGCAAAACTGTCAGCCCAGCGTGCGGCCCTGGGTGACGAGCTTCGTCGACAGGTCGAGCAATGCAAGGTAGCCATCGCGCCCCCACCACCCAAGCCGCGTCCGGCTCCACAGGCGTCCGTCGCGCCGCCCCGAGGGCCAGCCCCGACCCCGACCGTGACAACACTTTCGCCGCCGTTGCCGGTCGACCGTTGGGCGAACAAGGACCTGAGTGTCCTGCAGGGGTGCTGGAATCTCGGCCGGGACGCGCCCACGGTGATGAACATCTCCGGCTTCACGGGGCGGAAGGAAGAGTGCACGGCAAAGGCCGGACGAATCTGCTTCGATGCGAACGGGCACGGCGTGCGCGAGCAAACCATCAGTTGCCCGACCTCCGGAACGATGTCGTGTCGCGCGCCTGTCACGGGGCAGTTCAGCGCCGATGGCACGTTCAGCACGACACAGCCGGATGTCACCTGCACCGGCGCGTCGACCGCGAAATGGGTGGGCCGCACGCTGTCGTGCCGGCGTGTTGATGACGCGCAGGCCGCCTGTCTCGACAGCGGACGGCCCGACCTGGGCTTTCCAGCCCAGAACCAGGAGTTTCGCCGCGCCAACTAGCGCGAACCGGTTCGCTTCTGTGGCGCGTGCGTGTTGCGGCGTCTGACGCGCCAAACGAAGCGCCCGGGCAGGGGGAACATAAGTGGCACCCTTGGCGTAGAGGAATGGCGCGCTCATTCCCCGTTGAATCCTCAGCGGGCGGGAATCGAGCTTCCGGCCACGGCCGGTCAACCATTGGAGAAATACATGCGGCAATCGATCTGGGCGGCACTTGGTGCCGCTTCACTGCTCGTGGGTGCCCCGGCATTCGCCCAGACCCCGGCCGCGCCCGGCACGCCGCAGGCCGCCGGCAAATCCGGCGTCAATGTCGGCTCGCTCACATGCCATGTCGCGGGCGGCATGGGCTTCGTGTTCGGCTCGTCCAAGGCGCTAACCTGCGTGTTTGCGCGGACCGACGGTGTCGGCGAGCCCTACGTGGGCGAGATCAAGCGCTTCGGCGTCGACATCGGCTACACCAAGGATGCGCAGATGGTCTGGCTCGTCTTCGCGCCCGGCAGCATCGCGACCGGCGCGCTGTCCGGAGATTATGGCGGCGTCGGAGCGCAGGCGACCGTCGGCGTCGGTGGCGCCGTGAACGTACTGCTGGGCGGCAGCAGCAAGCAGATCACCCTGCAGCCGGTCAGTATCGAAGGCAATCTCGGCCTCAACGTCGCCGCCGGATTCGCGGAGATCGTCCTGAAGTCCGGGAACTAACGCCCGTCAAGATGTAGGTAGCGGAGGGCCGCCGCGATTTGCGCGGGGCCCTTCGCTACCCTCGGGACGACGTATCCCCGGTAATCTTTCAGTGAAGCTTGCGACGATCGCGCGGCGGGGTGGCGGAAGCGGCGGTGGGCACCGGGCGCGTGCGCTCGACGGCCGGAACCTGGCCCGAGTGATGGCCGACCATGTGCCAGCCGTCGCCGAGGCGGACGAAGCTATTCGTTGCCATCAACTGGCCCTCGGCCAGGATTTCGCGGCACATCACGAGAGCGAGGCCCGGGCGGCCGATCACCAGTTCGTCGGTGAAGCGCACCTTGGGCGACTGCGGGTGCTGCAGAATTCCGCGCCAGCTTGCGATAATGTCGGCGCGCTCGGTAAGCGGCGCCTGGCCGGGATGCAGGCAGATCATGGTGCCGGTCGGCGCCCACAGGGTTTCCATCGCGTCGGCGTCGCGCTCGTTGAAGGCCTTGTAGAAGGCCCGGTTGGCGGCCAGGACGGCCTCTCGTTCTTCGTCGTCGAATTCCGCCAGGAGCGGCGGCAGGCGGGGGGATCGGCGGGGCATTCGACGGTCGAAACTCCTGTATTGCGCATCCTAGGATTACCCGACAGAGATTGAGACCTTCAAACAGAGAATCAAGATGTCCATCCCCAAGCTGGAATTCCCACCCTTCCACCTGCCACCCGAAGCCGAGGCGCTGCGCTTGGACGTGCGCGCCTTCCTCAAGGACATCGTGCCAAAGATAAAGACGGAGGATCGCTTCGCGAGCTGGAATACGGCCTCGCCGGAATTCAGCCGCGCGCTGGGCAAGAAGGGTTGGATCGGCATCACCTGGCCCAAGCAGTACGGCGGTTCGGAGAAGAGCTTCCTCGAACGCTATGTCGTGACAGAGGAGCTGCTGGGCAACGGCGCTCCTGCCGGCGCGCACTGGGTGGCCGATCGCCAGTCCGGTCCGCTGCTGCTGCGCTTCGGCAGCGAGGAGCAGCGCCAGGCGATTTTGCCCAGGATCACCGCGGGCGAATGCTTCTTTTCGATCGGCATGAGCGAGCCCGATTCGGGCTCCGACCTCGCGTCGGTGCGCACGCGGGCCGAGCCGGTGCCGGGCGGATTTCGCGTAAACGGCACCAAGGTCTGGACCTCGGGCGCCCATCGCAACCATTACTGCATCACCCTCGTGCGCACCTCGGGCCAGCACGGCGATCGCCACAAGGGGTTGAGCCAGCTGCTGGTCGATCTCAAGACGCCGGGCGTCACCATCCGGCCGATCATCAATCTCGCCGGCCGGCACGACTGGAACGAGGTCACGTTCAACGACGCCTTCATTCCCGAGAGTTGCCTGATCGGCAACGAGGGCGACGGCTGGCTGCAGGTCACGAGCGAGCTGGCGTTCGAGCGCTCGGGTCCCGAGCGCTTCATGCAAAATTTCTACGTGCTGCGCGAGCTGGTGCGCGTGCTGGGGCGCAACCCCTCCGGTCGCGCGGCATCGATCCTGGGCCGCCTGATCGCGCGGCTGTGGACCCTGCGCCAGATGTCGGTTGCCGTCGCCGGCATGATGCAGGGCGGCAAGTCGCCCGCCATCGAGGCCGCGCTGGTGAAGGATCTTGGCACGATCTACCAGCAGGACCTGCCCGAAGTCGCGCGGGTGATCGCCGAGTCCGACGCCACGACCGACGACGACATGGCCGACTTCCTCGATATCGCCCAGTACGCGACGATGATGGCGCCGAGCTACACCATCCAGGGCGGCACGACCCAGGTCCTGCGCGGCATCGTCGCCCGCGGCCTCGGACTGCGGTGAAGGAGACTAGCATGGACAAGGAAACACGCGACATGCTGCTCGAGACCGCCGGGCGCTTCTTCACGGAGCGTTGCGACCGCGCGGTGGTGAACAATGTCGAGAAGGGCGTCTGGCCCGCCGATCTCTGGAAGGAAATCGAGGAGATGGGCCTGCCGCTGATCGCGGTGGCCGAGGACAAGGGCGGCGTCGGCGGCACGCTGGCCGACATGCTGGCGTTGCTGCGGCTGGCGGGCGAGCACGCGGTGCCGGTACCGCTAGCGGAAACGGCGCTATCGAATCTGCTGATCGGCGCGGCGGGCGGTACGCCGAAACCCGGCCCCGCGACGCTGGCCCTGGGCGACCTCAAGCTTTCGGGCAATCGCCTGAGTGGCAAGGTTGCGCGCGTGCCCTTCGCGACGGTGGTCCAACGGTTCGTGGTCGTGGTCGATCGCACGCTGGTTGTCGTGCCGGCGTCGGGCGCCAGGGTCGAGAGCACGCCCAGCCATGCGGGCGAGCCCTACGGCCAGGTGAGCTTCGACAATGCCACGGTCGAGTTCAGCGGCGCCTCGGCAGTGAGCGCCGAGCGCGCCTTCGAGCTGGCGGCGCTGATGCGGTCCATGCAGATGGCGGGCGCAGGCGACCGCATCCTGGCGACGGCGGCGGAGTATTCGAAGCAGCGCGTTCAGTTCGGCAAGCCGATCTCGACCTTCCAGGCGATCCAGCACATGCTGGCCGAACTCGCGAGCTGCGTGGCGGCGACCATCGCCTCGGCCGAGGCGGCGTCACGCGATGCCGACGAGGGCGGGCTGGAGGCGGGCGGCCGCTTCTCGATCGCGGCGGCCAAGAGCCAGTGCTCGGACTTCGCGCACCGCATCGCCGCCATCTCGCACCAGTCGATGGGCGCGATGGGGTTCACGCACGAACACATCCTGCATCACTACACGCGCCGCCTCTGGGTCTGGCGCCGCGATTTCGGCTCGGAGAGTTTCTGGGGCGAGAAGATCGGCGCGGCCTATGCCAAGGCGGGTCCCGACATGCTCTGGGAAGGCCTCAGCGCCAGCAGGTACCCGACCTAGCCTCCGAAGTGCTTCTCGGCGGCTAGGGCCTGCTGCGGTCCGTACTCCATGCAGTAGCGGTAAATATCGCCGGTGTCGGCGACGCCGGCGCAGGTGCCGTCGAGCGTCGAAGGCGCGGCCGGCTCATCTATCGTGTACGCGGAGGTGGTGTCCTGAACCGAGCACGCGCCCAGGGCCAAGGCAGCGAGCAGCGGCAGGAGGAGGCGGGGGTTGGCCATGACCGATCAACGCCGGCCCGCGCGGTTTGGTTGCCTAGGCCAGCGCAGCTTCGATGTCGGCCGAAGTCAGTTCCCAGGTGTTGGCGAAGTTGGCCACCATCTCGCGCATGAAGCTTTCGTCGAGAGCGGCGGCGCGGGCGGGATCGCCGAGATGGTCCATCAGCAGGGCGAAGGCCAACTGGCGCGGTTCGGGTCCCTCGTAGCTCCATTCGAAGCCGTTCTTCGAATAGGCCTTGAGGTCGGTGCGCGGCTCTAGGGGGCTGTCGTCGACGGTGACCTGGATGCCGTCGATCGTACGGTCGCCGACGTATGTCTTGCCTTCTGGGGTCTTCACTTCTTGGCCACCTCGGGAAAGATCCAGAGGGCCACGACCATGAAAGGTCCGAGGAAAGTGATGGCCCACTGCGGACCGGTCTGGCCGATGGCGCGCATGTAGAACCAGCCCGCGACCGCCGCGAGCGCCACCATCAGGGTGAGGGGAAATTTTACGCGGAACGGCATGATCGCCTACTCGGCGGGCTGCAGGCGCGGACGCGGCGTGCGCGCGGTCTGGCGCATGTCGGTCTTCACGAATGCCGTGTTGTAGCCGTTGAACAGCGTGCCGAGCAGGCCGCGGTTGAGGTCGGAGGTGCCGAACGCCCAGTCCATCACCGGGAAGGTGAGGTTCATGTTGCGCTCCATCATGATCGACTGGGCATGGTGGGCGGTGTGGTGGCGGCGCAGCGTGTTCACGAACGGCATGTTGCGCACGAAGACGTTGTCGTTCACGTGGCAGCAGTAGTGCATGAATTCGTAGGTGAGATAGAGCGTCGTGGTCGTGGTGATGAACAGCCAGCCGACGTTGGCGCCGAACAGGAAGCCGAACACGATCGCCCCCGGGATCGACATCAGCGTGAAGGCGGCCAGCGCATAGGGCGGGAAGAAGGTCACGCGATAGTCGAGATGATCGGCGAAACGCATCTCGTTCTCGGTGAAGAACTGGTGATGCATCAGCGTGTGGCGATTGTAGACCGCGCGGAAAAGGGCGTTGGTCGAGGGGCGGTGCATGACATACCGGTGCAGCCACCATTCGAAGAAGTTGCAGAACAGGAAGGTGACCGGAACGGTGAGCCACTCCAGCGCCGTCACGTTCTTCAGGTTGGCGGTGTAGATGTAGAGCTCGGTGAAGCCGATCGTGTAGATCAGCGCGATATGGAGCCAGCCATTGTACCAGCCGGTCACGCGCTGCCGGTAGGTCTCGCGGTATTTCCGCTGCCGGTCGGACATGCTGGTGGCGCTGAGTTCCATGGATCGTCTCCTGCGGGTGCGCCACTGATATATCAGTGGCATGTCATTGGGTCAAAACTGGATGACCGACCGGATGCCCTTGCCCGCCTTGAGATCGGCGAAACCCTGGTTGATGTCGCCCAAGCCGATGCGGGCCGTGACATAGGAGTCTAGGTCGAGCTTCCCGGCCAGATAAGCCTTTGCCAGCATGGGGAAATCCCGGTTGGGCCGCGCGCCGCCGTAGGAGCTGCGGACGATCCGCTTCTCGCCCATCAGCGAGCCCCAGCGGAAGGACACGTCCTCGTTCACGCCGGTCTTGCCCAGCCATACGATTTGTCCACCGGTCCGGCAGGCCTCGGCGGAGAGGCGGAAGGCGGGTCCGTTGCCCGCCGATTCGAGCACGCAATCGACGCCACGGCCCTGGGTGGCGCCCTTCGCAACCGCGACCGCATCCTCGTCGGGCACGGCGGCGGTATGGGTGGCGCCCATGGTGCGCGCCATCGCCAGCCGCTCGCGGTTGCGATCGACGGCAACGATGGTGCCGGCGCCCGCCATCCGCACGCCCTGGACGGCGGAAAGTCCGACCGCGCCGCAGCCGATCACCATCACGCTCTCGCCATAGCCCAGCTGCGCGATGTTGAGCGCGGCGCCCACGCCCGTCATCACGCCGCAGCCGATCAGGCAGGCGCGGTCGAGCGGCATGTCGGCCGGCATGGCGATGGCACAGGCCGAG
>CAIMEE010000048.1 GCA_903839865.1 Enhydrobacter aerosaccus | reverse complement strand
GGGCTTCCTTCACTGCGACCAGGTTCTCGATGCGGATGCCGTAGGCGCCGGTCTTGTAGTAACCGGGCTCGTTGCTGACGATCATGCCGGGCTGAAGCGCCACCGCGCTCGCCACCTTCGAGATGCGGTGCGGGCCTTCGTGCACCGAGAGATAGGCGCCGACGCCGTGGCCGGTGCCATGGTCGTAGTCGAGGCCGGCCTGCCACAGAGAATATCGTGCGAGGGCGTCGAGCTGCGAGCCCGTCGTGCCTACGGGAAAGCGCGCGGTCGCCAAGGCGATATGGCCCTTCAGCACGCGCGTGAAGCGGTCTTTCATCTCGGGAGTCGGAGTGCCGATGCCGACGGTGCGGGTGATGTCCGTTGTGCCGTCGCGATACTGGCCGCCCGAATCGACGAGATAGAGGGAACCCGGTTCGAGCGTGCGTTCGGTCGCGGGCGCCGCGCGGTAATGCACGATCGCACCGTTGGGGCCTGCGCCGGAGATGGTATCGAACGACAGATCGCGCAGCTTGCCGGTCTCCTCGCGCATCTTCTGCAGCCGGTCGGACACCTCGATTTCCCGTAGTTTGCCGGTCCTGGATTCCCGGCCGAGCCAGCCCAGGAATTTGCTGACGGCGGCTCCGTCTCGGCGATGCGCGACCCGGACACCTTCCAGTTCGACGGCGTTCTTGCAGGCCTTGGGCAGTGCCACGGGATCCGCGTCGCGCACCAGGGTCGCACCGGCGGCCTGCAGGCGCGTCGCGGCCCAGTAGGGCGCCGTCGCGGTCTCGACCAGAACGCGCTTGTTCATTTGGCCCATCGTGTCGAGCGCGGGGCCGAGTTCCTCTGGCGGCGCGAGCGTGACCGCGTTGCCAAGCCACGCCACGGTCCGGTCCGGGATCTTGCGGCGATCCATGTATAGGTCGACGTGGCCGTCTGCATGCAACAGAGCGAAGCCCAGCGCGAAGGGCGTGCGCGGGACGTCGCCGCCGCGCACGTTCAGCAACCAGGCGATCGAGTCGGGGGCGGTCAACAGCGCCATGTCGGCACCCTTGCTTTTCACGATCTCGGCGATGCGCTTGCGGCGCGCCTCGCTCGACTCTCCCGAGAACTCGATTGGATGCGGCAGCACCGGCGCCAGCGGTGCAGCTGGTCGCCCCCGCCATACGGCGTCGACTGGATTGGACTCGACGGGCACGAAGCTGCCGCCGGCGCGCTGGGCGGCACGGGCGAAACGGTCGTAGCCGTCGACCGTCTGCAGCCACGGATCGAAGCCCAGTTTGCCGCCCTGGGGGAGGTTGACCGCGATCCAGGCGTCAGGCGATTCGTCGGGAATCTGGTGAGGCACGAAGGAAGCTGTGTCGACCTGCCCGCGAACCGCGAGCGTGTAGCGGCCGTCGATGAAGATCGCGGCCTTCTCCGCGAGCACGATCGCCATGCCCGCCGAGCCGCCGAAGCCGGTGAGCCAGCCCAGTCGCTGCGAGCGGCGTGGCACATACTCACCCTGATGCTCGTCGGCGCGCGGAACGACGAATCCGTCGAGCCCGCGCTGCTTCAGTTCGGCGCGCAGGGCCGCGAGACGCGACGCCGGGGCGGGCGAGTCCTCGAGCCCGTCGTCGGCCCGGGCCAGCTCGTCGCGCCATTTTGTGAGCGCGTTGGTCAATTCGGCATCAGCCCCAAGGTCGATACCGGGAGCAATCAGCTCGATCCACTCGGGCCCGGCCAGCCCTTCCGGGGCGGCGGCCACACCGCGCATCAGGGAATCGAGGTCCGCCGGGGCCAGTTCACGGCCGCGCTGGCGCAGGAGATGGAGGACGTCGACGGGTAGCGAATTTGGGGCAGGAGGCATGGGGAATAAATGGACCCTATCGATCGCCCTTGGGAGAGGCAATCTGCGCAATAATAGTTCTCCCGCAAGTGCGAAATGCCAATTTATTGGCCCTCATGCATTTGATGCATAGCAGGATGCCGAAGGAGGTTCTTATCGTTGTAACTCAAGGCGTTATATTTGCTTAGTGCACTGCAGCACAAGCGTTGCGCTGCACAAATAGAGGAGCTTTCCATGATGACCCAGCCGATTGTGATCTTTAAAGATCTGACTAGCGAAACTGCGCCGGCGGGGGGAAACGTTGCCAAGACCGGTTTTAGCCACGAGGACCGCCAGCGTCTGGAGCTGAACGCGCGATACGCGCGCTCTCAGATGATTGCGAACCTGCTGACCGACGCCATCCTGTGGGTGGGCGGCCGGTACAAGAACGGCGCCGCCGCCTTGAAGGCCAACTTCAAGCTGCGTGCCGCCGAGGCCCAGCTGTTCCGCATGAGCGACCGCGAACTGGCCGACCTCGGCTTGTGCCGCGCCGACATCTCGTATGCCGTCCGCGAGGCCGCGTCCGAGGGTGTCGCGCCGGAGTTCACGACCCATACCGCTCCCGTCGAGGCGGCGAACCGCAACGCCGGCCCCGCGATCTTCTGGGCTGGCCGGGCGTAAGCGTTTGTAGAGTAGTAGCGTAGCGTAAGCGTAAGCGTACAAGGGGCCGGCGAAAGCCGGCCCTTTTCGTTTGCGCTCAGTCCTTGCGCAGGAGAAGCGTGCGCCACCACGCGCCGCCGGTCTCGAGATCGATCCGGCGCTCGAAGGCGAAGCCGCGCCGCGCATAGGTCGCGACGATCAGTTCGGCCTGTTCGACCAGCAAGCCGCTCAGCAGGACGCATCCACCGGCGCCGGTTGCAGCGGCGAAAGGGTCTGCCAGACCGGTCAGCGGTCCGGCCAGGATGTTGGCGATGATCAGGTCGTAGGGTGCGCGCTTGGCCAGCTCTGGCGCTTCGAGACCGCTCGAGGTGACGAAGTGGCAGAGCGGCGCTACTCCGTTCAATCCGGCATTCTCGATCGCCACGTCGACGGCTTCGGCATCATTGTCGCCGCCCAGCACGGGACGCTTCCAGAGCTTTGCTGCCGCGATCGCCAGGATGCCGCTTCCGCAGCCGACGTCGACGGTATTCTTCGTCTCGGCCGGATCGAGCGTCGCCAGCATCTCGAGGCAGCCGCGCGTCGTGGCATGCGTGCCCGTGCCGAAGGCAAGACCGGCGTCGATCCTGAGAGGGAGGAGATCGCGCGGAATGCCGTCGGCAACGTGAGAGGGGTGCACCCAGAACGGGCCAACCTGAAAGGGACGGAAAGAGCGCTGGTTCTCGGCGACCCAATCCCTGTCCGGCAGCTCCTCCCACGTCCATGCGCCGTGCAATGCGGGGCGCTCGCCTTCGCCGAAGATTTCGATGCGCCATGGTCCGTCGCGCGAGACTTCGCGGCTGGTGACGACGAAGCCATCCTCGGCCAAATGTTCCAGCGCCTGCTCTTCGCTCAGGCGTTGCGCGGCGGGCACATTCCGCCAGGCCGTCCAGCTGCTCCCCATGCCGTCCTCAGGCCGCCTCGATGAAACTGTCCAGGACCTTCTTCTGGCCCGCTTTCTCGAACTCGATGTCGAGCTTGTTGCCGTCGACGGCCACGATGCGGCCGTAGCCGAATTTCTGATGGAAGACCCGCTGGCCGATCGAGAGGTCCGGCTTGTCGCCTTCAACGGCGCGGCGGTCGTCGAGCGTCTCGTCGCGCCAGCGCGTGCGGCCGCGGCCATGCACACCCAGGCTCTCGTAGTCGAAGCCGCTCGCCTGGTCGCGCAGGCCGCCGTGATGGCCGGCGGAGTAGGTGGCGTAGAGGCCGGCGTCGCTGCTTTCGGCCAGGCGATCCTTGGGTAATTCGTTCAGGAAGCGCGATGGGATCGCGGCCTGCCACTGGTTGAAGATGCGCCGGTTGGCGGCGAACGAAACATAGGCCCGCTTGCGCGCACGCGTCAGCCCGACATAGGCCAGCCGCCGCTCTTCCTCGAGGCCCGACAGGCCCTTGTCGTCGAGCGCGCGCTGGTTGGGGAACAGGCCTTCTTCCCAGCCCGGCAGGAAGACGGTGTCGAACTCGAGGCCCTTGGCGGCATGGAGCGTCATGATGCTCACCATGTCGCTGCCGGCTTTCCCGGCGGTGTCCGTAAGCAGCGCCACGTGCTCGAGGAACGCTGGCAGGCTGTCGAACTCCTGCAGCGCATTGGTGAGTTCCTTGAGATTCTCCAACCGGCCCTCGGCCTCGGGCGAACGGTCGAGGCGCAGCATGTCGGTGTAGCCCGATTCGTCGAGCATGGTTTCCACCACCTCGATGTGGCTCATGCCGTCGAGCATGGCGCGCCAGCGTTCGAAGTTCTTGATCAGGTCACCGAGCGATTTGCGCTGGCGTCCCTTCAACTCGTCGGTCTCGAGGGCGCGCCGCGTGGCCTCGAACAGCGAGACCTTGTTCGCGCGCTGGATGACGCGGAGCGTCCGCAGCGCCGAATCGCCGAGGCCTCGGCGCGGCGTGTTGTAGATGCGCTCGAAGGCGAGATCGTCATCGTGTTGGACGATGACGCGGCAATAGGCCATCGCGTCGCGAACTTCGGCGCGTTCGTAGAAGCGAGGTCCGCCGATCACGCGATAGGGCAGGCCCAGCGTGATGAACCGTTCCTCGAACTCGCGGGTCTGGAAGCCGGCACGCACGAGGATCGCGATCTGGCTGAGCTTGTGCTTGTCCCTCTGCAGCGCCTCGATCTCCTCGCCGATCGTGCGGGCTTCCTCGTCGCCGTCCCAAACACCCTTGAGCGAGATGCGCTCACCCTCCTTGAGGTCGGTCCACAGCGTCTTGCCGAGGCGGCCTTCATTGTGCGAGATCAGGTGCGAGGCGGCGGCCAGTATGTGCGGAGTTGAACGGTAGTTGCGCTCCAGGCGAACGATGGTGGCGCCGGGGAAATCCTTCTCGAAGCGAAGGATGTTGCCGACCTCCGCGCCGCGCCAGCCATAGATGGACTGGTCGTCGTCGCCGACGCAGCAGACGTCCTGCGTTCCCTGCGCCAAGAGCCTGAGCCACAGATACTGCGCCACGTTGGTGTCCTGGTATTCGTCGACCAGGATGTGGCGGAAGCGGCGGTGATAAATCTCGAGCACGTCGGGATGGGTCTGCCATAGCGTGACGCAGTGCATGATGAGATCGCCGAAATCGACGGCGTTCACCTCCTGCAGGCGCGTCTGGTACTGCTTGTAGATCTCGGCGGCCTTGCCGTTGGCGAACTCGCCCGCCTCCTCGCCCGAGACTTTCTCCGGCGTCAGAGCGCGGTCCTTCCAGCGCTGGATGATTCCCGAGAGCACGCGCGCCGGCCATTTCTTGTCGTCCACGCCCTCGGCCTGCAGCAGCTGCTTGATCAGCCGCGTCTGGTCGTCGGTATCGAGAATAGTGAAATTGCTCTTGAGCCCGATCAACTCGGCGTGACGGCGAAGAACTCGCACGCCTATTGAATGAAACGTGCCGAGGAACATGCCGTCGGCGGCGCCGCCGATCAGGCTGGCCACCCGCTCGAGCATTTCGCGCGCGGCCTTGTTGGTGAAGGTGACGGCGAGGACCTGCGCCGGGCGGGCGCGGCCGGTGATCAACTGATGGGCAATCCGTGTGGTCAGAACGCGCGTTTTGCCGGTCCCGGCGCCGGCCAACACCAGTAGGGGGCCGCTGTCGTGGGTGACGGCCTTGCGCTGCTCCTCGTTCAGCCCATCGAGATAGGCTGTGGATACAACGGGGCGTCGCGCCGGCTGAAGGGCAGCCGGAGCGGGCTCGTCGGTGATTTCGAACGGATCGGCGGGGGGCGCCATGCACGGTCATATAGCAATCGCAGCGCCGTACGCCTATCCTTCGCTGACAAGCCGCAATGTACACCGGTGAGTAACCGTAAGGAGTGCGCATGGCCCGAGGGTTGAACGGTTCGGCGAACGGCTCCGGCAATGGCGCAAGTCATGGCATGGGAGAGGGTATCGAGTCGGTCCAGCCCGGCAGCTCGAGCCTGCCGCGCGCGGTGATGGACGTGCTTCCCGCCGTTGTCGGCGTCCAGACGACGATCCCGCAGAGCCGCCGCTCGGCCAAGACCCTGGGCTCCGAGCGCGAAGGCCACGGCACCATCATCGACGACGAAGGGCTGATCCTGACCATTGGCTATCTGATCATGGAAGCCGACACCGTCACCATCACCGACAATGACGGCCGCGAACTGCCGGCCACGATCGTGGGCTCCGACTACGAAAGCGGCTTCGGCCTGGTGCGCACGACCGTGCCGCCCAAGGTGAAGCCGATGCGCTTCGGCGATTCCGACAGCCTCGGGCTGCGGAGCGAGGCCTATGTCGCGGGCACGGGCGGGGAGAAGGCGGCGCTCAAGGTCAAGGTTGCGGGCCGCCGCGAGTTCGCGGGCTATTGGGAGTACCTCCTCGACAACGCGATCTTCACCGTGCCGGCCTATCCGCTGTGGGGCGGCTCGGCGCTGGTCGGTCCCGATGGCTCGTTGCTGGGCGTCGGCTCTCTCCTGGTGCAGGAAGCGCTCGGTCCGGGCTCGCCGGCCTTCCCGGGCAACATGTATGTGCCGATCAACCGGCTGAAGCCGATCTTCGAGGAGCTGGTGCAGACCGGCGGCATCTCGACACCGCCGCGCCCGTGGCTCGGCCTCTACACGGTCGAGCACCGCGGCGAGCTCGTAATCGGCGGCATTTCCGATGGCGGCCCGGCCGATCGCGCCGGCCTGCAGCGCGGCGACATCCTGCAGGCGCTAAACGGAGACGTGCTGGACGACGTAGCGGATTTCTACAGGAAGCTGTGGGCCAGAGGACCGGCGGGGACGACGATTGCCCTTCGCATGGAGCGCGACAGCGACGCTTTCGAGGTCAAGGTGCGCACCGGAGACCGCGGCACTTATCACAAGTACGGCCTCGACTGACCGATCAGGAAGACAATAAGGGGAAACACCAATGGCACGAGCCTTCGCCTCCCAGGCGGACATGGCTGAGAAGAAGATCACCTTCAGCCGCCTTTCCGAGCACGCCTATGCCTTCACGGCCGAGGGCGATCCCAACACCGGGATCGTGGTCGGCGACGACGCGGTGATGGTGATCGATGCGCAGGCTACGCCCAAGATGGCGCAGACCGTGATCGAGCATATCCGCACCGTGACGGACAAGCCGATCAAGTACGTCGTGCTCTCGCATTATCACGCCGTGCGTGTGCTGGGCGCATCGGGCTACGAGGCGCAGCACATCATTTGCAGCGAGGCGACGCGCGACATGATCGTCGAGCGCGGCGCGCAGGACTACAAGTCCGAGCTGCAGCGCTTCCCGCGCCTGTTCCAGGCGGCCGAGACGATCCCGGGCCTGACCTGGCCCACGATCACCTTCGGCGACCGCATGACCCTTTGGCTGGGCAAGCTGCAGGTCGACATCATCCATGCCGGCCGTGGTCACACCAAGGGCGACACGATCGTCTGGCTGCCGGAGGAGCGCACGCTTTTCAGCGGCGATCTCGTGGAGTACGGCGCCACGCCCTACTGCGGCGACGCCCACTACAAGGACTGGCCCGAGACCCTGCAGAAGCTGCGTGACCTCAAGGCCGAGGCGCTGGTGCCGGGCCGAGGCGAGGCGCTGCACGGCGAACGGGCCGTGGAAGAAGGCATTGCCGGAACACAGCAGTTCCTGGCCGATCTATACAAGGCGGTGTCGGCCTCGGCTCAGGCCGGCGATTCGCTCAAGGTTGCCTACGACAAGGCGATGGCCGCGATGCAGCCGCGTTACGGCAACTGGGTGATCTTCGAACACTGCATGCCGTTTGATGTGAGCCGTGCCTACGACGAGGCCAAGGGGCTCGACCATCCGCGCATCTGGACCGCTGAGCGCGACGTCGAGATGTGGGCGGCACTGGAGAAGAGCGCGTGATCCGGTGGGCTCCTACGCGTACCGCTCCTATCCCTACCGCCGGCCGTCCGAGCTCGATGCCAAAGGGCAGCGCCGCCCGGTCGTGATCGTCGGCGCCGGCATGGCCGGACCGACGCTTGCCCTGTCGCTCGCCGCGCGCGGTGTGCCGTCGGTCGTGCTCGACGAGGACGACACGGTGAGCCTGGGCAGCCGCTCGATCTGCCAGGCCAAACACAGCCTCGAGATCTGGGACCGTTTCGGCATCGCGGGCCGCATGGTCGAGAAAGGCATCACCTGGGAGCAGGGCGAGGTCTATCTTCGCGACAAGCCAATCTACCGCTTCAACCTGCAGCCCGAAACCGGCCAGAAATTCCCGGCCTTCGTGAACCTGCAGCAGTACTACGTCGAGGAATTCCTCTATGAGCGCTGCGCTGCCGAACCGTTGATCGAGTTGCGCCATCGCAACAAGGTGACGGGCGTCACGCCGCGCAACGACGGCGTCTCGGTCGAGGTGGAAACGCCCGATGGACCTTACACGCTCGACACCGAATGGCTGGTCGCCTGCGACGGCGTACGCAGCCCCGTGCGCCACATGCTGGGCCTGCCGTATCCGGGCGAGGTGTTCCACGACCAGTTCCTGATCGCCGACATCCGATTGAAGGGCGAAATGCCCAAGGAACGGCGCTTCTGGTTCTACCCGCCGTTCCATCCGACGAACTCGGTGCTGTTGCACCGCCAGGCCGACGATGTCCTGCGGGTCGACTTCCAACTCGGCCGGGATGCCGATGCGGAGGAAGAGAAGAAGCACGAGAACATCGATCGCCGCCTGCGCCAGATGTTCGGGCCCAACGCGCGCTGGGAGCACGAATGGACCAGCGTCTACACCTTCACCTGCCGGATGATGGAGCGGTTCGTTCATGGCCGAACGATCTTCGTGGGCGACGCCGCTCACGTCGTCTCGCCGTTTGGCGCGCGCGGCGGCAATGCCGCCGTGGCCGACGCCGACAATCTCGCGTGGAAGCTGGCGGCGGTGCTGGCGGGCGACGCGCCGGCGCGGCTGCTCGACAGCGATTGCAGCGAGCGCCGCGCAGCCTCGAACGAGAACATCCTGAACTCGACCCGCGCCACCGACTTCATCACGCCCAAGTTTCCAGCCTCGCGCCTTTTCCGCGACGCTACCCTGTCGCTGGCGCGCGATTTCCCGTTCGCGCGCGCCCTGATCAACAGCGGCCGCCTGTCCGTACCGACGGCGCATACCGGCTCGCCCCTCGACACGCCGGACGTCGACACAGACTGGCGCGGTGGACCGCCGCCCGGCCGGGCCATGCTCGACGCGCCGCTGGGGGGCGGCTGGCTTATCGATCGCATCGGCCGCGATTTCACGGTGGTGTCCTTCGGCCCTGGCGGAACAGTGCCCAAAGCAGCGACGTTGGTGTCAGTCGACGGCGAGGGATTGGCGTGGCAGCGCTACGATGCCCGTCCGGGCACGACCTATCTGATCCGGCCGGACCGTTACGTGGCCGCGCGCTGGAGGACATTCGATCCCTCGGCGATCGCGACGGCGCTCAATCACGCGATGGGTAAGGAGTAAGCATGCTTCGGAGAGCCTTGAACCTGGCGCGACCCGACGAGGTCTACAACGCCATCATCGACGCCCATAAGGGGCTCGACGAGGAGGCGGCGCGCGCCTTCGATGCGCGGCTGATCCTGCTGCTGGTCAATCACATCGGCGACGAAGCGGTGATCCGCGAGGCACTCAAGGAGGCGGCGGCATCAACATGAAGGACACACTGACGGGCCGTCTGGCGCTGGTCACTGGCGCGGGCCACGGCAACGGGGCTGCGATCGCGCAAGGGCTGGCGGCGGCCGGCGCCAGGGTGATCGTGACCGACATCGACAAGGAGGGTGCCCGCACCATCGCCGATGCCATCGTGAAGGCGGGCGGCGAGGCGCGCAGCTACCAGCTCGACGTCACCGACGCGGAGGCCTGCGCCAAGCTCGCGGCCGACATCGCCCTGCTGGTCGATCCGATCCGCATTCTGGTGAACAACGCCGGCATTTTCCTGCGCGGGCCGCTGGTGGCGCCGGACGGCCGCGAGCGCTGGGAAAAGACCATGGAGGTCAATGTCCAGGGGCCGTTCAACGTCACGATGGCCTTCATGGACCAGCTCAAGCTGACGAAGGGCACGATCGTGAACATCGCCTCGATCAATTCCTTTGTCGTCGGCATGGGCACCGGCTCCTATCCGGTCTCGAAGGGCGCGCTCGCCCAGTTCACGCGCGCGCTGGCGGCCGAACTCGCGGTCGACGGCATCCGCGTGAACGCTCTGGCGCCGGGACTCATCGAGACCGCCATGACCGAGCCGACGCGTGCCGATCCGGCGAAGCTCCAGGCCTTCCTCAATCACGTGCCGATGAAGCGTGCGGGGCAGCCCGAGGAGCTCGCGGGACCGGTGGTGTTCCTGTGCTCGGATGCGGCAAGTTACGTGACGGGCGCCATCCTGGCGGTCGATGGAGGCTTCCTTGCCGTCTGACGTTATTGTTCGCGTGGCCACCGTCGACGATGTCGACCTCCTGCATCGCTTCTCCATCGATCTGTCGATCTATGAGGACGAGCCGCACGCCGTCACGTCGACACCGCAAACTCTGGCGCGTGACGGCTTTGGCAAGAATCCGCAGTTCGCGGCTTTGATCGCCGAGCAGGGCGGCAAACCGGTCGGCTTCGCGCTTTACACCTTCAATTATTCGGTCTGGACGGCGGCGCGCGGCATCTTCATCGAGGACATCTGGGTCGTGCCCGAAGCCCGTCGCGGCGGTGTCGCGCGGGCGCTCATGATCGCGCTCGCACAGGAATGCAAGGGCCGCGGCTACAAGCGCATCGACCTCAACGTGCTCGACTGGAATCCGGCACGCGGCTTCTACGAGAAGATCGGCTTCAAATGGATCAGGAACTGGCTGCCCTATCGCTTGAGCGGCGAGGCGCTGGAGAAGCTCAGCCAGGGCTAGGAGCATCGTTCATGCGCCATCTTAAGGACGAGGAGAAAGCGCTCATCTCAAAGATGATACTGGGGCTTTCTGCGGAGGCGCTTGGTTTTGAAAGCCTAGACACGATTTTGGTCGAGGAAATGGCAGATGGAGGAATGGGCAGCTTGAGCTTCGTTCAACCTTCCTCGGGGCAACGTCGTTTCGGCAAGAAAATTCAAGAGGCGACGTTCTCAGATGCCGACGGGGTGATTGTCTCTGTAACCGTAAATCTCGATCAAGATGGCCGTCTGTTTGAGCTTGATGTGTGGAAGGTCGACTTCTCGCCACTTAAGAGAATCCCCGCGCCATCGGAGATTCGCATTCGCACAGACTAAGGATCCCTAGCTCCGCTCGGGATGACAGCTCCATTGATAATGGCGCAGTGCGCTCGCCCCGGAAATGTTGTCATCCCGAGCGTAGCGAGGGACCTCTAGGTCTTCTTCTTCTTCTTC
>CAIMEE010000047.1 GCA_903839865.1 Enhydrobacter aerosaccus | reverse complement strand
CGCGTAAGGCTGCGCGTCTCGAACACGTCGACCACCCCGGGATCGCCGACGGCGACATTGAGCTGCTGCAGTCGGCGATGGAACCAGATGACGTCCGGCGTGCCGCTTAATTTCGCCTCGCCCAGGATTCTTCCACTGGTGGCGTCGAGCGCGAACAGCCGGCCGGCGTCACAGGCGCAGAACAACCGGCCCGTATCGGGATCGAAGTCGAGACCGTGCGGCCCGGCCGCGGGAACGGCGAACATGTGGGCGAGCCGGTCGGGCTTGCGCGCGTCGACAACGGCGATCACCGCCGGGTTCATCACGTTGATGTAGAAGAGCCCGGCCACCTCGTCGAAGACCGTCCAGCGCGTGCGGCCCGGCGCGTCGAACGTCGCGCGTGGCGCGCGGCCGTCGACGTCCACCGTCGTGATCGTGGCAAGACCGGCTGCCAGCAGGAGCTTGCGGCCGGGATCGTAGGCAAGCCCGTTGGGCGCGGCGCCGACCGCAACCTTGACGACTGCGGGATTGGGCCCCGGCGCAAAGATACCGACGGTGTTCTCGCTCCGGTTCGACGAGCAGATGAGATTGGCTTCGTCGCTCACCAGCGCACCGGCAACGCCGGGAAGACCGGGAATGGAGAACAGGAAGCTCTGCGCGTCGAACACGTCAACCGCATCGTTGGCCGTGTGCGCGACATAGACATGGCCGCTCGCGGCGTGGACGGCAGCATGATCGAAGCCGCCCGTCGCCATGTGTTCAGGCAGATCGACATGGCCGATGAGTTTCGGGGTCAAGGGGTTGCCTCAGGCGGGCACGGAAGGCGCGTGCGCGCGGCGGCAGGCGAGGCGGGATTCACGGCGGTGCCGGTCACGATTGCCTCAGACCATCTTCGGCGGCCAGTTGTGCGTCTCGCCGGTCAGGCTGCGGCACCAGGCGTAGAGCGCGTCGTACATCACCATGCCGTGCTTCAGCATCTCGTGGTCGTCGGAATGCATGTGGCTGAGCCCGAGCGAGATCGCGAACAGGCCCGACGACTGCGGCGTGAGGTCGAGCCGCGACGTGTCGGCGCCGCGCACGATGTCGGCCAGCGTGCCGAGGCCCGGTGCATCGAGTTTGTACTCGGCGATGAAGGCGTCGAAGCTGCACTTATCGCCCACATGCGTGAACTTCACGCCGGGGATGTCATAGGGCTCGGCGCCGGTCTGCTTCGCCGTCGACAGCACCTTGTGGGCAGGCACGTAGAGAAACTCCGGCTGCTTGTCGATGAAGCGCGTGATCAGCCACGGGCAGGCGATGCGGTCGATCTTCGGTCGTTCGCGGGTGACCCATTTCATTTCGTCTCTCCTTCGGTGTGGCGTTCGGTCGGCAGGCCGTCGGCGCGCCAGGCGCCGATGCCGCCGGCGACGGCCACGGCATCGACGCCGCGGTCGCGGAACTTTGCGGCGCAGTCGCCGCCGATCTCGAAGCCCCAGGCGCAATAGACCAGAACTTTGGCGTCCTTCGGCAGCGACGCGACCACTTCGTCGACCTTGTCGGGCGGCGCCCGGCGGGCATTGCGCAGGCGAACAGGAACCGTCGTGGCGTCCTGGGCGAGGCGGGCGTCGATCACAATGAGGTTGGGATCGGCGTCGAGCATGGCGCGCGCCGCCGTCGTCGTGACGGTGTGCGGCTTGGGCTCGAAGGTCTTGCCCGCGAAGCGGGCGGCGACGCGTTCCCAGGAGATGTTGGCCATGAAGGCCTCGACATACGCGCCGACGTTGGCGCCGAAGTCGATGTGATAGGCGTGCTCGTACATGTCGAGCGCCAGGATCGGCGTGCCGCCGGCCATGCCGTGCGTGTGATCGGCGCACCAGACGTTGCTCAAGGCGCCGTCGCGCGGCGAGCGCGTCAGCAACACCCAGCCCGAGCCGCCGCCCAGCGCCTTGCCCATGGCGACGAATTCGGCGCGCCATTTGGCGATCGAGCCGAAATCGCGCGCGATCGCCTCGGCGAGCGCTCCCGTCGGATCGCCGCCGCCGCCTTCGCCGAGACTGTCGAAGAAGACCTCGTGCAGGATCATCGAGTTGGTCGCGATCAGCTCCTCGCGCTTCAGCCCGTTGAGCCGAAAGCCAGGAGCCGCCGCAGGATCGAGAGCCGCGAGTTCTCCGCGGATCGCGTTCAGCCGGCGCACCGCGCCGCCGTAGTTGTTTTCGTAGTGGCTGGCCGTCAGGCGCGGCGACAGGCCTTTCAGGCGCGGCGGCTTGAAGGAGATGGGACGGGCATGGAAAAGCATTGAATTCCTCCGGTGATACACTCGTTTCACCGGCAACATATCCTTATAATTCAGGGACGCAACAAGAAAATGATACAAGTGTTGCTTTATCAATCTGTAGCATGATACAGGTGAACAATGTCAATAAGTGAGGCTCCGCGCTGGCTCATGCTGATCCACCAGCTTCCCGCCAAACCCGCATATGCGCGGGTGAAGGTGTGGCGCCGCCTGCAGGCGCTGGGCGCGGTGACGGTGAAGGGCTCGGTCTATGCGCTGCCGGCGAACGGCGAGACGCGCGAGGACTTCGCCTGGCTTGCCAAGGAGATCGTCGAGAGCGACGGCGAGGCGATCGTCTGCGAGGCAGCGCTCGTCGAAGGCCTGTCCGATTCCGAATTGCAGGCACTGTTCGATGCGGCGCGCGACGAGGATTACACGCGCATCGCCACGGAAGCGCGCGAGGTCGCGGCGCGGCTGCGTGACGAGCCGACCGACAATGTGTTGGCCGATTCGGCGACGCAGTCAGCACGCCTGCGCAAGCAGCTCGATGCGGTCGTCGCGATCGATTTCTTCGGCGCCGAGGCGCGCGCGGCGGCCGAAGGCCTGGTCTCGGGTCTCGAGGCCGCGCTGAAACAGGAAGGGGACGATATGCCCGACAGCAAGACTGCCCCCCCGCCGCCTGGCGACACTCTCAAAATGGGGGCGCTGAAGGATCGCGTGTGGGTGACACGCCACGGTGTGCAGGTCGATCGCATCGCCTCGGCATGGCTGATCCGCCGCTTCATCGATCCCGGCGCACGCTTCAAGTTCGTGCCCGGCACCGGCTATGCGCCGCAGTCCGGCGAACTGCGCTTCGACATGTTCGAGGGCGAGTTCACACACGTGGGCGACCGCTGCACTTTCGAGGTGCTGATCGGCCACGTGAATCTCGGCGATGCGGCACTGGCCGCGATCGGCGAGATCATCCACGACATCGATCTGAAGGACGGCAAGTACGGCCGCGCCGAGGCCGCCGGCGTGCGCAGCCTGATCGCGGGCATCGCTGCCTCCAGCTCCGACGACACCGACCGTATCGCACGCGGCACGGTCCTTCTCGACGATCTCTATCGCTCGTTCGCGGGCAAGCAGGGTGGCGTATGAAAGATCACGGCGTGTCCTTCGGCGAGGCGATGCGGGTCTGGGCCCGCGTCGCCGCGCTCTCCTTCGGTGGCCCGGCGGGCCAGATCGCCGTGATGCATCGCATCATCGTCGAGGAGAAGAAGTGGATCGGCGAGAACCGGTTCCTGCAGGCGCTGAACTACTGCACGCTCCTGCCCGGTCCGGAGGCGCAGCAGCTCGCGATCTACATCGGCTGGCTGATGCACAAGACCAGGGGTGGGCTGGCGGCCGGCATCCTGTTTGTGCTGCCGGGCCTGCTCGCCATCATGGCGCTCAGCTGGATCTACGTGCTGCTGGGCAAGGTCCCCCTCGTGCAGGGCCTGTTCTTCGGCCTCAAGGCCGCGGTGCTCGTGATTGTGGTCGAGGCGGTGCTTCGGGTCGGCAAGCGCGCGCTCAAGAACAACGCGATGCGCGCGCTGGCGGCCGCGGCCTTCCTCCTGCTGTTCTTCTTCGACGTGCCGTTCCCGGTTATCGTCATCGGCGCGGGCCTGATCGGCTACGTCGGCGGCAAGATGGGCGTGCCGGCCTTCCTGGGCGGCGGTGGCCACGGCAAGGCCGCGTCAAAGCCGCTCGCAGACGCCGACTCGCTGCTGGGCGAGGAAACGCCTCTTCACGCCCGGCCTAACGTGGGCTGGTCTCTCCGCATCACCGCGATCTTCCTGCTGCTGTGGCTCGTGCCAGTGGCGGCCCTGTACTTCGGTCTGGGCGGCGCCAACGTCTTCACCCAGATCTCGCTGTTCTTCAGCAAGCTCGCGGTCGTCACCTTCGGCGGCGCCTATGCCGTGCTGGCCTACATGGCGCAGCAGGCGGTCGAGAATTATCACTGGGTGACGGCGGGCCAGATGCTCGACGGGCTGGGCATGGCCGAGACCACGCCCGGCCCACTGATCATAGTGACGCAGTTCGTGGGTTTCCTCGCCGCCTGGCGCGATCCCGGCACGATGTCGCCGTTGCTGGCGGCGACTTTGGGCGGGCTTCTCACGACATGGGTCACTTTCACGCCCTGCTTCCTCTGGATCTTCTTCGGCGCTCCCTTCGTCGAGGGCCTGCGCGCCAACAAGGAACTGGGTGCCGCCCTGGGCGCGATTACGGCGGCTGTCGTGGGCGTGATCCTGAACCTCGCGGTCTGGTTCGCCCTGCACGTGCTATTCGCCAAGCTGACACCGGTGCACTGGCTCGGCCTTTCGGTCGACGTGCCGGTGCTGGCGTCGGTCGATATTCCCTCGCTGGCGATTTCGGTCGCGGCAGCGATCGCGATCTTCCGGTTCAAGTTCGGAATGATCCCGGTCCTGCTGGCCAGTTCGTTGGCGGGTGTCGTCCTCTTTCTGGCTTTGGGATTGTCATAAGAGGCTGGCGATGACGCCGAGGAAGTCTTTCAAAGTAGCCGTGCTGTGGTCGGGTGATCGCGCCATGCGTACCAGCGCGACGCCGCGCAACAATCGCTACAAGCAGATCTTCGACGAGCTCGCGGCCATCG
>CAIMEE010000046.1 GCA_903839865.1 Enhydrobacter aerosaccus | reverse complement strand
TCGCCGTGCTGGCCGCCTATGAGCTGCCAACCACCGAGCTGTCGTGGCTCGAGCTATATTTCATCGACCAGGTCTTCCCGCTCCTGTCGCCGCTCGCCATCGATCCGGCACATCCTTTCCCGTTCATCCCGAACGGCGGCTTCTCGACGATGCTCAAGCTGCAGCGCAAGGACGACAAGCGTCCCCTGATGGCGCTGCTGCCGTTGCCGCCGCAGGTCGATCGCTTCGTGCGCCTGCCGGGGCCGGCGATCCGTTTCCTGCCCCTCGAAGAAGTGGTCGACATTTTCCTGCCGCGCCTGTTCCCGGGGTACGAGGTAAATGCGCGCGGCTTCTTCCGCTTGATCCGCGACAGCGACGTCGAGATCAACGAGGAGTCCGAGGATCTCGTGCTGCTCTACGAGAGCGCGCTGAAGCGCCGCCGCCGTGGCGACCTGATCTCGATTTCGGTCGATACCGCGATGCCGACCGACCTGCGTGACTTCCTGTTCGACCAGCTCGAGCTTGCAAGCGAGACGGTGCACGTCTTCGATCTCGACAACATGGTTAACATCGGCGACGTGAAGGCGATCATCGTCGACGAGCGTGCCGACCTGGCATTCACGCCCTACAACGCGCGCTTCCCTGAGCGTATCCGCGACTTCGGCGGCGACTGCTTTGCCGCGATCCGGGCCAAGGACATCGTCGTCCACCATCCGTACGAGAGCTTCGATGTCGTGGTGCAGTTCCTGCGCCAGGCGGCGGGCGATCCGGCCGTGGTGGCGATCAAGCAGACGCTGTATCGCACGTCTTCCGACTCGCCGATCGTGAAGGAGCTGATTTCCGCGGCCGAGGCCGGCAAGACGGTGACGGCGCTGATTGAACTCAAGGCACGCTTTGACGAGGAAGCCAACATCCGCTGGGCGCGCGATCTCGAGCGCGCGGGCGTGCAGGTGGTCTACGGCTTCATCGAGCTCAAGACGCATGCCAAGGTCTCGATGGTGGTCCGCCGCGAAGGCCAGTCGATCCGCACCTACGTGCATTTCGGCACGGGCAACTATCACCCGATCACCGCGCGCATCTACACCGATCTCTCGTTCTTCACCTGCGATCCGGCGATGGGCCGCGATGCCGCGCGCCTGTTCAACTACATGACCGGCTACGCGCGTCCCGAGAAGATGGAGAAGATCGCCTTCGCTCCGGTAACCTTGCGGCCCACGCTCTACAGCCTGATCGACGCCGAGATCGCCAATGCGAAGGCCGGCAAGCCTGCCGCGATCTGGGCCAAGCTCAATTCGCTGGTCGACCCCGACCTGATTGACCGGCTTTACGCAGCGTCGATGGCGGGCGTGCACATCGACCTCGTGGTGCGCGGCATCTGCTGCCTGCGCCCCGGCGTTCCGGGCCTCAGCGAGAATATCCGCGTGAAGAGCCTGCTCGGCCGCTTCCTCGAGCATGCGCGTATCATCTGCTTCGGCAACGGCAAGGGCTTGCCGTCGCCCAAGGCCAAGGTGTTCCTTTCGTCGGCCGACTGGATGCCGCGCAACCTCGATCGTCGCGTGGAGTTGCTCTGTCCGGTCGAAAACGCGACGGTGCACGAGCAGGTGCTCGATCAGATTCTGGTCGCGAACCTGAAGGACGACGGCCAGAGCTGGGTCATGGAAGCCGACGGCGCCTACCATCGGAGGGTGGCGGGCAAGGAGCCGTTCATTGCCCATCACTATTTCATGACCAATCCGTCGCTCTCGGGCCGCGGCAGCGCCGTGAAGCTGAGCGGGGCCGTGCCGCGCCTGGTTCTGGGCTCCTGAAAACCACTCCCAGCCGCGTCTAATTCGCCGCTGCAATCCCGCCCTGTTTCGGCTAGACGGAGCGCGCATGGACGGCCCACAGATCGCTGACGCCCGCCCCGAGGAAGGCCGACCCGACGAAAGTCCGCTCGGGAAGGGCCGCGTCGGCATCATCGACGTCGGCTCGAACTCGATCCGTCTGGTGGTCTACGAGCGTGCCAGCCGAGCACCGCTGCCTGTGTTCAACGAGAAAGTCCTGTGCGGCCTGGCGCGCGGTCTCGATGCCACAGGGCGCCTCAATCCTGCGGGTGTCGAGATGGCGCTCGCCAATATCGATCGCTTCACGACGCTCGCCCACAACATGAAGGTGACGTCGCTCGACCTGCTGGCGACGGCGGCCGTGCGCGATGCATCGGATGGCGCCGACTTCATGGCCGCGCTTGCCAGCCGCCCCGGCATCAAGGCCCATATCGTGACCGGCCAGGACGAGGCGCGTTTTTCCGGCTTCGGCGTGATGTGCGGCATGCCCGATGCCTCCGGCGTGATGGGCGACCTCGGCGGCGGAAGCCTCGAACTGGTGGCGCTGGGCAACGGCGGCATCGGCGCCTCGAGCACATTGCCGGTCGGGCCCCTGCGCCTGATGTCGTCGGGCAAGGGCGATCCCAAAAAGACGGTCGTCGAGGCCATCGAGAGCGTCCGCTGGCTGCGCGAAGAGACCGGCAAGACCTTCTATGCCGTGGGCGGTGCCTGGCGCTCGTTCGCGCGTCTGCACATGGAGCAGGCGGGCTATCCGCTGCACATCATCCATCAGTACGACAGTCCCTCCGACGAGGCGCGCGCGGTGGCGCGGTTGATCGCCGTGCAGAGCGCCAAGTCGCTGGAGAAGATGCCGGGCGTCTCGCGCCGGCGTGTCGATACATTGCCGCTCGCCTGCCTAGCGCTGGACCGGCTGCTCGCGGCGCTGAAGCCGCGCAACGTTGTGTTCTCCGCCTTCGGCCTGCGTGAGGGTTTCTACTATTCGCGTCTCAGCGAAGGCGAGCGCCAGCGTCATCCGCTGATCGCCTTTGCCGAAGAGCAGGGCGCCGACTGGCGGCGCTTCGACCTGACGCCGACCGAGATATTCGACTGGCTGTCGCCTGTTTTCGCAGGCGAGAGCGATGCCGAGCGGATCCTGCGTACGGCCGCCTGCCATCTCAGCGACATCTCGTGGAACGATCACCCTGACTATCGCGCCGAGCAGGCCTATATCCGCGTGTTGCATCTGCCGGCGCCGGGCATGAGCCACCGCGACCGCGCGATCCTCGCGATGACCCTGACCTATCGCTACAAGAGCGATCCCAAGTCGGCGGCGATCGAGACCGCACTGCGCTTGTCCGACGGCAAGGGCAGGGCCTTCGCCCGCCGCCTCGGCGCCTGTCTCAGGCTTGCCTACAATCTTTCCGGCGGAGCGCCCGGGCTGCTGCCGAAAATCCTGCTGCGCCGTACCGAGCGGGACCTGCGTCTGATCGTGCCGTCGGAGCAGCAGCGCAGCTTGGGCGATATCACCGCCCGTCGTCTTGAAAGCGCCGCAGAGGCCTTCGACCTCAAGTCGGCGATCGTCCCGGCCTAGACCGGGATCAGCTTCGGCTGGTCGCCCGACAAGGCAAGCGCCAGACGGCCTTCGATCAGCGCCAGTGCATCGTCACCGAATATCTCGCGCCGCCAGCCCGACAGGGCATGGAGGTCGCGTTTGCCGGCGGCCATTTTGTCGAGTTCGTCGGCGCTTGCCACGAGACGCGCGGCAACGCCGGCCTGCTCGGCCTTGAGGCGGAGCAGGGTGCGCAGCAGGTCGACGACGGCGCCGGGAGCGCGCAGCTGTTCGGGCGCCTTGTCGCGCGCCGGCAGCTCCGAATCGGGGATCGCGCGGCCGCGCTCGATCGCTTCCATCAACTCGCGGCCCTGCCAGCCTTCGGCGAAGCCGCGGCCGAGGCCCCGCGTCGCGGCCAGTTCATCGGTCGTCTTGGGTGCATGGCTGGCGATCTCCAGCAACTGCTCGTCGCGTAGCAGGCGCTGGCGAGGGATGTCGATGCGCTGTGCGGTGCGTTCGCGCCAGGCCGCCACTTCCTTCAGGATCGCCATCAGGCGAGGTGAGGCGCCGCGCGGCTTGAGGCGGCGCCATGCCTGCTCGGGGTCGGCGCGGTAAGTGCCAGGGTCGTTCAGTACCGCCATCTCCTCGGCAATCCACGGCAGGCGTCCGCTCTTCTCGAGCTGCTTCCGCAGTTTTTCGTAGACGACGCGCAGATGGGTCACGTCCGACAGCGCATAGGTGATCTGGCGCTCGCTGAGCGGCCGGCGGCTCCAGTCGGTGAAGCGGCTCGACTTGTCGACCTTGGCCTTGGCGAGCTTGGTGGCCAGCGATTCGTAGGAGGCGGCTTCGCCGTGGCCGCACACCATGGCGGCCACCTGGGTGTCGAACAGCGGCGTCGGCACACTGTTCATGCGCAAGTAAAAGATTTCGAGATCTTGGCGGGCGGCGTGGAAGACCTTGAGGACCTTGGGGTTGGCCATCAGCTCGTCGAGCGGGGCCAAATCGATGCCCTCGGCCAGCGCGTCGATCGCTGCGGCATCCTCGGGGCCAGGGCCTGCCACCTGGGCCAGGCAGAGCTTGGGCCAGTAGGTGCGCTCGCGCATGAATTCGGTATCGACGGTCACATATTCGGCGTCAGCCAGAGGTTTGCAGAACGCCGCCAACTCGTCGGTGGTGGTAATCAGTTTCATTGGCAATGCTCTATAGACGCCTCAGGCGGCGGCGGCAAAGGCCGACCGGGTAAAAGGCCCGATTCCCTTGACTTGGGCGCTCATTCCGTGCCCTTTGCCGGGCCTCAAAACGCGGAAAATCGGTCATGTCTTCAGTCTACAGAACCCATACGTGCGGCCAATTGCGCCCCGAGCATGTCGGCCAGCAGGCCCGCCTGTCGGGCTGGGTCCAGCGCAAGCGCGACCACGGCAATCTGCTGTTCATTGACTTGCGCGATCACTATGGCGTGACCCAGGTCGTGGTCGACGCCTCCAGCGCGGTCTTCAAGCTGGCCGAATCGGTGCGCAACGAGAGCGTGGTAACGGTGACGGGCAAAGTGGTGGCCCGCGAATCCTCGACCGTGAACGCCAAGCTGGCGACCGGTGCGGTGGAGCTCGATGCAGCGGAATTCGTCATCCAGTCGATGGCCGATCCGCTGCCGATCCCGGTCTATCAGGAGAACGACACGACGCCGGAGGAGCTGCGCCTCAAGTACCGCTTCCTCGACCTGCGCAAGGACAAGCTGCATCGTAACATCATGCTGCGCAGCCAGGTGATCGCGAGCCTGCGCCGCCGCATGATCGACCAGGGTTTCATGGAGTTTCAGACCCCGATCCTGACGGCCGACAGCCCCGAGGGCGCGCGCTCTTACCTGGTGCCGAGCCGTCTCCATCCGGGCAAGTTCTATGCGCTGCCGCAGGCGCCGCAGATGTTCAAGCAGCTTCTGATGGTTTCGGGCTTCGACCGCTACTTCCAGATCGCGCCATGCTTCCGGGATGAAGACGCGCGCGCGGATCGTGCACCCGGCGAGTTCTACCAGCTCGACTTCGAGATGAGTTTCGTCACCCAGGACGACGTATTTGCCGCCATCGAGCCGGTGCTGGGTGGCGTGTTCAAGG
>CAIMEE010000045.1 GCA_903839865.1 Enhydrobacter aerosaccus | reverse complement strand
GGTCGGCGATCGAGCGGGTGATGGCCTGGCGGATCCACCAGGTGGCGTAGGTCGAGAACTTGTAGCCGCGGCGATACTCGAACTTGTCGACCGCCTTCATCAAACCGATGTTGCCTTCCTGGATGAGATCGAGGAACTGCAGGCCGCGGTTGGTGTACTTCTTGGCGATCGAGATCACGAGGCGCAGGTTGGCCTCGATCATCTCCTTCTTCGCGCGCATCATCTCGCGCTCGCCGTCCTGCACGGTCTTGACCATGCGGCGGTACTCGAAGATCGGCGCGCCGGCATAGTCGGAGATCAGGCGTACTTCTTCGCGGATCTTCTCGATGTCGGCCGTCTTCTTCTTCGCGAAGTCCTTCCAGCCCTTGCCCGACAGCTTGCCGACCTTGTCGAGCCAGTTCGGGTCGATCTCGTGGGTCAGGTAGTTGTCGAGGAAGTCCTGGCGGTTGATCTTGAAGCTCTCTGCCAGCCGCATCAGCTTGCCTTCGAGCGACATCAGCCGGCGGTTGAGGTCGTACAGCGCGAGCTTGAGCTGCTCGATGCGGTTGGCGTTGATGTGCACCGTGCGCACCAGCTCGACGATCTTCTTGCGGTGCTTCTCGTAGCTCTTCTCGAATTCCGGCGACGGCTTCTGGCCGCGGTTGAGCGTCGACAGGCGCCGGTTCTGCACCTTCGACATCTCGAGATAGACCTTGGCGATGCGCGTCAGCGTGCGCAGCACCTCGGGCTTCAGCTTCTCTTCGAGCGCGGAGAGCGAGAGCGCGTTCTCTTCCTCTTCACCGTCGTCGGCGCTCGGCTCGGAGGGCTGGCCGTTGACGTTGATCTGCGGCGGCGGCGGTGCCTGGCGGATCACCGGGCGCGGCAGGGCAGGGCGCGGCAGCACGGGCATCGGCACCGCAGGCACGGCGCTGTTGTCGACGGCCTTGGCTTCGCCCGGGGCGCCGCCCTGCGTCGCCTCGAGGTCGATCACGTCGCGCAGCAGGATGCGGCCTTCGTTGATCGCGTCGCGCCACTCGAGCAGCGCCGTGATCGTCATCGGGCTTTCGCAAATGCCGCCGATCATCTTGTCCTGGCCGGCCTCGATGCGCTTGGCGATCTCGATTTCGCCTTCGCGGCTCAGCAACTCGACCGAACCCATCTCGCGCAGGTACATGCGCACGGGATCGTCGGTGCGGCCCAGCTCCTCGTCCTCGCCGGTCGCTTCGGCGGCAACTACGGCGGTCTTGGCGGGCTCGGCCGTGCCATTGGCGGCGGCGGGGGTCTCTTCCTGCTCTTCGGCCTCGATCACGTTGACGCCGGCTTCCGACAGCATCGCCATCGTGTCCTCGATCTGCTCGGAGGACACCTCGTCGGGCGGCAGGGCGGCGTTCAGCTCGTCATAGGTGACATAGCCGCGTTCCTTGCCCTTCTGGACGAGTTTCTTGAGCTCGGCGCCAAGGGTATCGAGCAGGGGGGCATCGGGTCCCTCTTCACGGGCGTCGGCGGCTTCGGGCTGGGCGGCAGTTGCGGTCTTGGTCGCCATTGCTTTCCTTAATTTCCCTTACGATTTCTGCGGCAGAACAAGTTTCACGGCCGAAAGGCCGTTAATTTGGCTGCAAGAAGGAGAGTTTCGGGTGGGCGGCCCCGTTGAAACTACCCTTCTACTATATGGTAACGAACTTCAAGCGGCGATAGGTCAGGCCGCCGCAATATCCTGCAGGGCAGTTATTCCCGGGCTATCCGGTCCCGGATTCGAAATTTTCCCGCTGCCGGCGCAACCGCATGTCCTCCATCTTCTGCAAATTCTCATCGGTATAGTCGTGGGCCAGGTCCTCGGCGTTCTGCTTCAGCTCGTCGGCCCCGCCCACCGTCAGGTTGAGGTGGGAGGCGGTCCGTCGCCAGCGGTCGATCCACACGTCCGAAGGCTCAGACGCCTTGCGGAACACCCCCCGGGCTTTCACCCGGGCCGCCTCGGCGGCAGGCCCCAGCCCGCTCCGTTGCAGATGCTCTGAGATTATCCGGGTTTCAAGGGGGGCCTCCCCCTCTGCGACCGTATCGTCGGCGGCCGGGTCGATTCCTTCCGGGACAAGGGACAGGGCGTCCAGCAGACCGCCTTGCAGCCGGCGCAGCTCGGGGCTGGCGATTTCGAGCCGGGATACCTCGTCATACAGGACCCGGAGCAGACTCGGCCGCTCGACCAGCACGCCCAGCAGCACCTGGACCTGGCGCGAACCATCGAGGTCCATCACTGCCGCCCGGGCGGCCGTGCCGGGCGGGAAGGGCGCGACCGGCGCTCCGGGCTGGCCGCGGAACGGCCTGCGCGGGCCGCCGCTGCCCCACCACGGCTGGCCGTCGGGCTGGCGCATCTTGTTCAGCCGCGACTTCATCTCGGCGCGGTAGTGATCGCGCACGTCGGGATCGGCAATCTGGTCGACGCGGTGCAGCACGTCGCGCTGCAGGGCGGCACGGCGCTCGGGCGTGTCGGTGGGCTTGCCTTCGGTGTCGAGGTCCCATACGACATCGGCCAGGGGCCGCGCAAGCTTCAGCACCGACTCGATCGCGGCCGGACCGCGTGCGCGCAAGAGACTGTCGGGATCCTCGCCCGCCGGCATCGCCACGAAGCGCAGGCTCTTGCCGGCCTTCAGGAGCGGCAGCGAGCGCTCGGCGCCGCGGTGCGCCGCCCGGCGTCCGGCATTGTCGCCGTCGAAGCAGAGATAGGGCTCGTCCGCCAGCTTCCAGACCTCGGCCAGCTGGCCTTCGGTCAGCGCCGTGCCGAGCGGCGCCACCGCGCCGGTGAAGCCCGCGACGTGCAGGGCGATCACGTCCATGTAGCCTTCGGCCACGATCACTGGCTGGTCCTTGGTGACGGCCACGCGCGCGCGATCGAGGCAGTAGAGATTGGCACCCTTGTGAAAGAGCGGCGTCTCCGGCGAGTTGAGATACTTGGGCTCGCCCGGTCCGATCACGCGCCCGCCGAACGCGATCACGCGCCCGCGCCGGTCGTTGATCGGGAACATCACGCGGCCACGGAAGCGGTCGTAGGGCTCGCGACGATTGTCGTCCGGCTGGATGGCGAGGCCCGCCTCGACGATCTTGTCCATCGTGGCACCTTCGCGCTTCAGCGCCGCGATCACGCCGTCACGGCTGTCGGGCGAGAAGCCCAGGCGAAAATCGTCGATCGTTTCGTCCGATAGTCCGCGGCCGCGCAGGTAGTCGAGGCCGGTACGGCCGACCGGCAGGCGCAGCTGCTTCTGGAACCAGCGCGCGGCCTCCTCGACAACCTGCTGCAGGGTCGAGGCCTGCTGCGCGCGTTCGCGGTCCTGCGGCGTGGCCTGCGGTACCGGCATGCCGACTTCGCGCGCGAGCTTCTCCACCGCCTCGGGGAACGTTAGTCCCTCGGTCTTGATCAGGAAGTCGAAGGCGCTGCCCTTCTCCTGGCAGCCGAAGCAGTAGAAGAAGCCCTTCTTGTCGCTGACCGTGAACGACGGCGTCTTCTCGTTGTGGAACGGGCAGAGACCCGCATACTCCGAGCCCGACTTGCGCTTCAGCGAGACCTTGCGGCCAACGACGTCGCTCAGGCTGATGCGCGCCTTGAGTTCGTCGAGGAAGGCGGGAGGGAAGGCCATATCCTAAGATGGCTCCGGTGGATGGGCTGCGCCACCCGCAGCAAAGAGGATAGCGGGGAGAAGAACCGACGGCAGGCGATAGTTACTTTTCGTAACGCTTTTAGAAGCGGAATTAAAAAAGTTACCAAAAGTAACCGCTAAAATAACGAGAAAATAGCGGGCGTCCTTTTCAGGTGGCAATGCACGAACTCTATCATTGCGTATTTCGCATGGTCTGTCAAGATACGAAGAGCCGGCCGACATCGTCCAGGGCCGATGCCGTGACTGCGGCGTGCCCGGGCGCGGTGACGAGGGGTTGCCCGAGATAGGCCCAATAGAGAAAGACGGCGCGGGCGAGCGCCTTCTTCCTTTCGACGCCGGCGGCGACCAGCATCTTGGCGATGTAGGCCACGCGACGGGTATCGACGCCGGCCACGACGCGTGCGACGGCGGCGTCTTCGGTCGCCCAGGAGCGGATCGCGCGCTCGAGATCGCGCCTGCCGGCAAAGGCCCGCTTCATCAGAAGCGCCAACCGGTCGGGCAACGCCGTGCCGGTTTCGAGCTCGCGGATCACCTGGTCGGTCGAGCGCTCCTGCCAAACACGCAGGATCTGGGACTGGAAATCGGCGACGTCCTTGAAGTGCCAATAGAAGCTGCCGCGCGACACCTTCAGCTTCGCGGCCATCGGGCCCACCTTCAGCGCGTGGGCGCCGTCGGTCGCCAGCGTCCTGAGGCCGCGCTTCAGCCAGTCGTCCTTCGTCAGGCGGTCGGTCATGCGGGCATCCTACACCGAACCATACACAGGTGTATTGACCGCACCGGATCCGCGTCCCATGTTCCATACAGAGGTGTATGGTCATGACTTGGCAGAACGCGGCCCTCCTCGCGGCGGGCATCCTTGGAAGCGCCGTGGCGGCGTTCCACGGCATCGTCACCCAGCGACTGATGGTGCGGCCGATCGAGGCTCTGTTTCGTGCCGACGGCCGGACGTCCGGGACGGTCCGGCGGCTCGTGCCATTGCTCCTGCATTTCAGCACGGTCGTCTGGTTCGCGGGCGGCCTCGCCCTGATCGCGGCAGCGAGCGTCTTCGGCCCGGATGCGCGGCTGGCGACGGCCCTGTTCGCAGGCGGCGCCTATCTTTTCGGCGTGCTGGGCAATCTCTGGGGAACGCGAGGTCGTCATCCGGGCTGGATGCTGCTGGGGATCGCCGTCATTCTGATCGCCGTCGGCGTGTGACGCCCCGAGACCGGAGACATCGATGCGAAAGACCGCCCTGGACGGCTGGTACGGCTACATGAAGTCCCACGACAAGTCGGCGCTCTGGGACCTGCTGCATCCCGATGCCGTGTTCGAGAGCCCGGTCGTGCACACGCCGCAGCGCGGCCGGGAGATCACGTTCAAGTATCTCGCCGGCGCCGAGAAAGTGTTGGGCGGCCCGGGCTTCACCTATGTCGGCGAGTGGCTGAGCGAGAATGGCGCGGTGCTGGAGTTCGAGAAGGAGATCGAGGGCATCCGGATCAACGGTGTCGACATCATCACCTTCAGCGACGACGGAGAGCTGATCACGCACTTCAAGGTGATGGTGCGCCCGCTCAAGGCGATCAATCTCCTGCATCGATTGATGGGCGAGCAGCTGGCGAAAGGGTAGACCAGAGCCGATGGCTCGTTTCTTCCCGGCAACAAACACCTTCCGATCGCTGCGCAACTACAATTACCGGCTTTGGGCCGCCGGCGCGCTCGTGTCCAACGTGGGCACTTGGATGCAGCGGGTCGCGCAGGACTGGCTGGTGCTCACCCAGCTCACGCACAACAACGCGAGCGCGGTGGGCGTGGTGATGGCGCTGCAGTTCGGGCCGCAGATGCTGATGCTGCCGTTCAGCGGCTTCGCCGCCGACTTCTTCGACCGCCGCCGGCTCCTGATGGCGACGCAGGCCGCGATGGGCCTCTGCGCCCTGGTGCTGGGCCTGCTCACGATCACCGGCCTGGTGCAGCTCTGGCATGTCTATGTCATCGCCTTCTGCCATGGCGTCTCCGCGGCCTTCGATGCGCCGGCGCGCCAGACCTTCGTCTCGGACCTGGTGGGCGAGAAGGACCTGCCCAATGCGGTGGCGCTCAACTCCACCTCGTTCAACGCCGCACGCATGGTCGGCCCCGCGGTCGCGGGCCTGTTGATCGCGACGGTGGGCACGGGATGGGCCTTCCTGCTGAACGCTCTCTCTTTCGGCGGTGTGCTCTGCTCGCTCACCTTCCTGCGCCTGGGCGATCTTCATTCCAGCCGCCGCGCCTCGCGCGCGCCGGGTGGCTTCGTTGCGGGCTTTCGCTACGTCTGGGCGCGGCCCGATCTCAGGGCGATCCTGCTCATGCTGTTCCTGATCGGCACCTTCGGCATGAATTTCCAGCTCTATATCTCGGCCATGGCCGTGAAGGTCTTCCACACCGACGCGGGCGGTTACGGGCTTCTGGCCTCGATGATGGCGGTGGGCACGGTGACGGGCGCGCTGCTCGCCGCCGGCCGCGAGAAGCCGCGCATCGAGCTGCTGCTGTCGGGCGCCGCGGTGTTCTCGGTCGGCTGCGCTGTGGCGGCGGTCATGCCGAGCTACTGGCTGTTTGGCGCGACGCTGGTGGTCATCGGCATGTCGGCGCTCACCATCACCAACTCGACCAACAGCCTGATGCAGCTCTCTACCGAACCCGCCATGCGCGGCCGCGTGATGGCGATCCGCCTCGCCGTTGCCATGGGCGGCACGCCGATCGGCGCGCCGTTCGTGGGCTGGGTGGCCGACCG
>CAIMEE010000044.1 GCA_903839865.1 Enhydrobacter aerosaccus | reverse complement strand
GGGGTTGCCGAGTGCCAACACAGATCGGGGGCTGAAGTTGCTGGCGCTGATGAAGCCGAATATTGTGATAAGTTGGTAATCTATTGATCTTTAATATACATTATTATTTGTCATAATATATATTATACGATAATTAGATGCCAGATAGACCAACCGCCAACACCCTTCCCAAGGAGCCGCTCGCCCGCCTGCTAGCCGTGATGGCGTGGCTGCGCGACCGTCAGCATGGCTGTCCCTGGGACATCGACCAGACGTTCAAGACGATCGCGCCATACACAATCGAGGAAGCCTACGAGGTCGCCGACGCAATCGAACGCGAGGACATGCCGGCACTCAAGGAGGAACTGGGCGATCTGCTGCTGCAAGTCGTCTATCACGCCCAGATAGCCAGCGAGACCAAGGCCTTCGACTTCGCAGACGTAGCCGCCGCCATTGCCGACAAGATGGTCGACCGACACCCACATGTCTTCGGCGACCTCAAGATCGCCGATGCCGACGCCCAGACAATCTCCTGGGAGGCGCGCAAGGCAGCCGAACGGGCCCAAAAGGGCGGTGAGCAGCCCACGGGCGCCCTCGACGGCGTGGCCAAGGCCCTCCCCGCTCTCCTGCGCGCCGAGAAGATCCAGAAGCGTGCCGCACGCGTCGGCTTCGACTGGAAGGAAACAGGCCCGGTCATCGACAAGATCGAGGAGGAATTGGGCGAACTGCGTGCCGAACTGGCGGCCGGAACCATCGATCCTGCCCGCGTGACCGACGAACTGGGCGATGTGCTGTTTGCCGTCGCCAACCTCGCGCGCCACTGCCGAATCGATCCCGAGGCGGCACTGCGCGGCACCAACGCCAAATTCGAGCGTCGATTCCGCTACCTCGAGACACAGCTTGGCAAACAAGGCCGCAAACCCTCAGACGCCTCGCTCGCGGAGATGGAAGCCCTTTGGCAGGAGGCCAAGGGCAAGGTCTAGTTACGTGGGCGGCGCCAGCAAGGGCATCTGCACGGCTTGGAACACAGCCCTGACCTCGGCCAGCACCTGCAGCGAGGGCGACGCCATGATGCCCGACTCCATGGGATCGGCGGGACCGTACGACTCTCCGTTGAAGCGCACGGCGTTTCCGCCCGCTTCCGTCAGCATCAGCGCGCCGGCGGCATGGTCCCACGGCTTGGTCATGCGGTAGGCGCAGAAGCTGAATTGCCCCGCCAGCATCTCGATGTATTCGCGACCGGCACAGCGCAGCGTCGTCAGTTCCCCGAGCCGCGCGCGCTGGACCGGATTGAGCTGACGGTCGAATTCCTTGCGCACCCGGTCGCCGAGGAGGCCGCTGGGAGAGCCGACAGGTGCTTTGCCCTGTACTGCCCGGCCATTCAACGTGACGCCCTGCCCCTTCTCCGCCGCAGCCATCCGGTCGTTCGGCACGTCGAGTATCCAGCCGCCGATGGTTTTCCGATCCTGCACAAGGCAGACGATCATTGCGAAGCGGTCGCGGCCGGCGGCAAAATTGGCGGTGCCGTCCAACGGATCGACAATCCAGCAGCTCTCGCCCGGACGCGCGATCAGGTCGACGAGGGACGGATCGGCGTGGACACTTTCCTCGCCGACGACCGGTATGCCCGGCAAGATCTTCGCCAGACCGGACGCCAGGCGCTGCTCGGCGGCAACATCTGCCACGGTCACCAGATCGCCGGGCTTCTTTTCGCGGATCTCGTGCTTGGCAAGATTGCGGAAGCGCGGCAGCAACTCAGCCGCCGCGGTCTCACGCATCAGTTCGGCGACCCGTTTCGAATCGCCGGTTTTCAGCATCGGCTCAGCCGACGACGCCGAACAGGTCTTCTTCCTTCAGAATCACGTGGTCGACGCCGGCGAGCTTGACCTCGGTGCCCGACCACTTGCCGTAGATGACCTTGTCGCCGACTTTCACGCCGAGAGGCTGCAGGCGGCCATCTTCGAGGCGCTTGCCTTTGCCAACGGCGACCACTTCGCCTTCCATCGGCTTTTCCTGGGCCGTGTCGGGAATGATGATGCCGGACTTGGTCTTGGTCTCGGCAGCCATCGGCTTCAACAGGAGCCGATCGTGCAAGGGCTGGAATTTCATGGTGCTTTTCCTTCGTCTGGGAACCGGGGCCGCTTATAGGAAGCGGCCCCTCGGGGTGTCAACGCACCTCGGCCTGGGAG
>CAIMEE010000043.1 GCA_903839865.1 Enhydrobacter aerosaccus | reverse complement strand
TCGAACACCGCATCGCCGATCTTCTTCGAGCCGGCCTGTTTCAGGAGCGGCAGGGCGAACCATTCGCCCATCACCGGCAGATGGCCGCGGCGGAAGACGGCGAGGGACATCTCCTCCATAGCGTCGACATTGCGCTGGATCAGCACGGGATCGTCGTTGGTGCCGCCGCGATAGGGGCCGGCGACGATGATCATCAGCTGCTCCGTCATAGCGGAATCTCCAGCAGTTCTTTCGCGACGAGGTCCGGCGCGGAGATGATGCAGTTATGACCGGCCTCGATCGGCCGGAAGCGTATGTGCGGCATTGTCTGCACCTTTTCGTGCGTGCCGGCGGAGACGGGATAGCGGGGCTTGGTGCAGGCAATGTAGGTCATCGGCCGCCCGTTGCCGGCGGGATGATGCATCGTGATCGGCTTGGTGTAGCAGGCGAGCGGATGCGGCGTCAGATGGCGGTGCGTCCAGGCCGCGAGCTCTGGATCGTCGATGATCAGGCTGCCGACCGGGGCATGCGGGAGTACCTCGGTGCCGTTCACCACCTTGATGAACTTCTTTCGCTTGGCCACGATCTCGGGCGGGATGCGACCGAAAATCGACTGCCCGTCCTGCGCGATGCCACCGTCCAGGATCACGAGGTGGCTGATGCGGTCGGGGATGCGGTCGGTGACCATGCTCGCGATCAGGCTGCCGAAGCTGTGGCCGACCAGCACGATGTCACGCAGGTTCTCTTTGTCCAGATACTCGATCGTGTCGGCGAGGAAGACATCGTTGTCGAGGTGGGGGGCCAGTTCCGCTGCGCGCTCGCCCACACCGCGAAACGGCAGGGCGCGCGCGTCGTGGCCGGCGGCGCGCAGCCTCTCGACGACAAAGCTCCAGGACCACGCGCCCATCCAGGCGCCAGGCAGGCAGATGTATGTACGCATCGGCTTGGTCTTAGCATGCCGCTGTGAAACAATAAGACCATGACCGAAAAGAAAGAAGCCGCGCCGCCGCGCCCCGCGACCACCGTCCTGCTGCTGCGTCCCTCGAAGAAGGGCGACGCGGGCTCTCCGCTCGAAGTGTTCATGGTGGTCCGCCATCACGCCATCGACTCGTTCTCGGGCGCGCTGGTGTTTCCCGGGGGCAAGCTCGAGGACGCTGACGGCGATCCGAAACTGAAGGCGCGCTGCGGCGGCGCCGACAAGATTTCCGCCGACGAGCTCAAGTTCCGGGTCGCGGGCATCCGCGAGGCGTTCGAGGAGTGCGGCGTGCTGCTGGCGCGCAAGCCCGGCCAGCGCGCGGTGATCGCCGCCGCCGATCTCAAGAGCATCGAGGAGAAGTGGCGGACCAAGCTCGTGAAGAACGAGGCGACCATCCTCGATCTCGTCAAAGGCGAAGACCTCGAGTTGGCGACCGATCTGATGACTCCCTATGCACACTGGATCACGCCGACCTTCGTGCCCAAGCGTTTCGACACCTGGTTCTATCTGGCCGAGGCGCCGGAGGATCAGCTCGCGCTGCATGACGGTTCGGAGTCGACGGACTCGGTGTGGATCGGTGCGCAGGAAGCGATCGACGAAGCCAAGGCGGGCAAGCGCACCCTGGTCCATGCCACGACCAAGAACCTAGAACTCCTGGCCGAGGGTGTGACCGTCACCGGCGCGATTGGCCAGGCGACCGAGCGCAAGATCGTGACGGTCCTGCCGTGGGTCGAACAGCGCGACGGCAAGAAATTCCTGCACATTCCCGAGGGAGCCGGGTACCGCAATCTGGTCCGGGAGATGCCGCCGCAGGGCGTTCCGCAAACCGGAAGGTAGTTCCGTTTGCTCCGCACGGCCGGTCGCGCTAGGACTCGGTGAACAAGCGTTCAGCGGAGGAAACAAAGATGGTCGGGATTGTCGCGTACGGGGCCTACGTGCCGCGCCTTCGCCTCAACCGTCAGTCCGTCTACGATGCCAACAAGTGGTTCGCCGCAGGCCTGCGTGGCCTCGCCAAGGGCGAGCGCTCGATGGCCAATTGGGACGAGGACTCGATCACCATGGCGGTCGAGGCATCGCGCGACTGCCTGACGAGCCACAAGGCCGAGGACGTCCGCAACATCTACTTCGCCTCGACCACGCATCCCTTCAAGGATCGCCAGAATGCGGGCGTCATCGGCACCGCGCTGAACGTCGAGCAGAATCTGTCGGCGGCCGACGTCGGCGGCTCGCTGAAGGCGGGGACGTCGGCATTGATCGCGGGCCTCAATGCTTCCAGGGACGGCGCGCCGTCTCTCGTCGCCGCCGCCGACAAGCGCATGGCGCGCGTGGCGTCGTCGAACGAGCTGAACTACGGCGACGGCGCCGCGGCGCTGCTGTGCGGCACCGAGAACGTGATCGCCAAGCTGATCGGCCATCATTCGGTGTCGATGGACTTCGTCGATCACTTCCGCGGTGACGAGAGCGACTTCGATTACACGTGGGAAGAACGCTGGATCCGTGACGAGGGCTATTCGAAGATCGTGCCGCCGGCGGTCAAGGCCGGCCTCGCCGCCTGCAAGCTCAAGGGCAGCGACATCACCCATTTCATCATGCCGAGCCTGATGCCGGCGGTGCCCAAGCAGATGGCGAAGATCTGCAGCATCGGCGAAGGCGCGGTGCGCGATCTTCTCGGCGCGACGCTCGGTGACACAGGGGCCGCGCATGCGCTGGTCATGCTGGTCGACGCGCTCGAGACGGCGAAGGCCGGCGACAAGATCATGGTCGTGGCGTTTGGCCAGGGCGTCGACATCCTCGTGTTCGAGGTCACGGCCGAGAACGCCAAGCTTGCCAAGCGCAAGGGCCTGTCGGGCTGGATGGCGCGCCGCAAGGAAGAGAAGAACTACATGAAGTTCCTCGCCTTCAACGAGATGCTGCCGATCGACAAGGGCATGCGCGCGGAATTCGACAAGAAGACGGCGCTGTCGGTCCTGTGGCGCAAGCGCGACATGCTCTACGGGCTGGTCGGCGGCAAGTGCAAGGTTTGCGGCACGGTGCAGTTCCCGCGCAGCCAGGTCTGCGTCAATCCGAACTGCCATGCCATGGACAGCCAGGAGCCCTATGCGATGGCGGGGCTCGAGTGCAACGTGATGTCGTTCACCGCCGACTCGCTGGTCTATTCGCCGGATCCGCCGGGCTACTACGGCATGATCACCTTTCCGGAAGGCGGGCGCTTCATGGCCGACTTCACGGATTGCGACAAGGAACAGGTCAAGGTCGGCACCAAGATGCGCATGACCTTCCGCATGCGCGACAACGATCAGATGCGCGGCGGCTTCAGGCGTTATTTCTGGAAGGCCGCACCGGTCTAAGTGGCCTTCCACAGTTCAAGGGTTTAGCGTTTCACCTCCATCACCAAGGAGACCTGCAATGGCTCGTGGTATCAAAGACAAGGTCGCCATTCTCGGAATGGGTTGCTCGAAGTTCGGCGAACGCTGGGATGCCGGCGCCGAGGAGCTGATGCTCGAGGCCTACAAGGAATGCCTGAAGGACGCGGGCATCGACCAGAACCAGCTCCAGGCGGCGTGGTTCTCCACCGCCATCGACGAGGTGCATGTCGGCAAGTCGGGCATTCCGCTGTCGACGACGCTGCGCCTGCCCAATATCCCGGTGACGCATGTCGAGAACATGTGCGCTTCGGGCACAGAAGCCTTCCGCGGCGCCTGCTACGCAGTGGCGTCGGGCGCGGCGGACTTCGCGCTGGCGCTGGGCGTCGAGAAGCTGAAGGACACCGGTTACGGCGGCCTTCCCGGCGGCCGCGGCGGCCCGCTGCAGGTCCTGTGGAACGCGAGTGGTACGGCGCCGGGCAATTTCGCCCAGCTCGCCACCGCCTACATGACCGCGCACGGCGTCTCGGGCGAGGACCTCAAGAAGGCGATCGGCCACGTCTCGTGGAAGAGCCACCAGAACGGCGCCAAGAACCCGAAGGCCCATCTGCAGAAGGCCGTCGAGATGGACACCATCCTGAACGCGCCGATGATCGCCTCGCCGCTCGGCCTGTTCGACTGCTGCGGCGTGTCCGACGGCGCAGCCGCGGCGATCGTGACGACGCCGGAGATCGCCAAGGCGCTGGGCAAGCACGACATCGTGTCGGTCAAGGCGCTGCAGCTCTCCGTCTCGAACGGCTCGGAATCGGGCCACAATTCGTGGGATGGCAGCTACTTCCACACCACGCGCATCGCCTCGAAGAAGGCCTATGAAGAGGCCGGTATCAAGAACCCGCGCGACGAGGTCTCGATGTTCGAGGTGCACGACTGCTTCTCGGTGACCGAGCT
>CAIMEE010000042.1 GCA_903839865.1 Enhydrobacter aerosaccus | reverse complement strand
CTCGGTCAGATCGAGCGCGCTTTCGGTAAAGGGTCGATCATGCGCCTGGGCCAAAAGGAGCATGTTGAAACCGAGGTAATCTCCACCGGTTCTTTGGGACTGGATGTGGCTTTGGGAATCGGCGGTCTGCCCCGTGGGCGTATCGTCGAAATCTATGGCCCGGAAAGCTCGGGCAAGACGACGCTCGCGCTGCATGTCGTGGCCGAGGCCCAGAAGAAGGGCGGCACCTGCGCCTTCGTCGACGCCGAACACGCGCTCGACCCGGGCTATGCCCGCAAGCTGGGTGTCGACATCCAGAACCTCCTGATCTCCCAGCCCGATGCCGGTGAGCAGGCGCTCGAGATCGCCGACACGCTGGTCCGCTCCGGCGCCGTCGACGTGCTGGTGGTCGACTCGGTGGCGGCCCTCGTGCCGCGCGCCGAACTCGAAGGCGAAATGGGCGACTCGCTTCCGGGGCTGCAGGCCCGCCTGATGAGCCAGGCGCTGCGCAAGCTCACGGCCTCGATTTCCAAGTCGAACACGCTGGTGATCTTCATCAACCAGATCCGCATGAAGATCGGCGTCATGTTCGGCAGCCCCGAGACCACGACGGGCGGCAATGCGCTCAAGTTCTACGCCTCGGTCCGCCTCGACATCCGCCGCATCGGCGCGCTCAAGAACGGCGAGGACGTGGTCGGCAATGCGACCCGCGTGAAGGTCGTGAAGAACAAGGTGGCGCCGCCGTTCAAGGTCGTCGAATTCGACATCATGTACGGCGAAGGCGTCAGCAAGACCGGCGAGTTGATCGATCTCGGCGACAAGGCCGGCGTCGTCGAGAAGTCGGGCTCCTGGTACTCCTACGACGGCGTGCGCATCGGCCAGGGCCGCGAGAACGCCAAGACCTACCTCAAGGAACATCCCGACGTCGCCGACGCAATCGAAAAGAAGGTCCGCGAAAACGCCGGCATCCTGGCGGCCGCCCTCGACGGCACGAAGGAAGACGACGACGAGACCGAAGAAGAATAGCCCACTCGGATCCCCTGTCTCCGATGGTCTACGGGCGGTGCTGCTTCCCCACGCGCAGCACCGCCCATTTTATCCGGCGCTCCTTCCCAAAGGGGCGCCGTTTTTTTTCCATTTATTTAACGGGGCAATGAGTTGGCGCAGTTAGCGCTACCCCGCTACCCCCTTCAGGAATCTCTGCACCCACTCCGGCCCCGTCCGGCGCGCGGAATTCTTAGGCCGGGTTCGACCCCAGGCCAGGAGCAGGGACAGCGGGAACCACTCGTCCTTCTCGTCCTGCAGCTTGCGTGCGGCGAGCGAGACCTTCGGCACCGCCACGGGCGTTACGCCCTCCTGCAGGGGGCCGGCGCAGAGCTCCGCCGGCGACGTCACCAGATATTCGCGGCAGATCAGCGGCCGCTCTTCATGGATCGAGCAGCTTTCGTCCTCCAGGAACGGGCAGGGCACGCGCAGGGCGAAGTAGGCCGTCGAGAGCTCCCGGTCGGTCTTGCCGGCGCGCTCGCCAAAGCCGGCCGGAACGAGGACGGCTTCCGCCGCCGCGAACCGCCGCCTGATTTCCTTGCGGCGGTCCCTGGGCATTGCCTCGACGAGATCGAGCAGCCGCTCGCCCTCGGTGCGGGAAACCGGCACGAGCTGGCGACAGCAGGCGCCGCAGCCCTTGCGACAGGAGATCGGCTTGCCGCTCTCGGCGGCCGAGACGACGGCATTCACCAATCCCTGCAAGGCGGGCACGATCTCGCGGGCGGGAACGGCGGCGTCGGGCACGGCTATCGGGTGTGCAATCCGCAGATCGCCGACCGCCAGTCTGAGAGTCGCTGTGGAGGTGCCGGAGACGGCCATAAACGCGTTGTTTCCCTGTGTGGACTTGGCCGCCGCGCGCACGCTACAAAGATCGCATCATGGCAAGCGTCAGCGACATCCGTCGTACATTCCTAGAATACTTCCGCAAGAACGGCCACGAGGTTGTCGACTCGAGCCCGTTGGTGCCGCGCAACGATCCCACGTTGATGTTCACCAACGCCGGAATGGTCCAGTTCAAGAATGTCTTCACCGGCCTCGAGAAGCGCACCTATACGCGCGCCACGACCTCGCAGAAGTGCGTCCGGGCGGGCGGCAAGCACAACGACCTCGAGAATGTGGGCTACACCGCGCGCCACCACACCTTCTTCGAGATGCTCGGCAATTTCTCGTTCGGCGACTACTTCAAGGAAACCGCGATCGAGCTCGCCTGGAAGCTGATCACGAAGGAATACGGCCTGGCCAAGGACAAGCTCCTGGTCACGGTCTATCACACCGACGACGAGGCGGCGGGATACTGGAAGAAGATCTCCGGCCTCTCCGAGGACCGGATCATCCGCATTCCGACGTCCGACAATTTCTGGGCGATGGGCGAAACCGGCCCCTGCGGCCCCTGTACCGAGATCTTCTATGACCACGGTGAGCACATCCCCGGCGGCCCCCCGGGCAGCGCCGAGCAGGATGGCGACCGGTTCATCGAGATCTGGAACCTGGTCTTCATGCAGTACGAGCAGCAGACCAAGGAAACGCGGGTGCCGCTGCCCAAGCCGTCGATCGACACCGGCATGGGCCTGGAGCGGCTCGCCGCCGTCCTGTAGCACAAGCACAACAACTACGACATCGATCTCTTCCGCGCGCTGATCGAGGCCGTGGCGCACGAGACCGGCGTCAATCCGGACGGCCCGCAGGCTGCGTCGCACAAGGTGATCGCCGACCACCTGCGCGCGACGTCGTTCCTGATCGCCGACGGCGTGCTGCCGTCCAACGAAGGCCGCGGCTATGTTCTGCGCCGCATCATGCGCCGCGCGATGCGCCACGCGCACATCCTCGGTGCGCAGGATCCGATGGTCTACAAGCTGGTGCCGACCCTGGTGAAGGAGATGGGCGATGCCTATCCCGAACTCGGCCGCGCGCAGCCGCTGATCGCCGAGACGCTCAAGCTCGAGGAGACCCGCTTCAAGCGCACCCTGGGCACTGGCCTCAAGCTGCTCGACGACGAGACCCGCGGCCTGTCGGCCGGCGGCACGCTCAAGGGCGACGTCGCCTTCAAGCTCTACGACACCTTCGGCTTCCCGCTCGATCTCACGCAGGACGTGCTGCGCGCGCGCGACATCTCGGTCGACACTGCGGGTTTCGAGAAGTCGATGGACGAGCAGCGCGCCAAGGCACGCGCGGCGTGGGCGGGCTCGGGCGACACGGCCGACCAGGCGATCTGGTTCGACGTGCGCCAGAAGGTCGGCGCCACCGAGTTCCTGGGCTACGACACCGAGCGCGCCGAAGGAAAGATCACGGCGATTATCGTCGACGGCAAGGAAGTCTCCTCGCTGAAGGCGAGTCAGACCGGGTGGCTGCTCGTCAACCAGACGCCATTCTATGCGGAGTCGGGTGGCCAGATGGGCGACACCGGCCGCTTCGTGGGCGCCGATGGCCAGGCCACGATCGCCGACGTCCACAAGATGGTGGGCGACCTGCACGCCCATCACGCCAAGGTCGACAAGGGCGAGATCAAGGTCGGCGACGATGTCGTCATGACCGTCGACGCGATCCGCCGCGCCCAGCTGCGCGCGCATCATTCGGCCACCCATCTGTTGCACGAGGCGCTGCGCCGCCATCTCGGCACGCACGTCACGCAGAAGGGCTCGCTGGTCGCGCCCGACCGGCTGCGCTTCGACATCAGCCATACCAAGCCGATCTCCTCCGAAGAGCTGCGCAAGGTCGAGGACGAGGTGAACGAGCGCGTTCGTCTCAACAGCTCCGTAGACACGCGGCTCATGACACCGGAAGAAGCGATCGCCGCCGGCGCCATGGCGCTGTTCGGCGAGAAGTATGGCGAGGAAGTGCGCGTGCTCTCGATGGGCGGCGCGCAGGGCGAGAAATATTCGGTCGAACTCTGCGGCGGTACGCATGCGCTGCGGACCGGCGACATTGGCCTGTTCCGCATCGTCGGCGAGGGCGCCGTTTCGGCCGGCGTCCGGCGCATCGAGGCGGTGGCCGGCAATGCCGCCGAGCAGCATGTCCGGCACCAGATCGACCTCTTGAACGAGGCTGCGGCGGTGATGAAGGTGCGCGCGGAAGATTTGCCGATGCGCCTGGCCGCGCTGGTCGATGGCCAGCGCAAGATCGAGCGCGAACTGGGCGAAGCCCGCAAGGCGCTGGCGCTCGCCGGCAGCGGTGGATCGGGTGGCAGCAACGCCACCGACGAAGTCCGCGATGTCGGCGGCATGAAGATGATCGGCCGCGTGCTGAACGGCGTGCCCGGCAAGGATCTCAAGGGCATGGCCGACGCGTTCAAGAAGAAGCTGGGGTCGGGCGTTGTGGCGCTGATCGGCATCGAGGAGGGCAAGGCCTCGGCCGTGGTCGGCGTGACCGACGATCTGTCCAAGACCGTGAATGCCGTCGACCTGGTCAAGGCGGCCGTCGCCGCGCTGGGCGGCAAGGGCGGCGGTGGCCGTCCCGATATGGCGCAGGGCGGCGGCCCGGACGCGGCCAAGGCGGATGATGCGCTGAAGGCCATCGAGGCGGCGTTGGGAGGAGCACGATGATCGAGCGGGGTCTCGCCATTGCGGCGATCGCTTTCGGATTGCTTGTGGGGGGATGCCAGGAAGCGGCCCAACCCGACGCTCGCGGTGCCGCCAATCCGGAGAAATACGACCGCGACCGCAGCCTGTGCCAGGGCCAGGTCGACGAATACATGCAGACCCGCCGCCGCGTCGACGATGCGAGCGCCGGCAGCACCTTCGCCAATCCGTCCGATCGCGGCCGCGACGGCCTGTCGAACCAGATGTCCAATTACGGCGACAGCCGCAACGCCGACAAGTTCATGGCGAGCTGCATGGACGCGCGCGGCTGGCCGCAGGCACAGAAGTCGTGGTGGCAGAAGATCGGCGGCTAGGCGCGTGGGCGCGACGGGCTATGCGCTCACGCGCAGGGGCTCGAGGTTGAAGCGGCCCGCTTGCAGGTCATCGACAGCAGTCTGCATCGCCTGCCCCAGGATATCCTGGCCGGCCGCGAGCCCGACGGCTGCGTCGCGCAACGTAAGGGTGGCGTGAAGGCCGAGCGGCCGGTCGTTCTCGTAGACCCAGATCTCGAACGAAGTCATGACCCGGCGATCGCGGATTTCAAGCGCGCGGCCATCATGAAGCAGCCATTTGCTTCGGGTCATGAATGGTGAACGCCGCGCATGTGGGGAAGTTCCACCACCGAAAGGCCGCCAAACCGCCAGCAGATGGACACGATGCGGTGGTGTGATGACCGGTCGAATTCCGGAGGACATCATGATCCGTCAAATCCTGAGTGGAGGCTTGCCTCTGCCATTGCTGCTCGCGGCCGCTGCCTGCGCCAACGTACCCTTGGCGGATTCGCAGCAGGACGCCGAGGCCAAGCGCTTCGAACGTCCGGCGCGGGACAATGGCGCGCTCTATGTCTATCGCGCCAGCTACATGGGCCTTGCCCGGCCGATCGACGTCAGCATCGCCGGCGGGGTCAGTGCCGCACTCGCGTCGAATACCTATCTGCGTCTCGAGGGGCCGCCGGGTCCGGTCGACCTGTCGTGCAGGATCGGAGACAAGCAGGGCGGGCAGCAGATCACCATGGAGCCCGGGCAGACCCGCTATGTCGAGGTGTCGATGAAGGTGGGCCTCACGGTGCCGGGCTGCGATGTCGTCGAGGTCTCGCCAGACCAGGGTCAATCCGCCATCCGCAACGCCCGGCGCGTGAATTCCGGCGGTCAGTAGCAACCGTTCGACCTCGAGGCCGTTGGCATGCGTACTGCGGCGAGAGCGAAGGAGTTGCCATGCCTGTGGAACTGCGTGGCCTAGCGGCCCTTCTGGTGTTCGCGCTGATGCCGGTTTCGGCATCCGCTCAATCGTCGCTCTCCTCGGTGATATACGAAGTGCGGGGCGGCGTTCTCGCCCACGATCTGCATATCGTTGCCGCCAATCACTACGAACCTGGCGTCAGTCTGAACGGCGAAGTGGCATTCGCGCCGTCACTGGCCTTGTGGGGTGGTGCGATCCGGCCCGTGATGGGCGGCACAGTCACGACCGACGGCGGCACCAGCTGGGGCTATCTCGACGCGCGCTGGGAGTATTCGGGTTCGCTGTTCTTCTTCGGCATCGGCCTCGGCGCATCGGTCAACAACGCGCCCCTGACGGTCAATACCGACAACCGAAAGGCCCTGGGGTCGAACGTTCTGTTCCACATTCCCCTGGAGGTCGGACTTCAGATTACCCCGGACAATCGCGTGTCGGCCTACTACGAGCATTCGTCGAACGCCTTCCTGGCCTCTCCAAACCCCGGGATGGACAATCTCGGCGTGCGCGTCGCGCACCGCTTCTAGCGCTCTATTTGTAGCCCGCCTCGTTCCTCGTGACCTCCCGCTTGGCCAGGAAGAAGACGAAGATGCGCCAGACGCCGTTCATTATGCCGACCCCGACGAAAGCTACGAGCGCGAACTGGAGAGCCATTATGGGACCGGAATTGATCCTGTAGATGAAGCCAACGATCATGGCGAGCACGGCCACGAACGGAACGGCTAGCGCATAGGAAACGCCGATCAACGCTGCAATGCCCGCGGGAAAGTAGAGGAGCGCATAGAGCGGACCCTTGTCGAAAAAGGTGTATATGCCCGTGCCCCAGGTCGCCAGCATCACCAGCACGCCTACGGACCAGCGCGCAATGAGCAGCAGCCGCTGCGTTTCAACGCTGGCTTCGCTGCCTTTCTTCTTTTTCCGGCGTCTTCTTCTGCGGCGGCGACGTTCGCTGTCGCTCTCTTCGACGACGTCGCTCGCCTTGACGTCGCTCGCCTTGCTCCCGGTATCTTCTTCCATCCCTGTCACGGTGCCGTAACTCCACGGCCACGGCAAGCGGCGGGAATGCCCATCACATGAAAGTGCCGTCCGGATCGCCGTTGAACATGACTTTGCCCACGGCTTCCCAATGGGCCTCGCGCGATTGTATCTGCTGGGAAAGCGTATGCAGGTCGCGAAATCTCCGCTCGAAGGGGGTGCCAATAAAAATTGCACTCGCCCCCGCGGCTTTGAACGTCCAGTCACCGGCTTCGATGGAGGTCTGGATTGCGTGTGTACAGGCCAGCCGCACCTTGGCGCGGTCCGCTGTGCCAACGGGCTCCACGTCGTCTGCGGTCGCCCAAACTTCTTTCAGTGTGTCCGAGAGCCAGGCACGTGCAGAGCCCAGGGCGGCTTCCCGGCGCGCAAAATTGGCCTGGACGACTGGATCGTCCGCCAGGCGGGCCATGGCGCGCGGAGTCTTGTCCGCAGCAAGGACCGCGAATGCATCGAGCAGGGCGCGCGCGATCCCCAGCGCCGTGCCGGCGACGCCGACGGCATAGATGCCCTGGGTGGTGAAGGCGTACAGCTTGCCGTGATCGCGGCGGAGCGTCGGGTCCTCGCGCGTGCCGGAGAACTCCTCGGGCACGAACACGTCCTTGATGCCGTAGCCCTCCGACGCCGTGCCGCGCATGCCGAGCGTGTTCCAGTTTCGGATCGGCGTCGTGCGCTCCTTGGGCATCAGCAAGGTGCGAATGGTGGTCCGGCCGAACCGGTTCTTGCGCAACGAGCCGTCGGGCTCGACCACCTGGCAGTGCGCGCCGATCCAGTTGGCCTGGCGCGATCCCGAGGCGAAGTGCCATTCGCCGGTGACGCGGTAGCCGCCCGGCACCGCGGTCGCTCGATGATGGTTGGGCGGCCCCCATGCGATGACGCTGCGCGGATCGGCGTAGATCGTCCTGGCAGCCTCGAGGGGAATGAACGGCGCAATGAAGGACGAGCTGTTGGCCACGAACATGTTCCAGCCGACGGAGCCGTCGTGCCTGGCGATCTCCTCGACGGCATGGAGATAGGTCCACGGATCGACCTGGTCGCCGCCCACGGAGCGCGGCAGCAAGAGGCGCAGCAGGCGCGACTCGTGCAGTTCGCTCAGGAGCGGCTCGGGGATTTCCTGCGTCTGTTCAATGGTGTCGGCGACGCCTGCGATCGCGGGACCGAGCGCGCGGGCACGCGCGACGGGGTCGATCCGGGGAGACAATGCGGTGACTGTGCTCATTTGCCGGCCTCGCCTTTGCTTCGCGGTGAATTGGGCGCGCAGGCGGGGTGGCTTGTCAACGCAGGCAACCTATCCGTCCGTCCGGCGTTACGCGATCTATGGTCATTCGAACGCCCGGTTTGCTCGCTGTTGCAACGCTCCTTCTTCTCGGCGCCTGCGACAACGGCCCCTCACCCCTACTGTCGACGCCGGTCCGGGCAGGAGCCGACCAGTCGGCGCCCGTCACGCGGACCCTGCCGTCGGCGACCGAGCAGCGCTACGATCCGAGTATTGTCCCTGATAACGAAGAGAAGGGGATGAGCGTGGGTGGCGTTGTGACCGCCCGCGGCGGCCAGCAGGCGCAAAAGGAAAAGGCGCGCAAGGAGCAGGTCGCGCTCGAGGCCGAACAGGCTCGGCAACGCGAGGAACTGGCGCGTCAGCAGAACGCCGACGCAAAGGTCAGCACGCAGTAGCCAGGGGGGCTTACTCCGCGGCCTGCTTCAGCCTCTCAGGATTGCGCCATTGGGCCAACAGATCGGCTTCCTTGCGCTTGGCCTTCGCGAGGTGCGCATCCTTCACATGGCCGTAGCCACGAATGTCATCGGGGATCGATGCGAGTTTCACGGCCAGCGCATGGTTGGCCGACGTCAGGCCTCCCAGCAGCTCGTCGACCAGGCTCTCATACTGCCCGATCAGCACGCGCTCCAGCTTGCGCTCGGCGGTATAGCCGAACGGATCGAAGGCGGTGTTGCGCAGGCCCTTCAGCTTCGCCAGCACCTTGAACATCGGCAGCATCCAGGGACCGAACTCCTTTTTGAGCAGATGGCCGGTCTGGGGATCGCGTGACGAGAAGAGCGGCGGCGCGAGGTGGAACTTCAGCTTGTAGTCGCCCTCGAATTTCTGATCGACGCTGGCGGCAAATGCCGTCTCGGCATAGAGCCGCGCCACTTCGTATTCGTCCTTGTAGGAAAGCAGCTTCGAATAGTTGCGCGCAACGGCTTCGGCGAGGCCGGTTTCGCCGGTCTTCGCTTCGACCGCCTTCACGCGCTCGACCAAGGCGGTGTAGCGGCGCGCAAGGGCTGCATCCTGGTAGCCGGTCAGGTGCTTCACCCGGCTGGCGACGATCTCGTCGAGCGTGCGCGAGAGGCGCGTGAAGGCCACGACGTTTTCGGCCGGTGCCAGCAGCTTCGTCACCGCGGCAAGATCGTGCGCGGCGCGGCGGCCCCAGCGGAAGGCGCCGAGGTTCATCGGAACGGCCGTGCCATTGAGCTCGATCGCCTTTTCCAGAGACTCGAGGCCGATCGGGATCAGGCCCTTCTGCCACGCGTAGCCCAGCATGAACAAATTGGTGGCGATCGAGTCGCCCATCAGGCCGGTCGCAAGGCTCGTGGCCTCGAGGAAGTCGCAGGCATCTGCGCCGGCGGTGGCCTCGATCGAAAGCTTCAGGGTCGAGGTCGGGAAGGCGAGGTCGGGATGGCGGGTGAACTCGCCGGTGATGGTCTGGTGCGTGTTGATGATGGCGTGCGTGCGGCCGGGCTCGAGCTTGGCGAGCGCATCGGTGCCGGCGCTGACGACGAGGTCGCATCCCAGCAGCACGTCGGCGCCGCCGGTCGCCAGGCGCACAGCATGCAGCGCCTCGGGAGTGGCGCCGATGCGAACGTGGCTGATCACGCCGCCGCCCTTTTGCGCCATGCCGAGCTGGTCGAGCACGGTGGCGCCCTTGCCTTCGATATGCGCCGCCATGCCCATGATGGCGCCGATGGTGACGACGCCCGTGCCGCCGATGCCGGTGATAAGGACACCGTACGGGCGGTCCGTTACCGAGGGAATGGTCACGAGCGGAGGCAGCGGCATCTCGGCCGGCGCTGAGCCGGACTTGCCAGCGGCCTTGCCCTTGCGCACGCCGCCGCCTTCGATGGTGACGAAGGAGGGGCAGAAGCCGTTCAGGCAGGAGAAGTCCTTGTTGCAGGACGACTGGTCGATCTCCCGCTTTGAGCCGAACTCGGTTTCCACCGGCGTGACCGACAGGCAGTTCGACGCGACGGAGCAGTCGCCGCAGCCCTCGCAGACCGCCTGGTTGATGAGCACGCGCTTGGCGGGATCGGGATAGGTGCCGCGCTTCCTGCGGCGGCGCTTCTCGGCGGCGCAGGTCTGGTCGTAGATCAGGACGCTGACGCCCTTGATCTCGCGCAGCTCGCGCTGCACTTCGTCGAGCTGGTCGCGGTGATGAAAGGTGACGCCCGGCGCCCACTCCGTGCCGACGGGATACTTGTGCGGATCGTCGCTCACCAGCGCTATGCGGCGCACGCCTTCGGAATGGACCTGCTGGCTGATCGTCCAGGGATGGACGTTGCCGTCGTGCGGCTGGCCGCCGGTCATGGCGACGGCGTCGTTGTAGAGGATCTTGTAGGTGATGGTGGTGCCGGCCGCGATCGCCTGGCGGATCGCGAGATAGCCCGAATGGAAGTAGGTGCCGTCGCCCAGGTTCTGGAAGACGTGCGGCACGTCCACGAAGTGCGAGGCGCCAACCCACGGCGCGCCCTCGGCGCCCATGTGGGTGAAGGTCTTGGTGTTGCGCTCCATGCCGATGGCGAGCGTATGGCAGCCGATGCCTGCCATGGCCATCGAGCCCTCCGGCACCTTGGTCGAGGTGTTGTGCGGGCAGCCGGAACAGAAGTAGGGCACGCGCGCCATGCCCGAGTCGTTGCGCACCTGGCGCGAGGCGCGGCGGCGCAGTGTCTCGAAGCGCTGCTTGGTTGCCGCACTGAAGGAGTCGAGGCCGAGCCGGGCCACGATTGTGGAGGCGATGTCGAAGGGCGAGAGCTCGCCGTCGGACTTCAGAAGCTTCTGGCCGCGCTCGTCGGTCTTGCCGACGACGACGGGGCGGCGGTCGGCGGGCGCGTTGAACAGCACGTCCTTCAGCTGCTGCTCGATGATCGGCGCCTTTTCCTCGATGACGAGGATTTCGCGCTTGCCGGAGGCGAAGGCCACGGCGCCTTCGGTCTCGAGCGGCCACACCATGCCCACCTTGTAGACGGCGAGGCCCAACCGCTCGGCCTCCTTGTCGTCGATCGCCAGTTCGTCGAGCGCCTGGCGGACGTCCATGTAGGACTTGCCGACGGTGACGATGCCGAAGCGCGCGTCGGGCCGGCCCAGCATTACCTTGTCGAGCTTGTTGGCCCGCCAGTAGGCCCGGGCCGCCGGCAGCTTGAGCGTCAGCACGCGGCGTTCCTGGCCCAGCCACTCGTCGGGCCAGCGGATGTGCACGCCGTCGGGCGGAATCGTGAAATCGGTCGGGGTGTGGATCTCGACCCGGTGCGGATCGACGTAGACGGACGCGGAGGAATCGACGGTCTCGCTTAGCACCTTGAACGCGACCCACAAGCCCGAATAGCGCGACATGGCAAAGCCGTGCAGCCCATAGTCGAGATATTCCTGAACGCTCGCCGCGTGGATGATCGGCATGTTGGCCGCGATCAGCGCGGGCTCGCTCTGGTGAGCCGTGGTCGACGACTTGGCCATATGGTCGTCGCCGGCCAGCGCCAGGATGCCGCCATGTTTGGAGGTGCCGGCGTAGTTGGCGTGCTTGAAGACGTCGCCTGAGCGGTCGACGCCCGGTCCCTTGCCGTACCAGATGCCGAAGACACCGTCGAATTTGGCGCCGTCGTAGAGGTGGATCTGCTGGGTGCCCCAGAGGGCGGTTGCCGCGAGGTCCTCGTTGAGGCCGGGCTGGAATTCGATGTGGCTCTTCTTGATGAACTTCTTGGCTTGCCAGAGCGCCTGGTCGAAGCCGCCCAGGGGCGAGCCGCGATAGCCGCTGATGTAGCCGCCGGTGTTGAGCCCGGCCGCAAGGTCGCGCTGCCGCTGCATCATCGGCAGTCGGACCAGCGCCTGGGTCCCGGTCAGATAGACCCGGCCCGTCTCCACTACATACTTGTCGTCCAGGGTCACCGCTGCTGACATGGCAACCTCCTTGGGCTTCGATATGGGGACGGTAGCGACAGAATGTTGCGCGTTTCAACGTGGAACGCAGGGGCCGTTCAAAAAGAATGTTTTCTGACTCCGGGACCAGTCGGCCGGGCCTGTCGTTTCACGGTGTCGTTCCCGGACGAAATGTTGTAATCAGCGCCGCCGACCATTTCCCGCCCTCCGGATTTCTTTAAGCGATTTCATGTCCGTCCTTGTCACTGGTGTCGCCGGCTTCGTCGGCTCCCAAGTCGCGCGCGCGTTGCTGGCCAGGGGCGAACAGGTCGTCGGCATCGACAATTTCAGCCCGTACTACGACCCGATCCTGAAATTCGCTCGCCTCAAGCCGCTGCGCGAGGACAAGGGTTTCACCTTCATCGAAGGCGACATCTCCGATCGCGAGACCATGCTGCCGCTGGCCGCCAGCCATGGTCACATCGACCGCATCGTTCATCTCGCGGCCCAGCCCGGCGTGCGAGAGTCGGTGAACGACCCGTATATCTACGTCCAGACCAACGTGATGGGCCATCTCGTCATGGTTGAACTGGCGCGGCGCCTGCCGGGCCTGAAGCACTTCGTGTATGCCTCGTCCTCGTCGGTCTACGGCGGCAACCGGAAGCTCCCGTTCGCGGTCGGCGACCGGGTCGATCATCCGGTGTCGGTCTATGCCGCCACCAAGCGGGCGGGAGAACTGCTGGTCGAGACCTACGTCCACCTGCACAAGCTCCACGCCACGGGCCTGCGCTTCTTCACGGTCTACGGTCCTTGGGGCCGGCCCGATATGGCGCCGTACATCTTCGCCAAGGCGATCCACGAAGGCTCGACCATCAAGCTCTTCCACCTGGGCTTTGCCCGCCGCGACTTCAGCTTCATCGACGACATCGTCGCGGGCACCCTGGCCGTGCTCGACAAACCATCCGCCGAACCCGGGCACCGGCTCTATAACCTCGGTGCCGCGGGCAGCGAGGACATCGCCCGCGTCATCGAGCTCTTCGAGAAGGCGTTCGGCAAGAAGGCGGTCGTCGAGCTGCATCCGGGCGAGCCCGGGGACATGCTCGAGACCGCCGCCGATATCACCGATACGACGCGTGATTTCGGTTGGACTCCGAAGGTCCCGGTCGAAGAAGGCATCCCTAGATTTGTAGAGTGGTTTAAGGCGTATAATCGCCTTTAGATGTCCCTGCTCGAAATCAATGGTCTGCGCCGCTCCTTCTACGGGTTGGAGGTGTTGCGCGGCGTCGACTTCGCGGTCGAGGCCGGCGGGATCACCGGGTTGATCGGGCCGAACGGCGCGGGCAAGACGACGCTGTTCAACGTCGTATCCGGCCTGGTGCCTCCAAACGGTGGGTCAATCCTGTTCGACGGCAGGGAGATGGCCGGCAAGTCGCCCGATGTCATCAGCCGGGCGGGCCTGCTGCGTACTTTCCAGGTGGCGCGGGGCTTCCCCAAGCTCTCGGTGTTCCAGCACCTCATGCTCTATGGCCGTGACCAGCCGGGCGAGAACCTACTGACGGCGATCTTTGGCAGCCGCGCGGCGCGCGAGCGTGAGGTGGAGCTTGCGGAGAAGGCGCTGGAGACGGCGCGCTTCCTGCGGCTCGACAAGCTTATCGACAATCCGGCGACAGCCTTGTCGGGCGGACAGAAGAAGCTGCTCGAGATCGGCCGTGCGCTGATGGCCGAGCCCAAGCTGGTGCTGCTCGACGAGCCGACGGCGGGCGTCAACCCGACGCTTCAGAATGAGATCGGCGAGCGGCTGCTGGAACTGCCGAAGCGCGGCATCACCGTGTTGCTGATCGAGCACGACATGGGCTTCATCGCCCATCTTTGCGATCCCGTGATCGTGATGGCCGAAGGACAGGTGCTGACACAAGGCACCTTCGATCAGGTGCGCAACGATCACCGGGTGCGCGAAGCCTATCTCGGCAAGCGTGCTGCATGACCCTGCTGTCGGTTACCGACCTGCGCGGCGGCTATGTTGCCGCCGACGAGATCGTCAAAGGCGCGGCGCTGTATGTCGAGGACGGTGAAATCGTCTCGCTGATCGGGCCGAATGGCGCCGGCAAGTCGACCCTGCTGAAGCTGATCGCGGGCCTGCTGCGCCCCAGCGGCGGACACATCCATTTTGGCGACCGCGACATTGCGGGCCTGGGCGCGCCCGAGATCAGCCGGTTGGGTCTCTCGTTCGTGCCGCAGGAGCGCAACGTCTTCGGCACCATGACCATTGCCGAGAACCTCGAGATGGGCGGCTTCACCGACGGCCGCCATGCGCGGCAACGCATGGCGGAGCTCTACGAGCGCTTCCCGATGCTGGCCGAGAAACGCCGCGCGGCGGCGCGCACCCTGAGCGGGGGGCAGCGCCAGATTCTGGCCATGGCAATCGCGCTGATGAACGCGCCCAGGCTGCTGCTGCTCGATGAGCCTACGGCAGGCCTCAGTCCGCGCGCGGCCGAGGAACTCTTCGTCACAATCGTTGCTTTGAACAAATCGGGCGTGGCGATCCTGATGGTCGAGCAGAACGCGCTCGAGGCGCTGGCCGTCTCCACGCGTGCCTGTGTGCTGGTCCAGGGCCGGGTCGAACGCGAAGGCCGCGCGGGGGAATTGGCCTCCGATCCGACCGTCCGCGATCTCTTTCTTGGCGGCAAGGCGCAGCCTATGCTCGCCGGCAATACATGAGGGGAACCAGATGATGATGTCTCGTATTGGCCGCCGCGCGGCGCTTTTGGGCAGTGTCGCCGCCGTCGCCGCACCGTCGGTCCTGCGCGCCCAGAGCGATCCGATCAAGATCGCAACCTTGACGCCGCTCACGGGCGCAGGCGGCTCCTACGGTCCGGCGATGGCCAAGGTGGCGGCCGCCGTCGTCGAGGAAGTGAACGCCGTGGGCGGCGTGCTCGGCCGCAAGGTCGTGCTGGTGAGCGAGGACGACCAGACAAATCCGGACGCCGGCGTGCGCGCCGCGCGCAAACTGATCGACGTCGACAAAGTGTCGGCGATCCTGGGCACCTGGGCCTCGTCGGTGACGACCGCCGTGGCGCCGCTGTGCTGGGAAAACAAGACTTTCCTCTGCACCGTCTCTGGCGCCGACTCGATCACCTTGCTGCCGCACCAGGGTTATCTCGTGCGCACCCAGCCTAATACCGTGCTGCAGGTCACCCGCACCGGCAACTTCCTGGTGTCGCTGGGCGCCAAGAAGATCTGGACCTTCGTGCCGCAGACGCCGTTCGCCAAATCGAGCATCGAGATCATGGACGGCGTCGCTAAGAACGCCGGTGGCACGCATGGCAGCCTGATCTACGACGACAAGAAGACGACGTACCGCACCGAGGTCGACCAGATGATGCGCTTCGCGCCGGACGCCATCCTGTGCGCCGGCTACACGCCCGACACGGTCGTGCTGCTGAAGGACCTCTATCGCGCAGGCTACAAGGGCAAGATCATCGGCCAGGCCTATGCCATCAACCAGAAGCTGATCGAGCAGGTCGGCCAGAACGAAGTGGTGGAAGGCGTTTACACCTACGCACCGTCCGTCGCCGAAGGCAGCGGCGCGCTGGCGAGGGTGAAGAAGCTGTCCGGTCTCGCAAGCCCCGATCCCTACACCAGCCAAGTCTACGACCATGTGAACATGGTGCTGATGGCTATGGCGATCGGGAAGGGCGCGACCGGCACGGTCATCAAGGACAATATCCGCAAGGTCACACAGGGCGGCGGCAAGGCGGTCGACAATGCGGTCGACGGGCTGAAGGCCATCGCCGCCGGAGAGAAGGTCGACTATGCGGGCGCGTCGGGGCCCTGCGACTTCGACGACAAGGGCGACATCCTCGACTGCAAGTTCCTGTACGAGCAGATCAAGGCCGGCAAGCCGGTTCTGGTGAAGATCGCCTGATCGCATGGAGCTTGTCCTCCAGGCGTTGCTGAACGGGCTGGTGTCGGGCGCGCTGCTGGCCGTACCGGCCATCGGCTTCACGGCGATGTTCGCCGTGCTGCGATTTCCCAACTTCTCGGTCTCGGGCGTGGCG
>CAIMEE010000041.1 GCA_903839865.1 Enhydrobacter aerosaccus | reverse complement strand
GTGTCGGGCGTCTTGATCACGGCAGCCTTCCTGTTGATGCTGCTGATGGAATGGACGGTGGGCTTCACCCGCCGCATGCGCGATTAGGTAAGGAAGATGGACATCATCCCTCAGCCGCTGACCAAAGAGGCCTTCGCGCCCTTCGGCGACGTGATCGACATGCCGACGACGGCCGGCCGGAACTACTACGACGACGCGCTGGGCAACCTGCGGCCGACGGCGGCGCCGAGTTTCTCCGTCGCCCTGCGCGAGCCCACGCCCGACCGTCCGCTGAAATCCGATATGCTCGAGCGCCACGAATTCTCGTCGCAGACCTTCGTGCCCGTCGATGTCGGCCGCTGGCTGATCGTCGTGGCGCCACACGCCAGGACGGGCGGCCCCGATCTCGCGGGCCTGAAGGCCTTCATTGCCGACGGCCGTCACGGCGTCACCTACAAGGCCAACACCTGGCACCACGGCCTCACCACGCTCGACAGGCCGGGCAGCTTCGCCGTCTTCATGTGGAAGGCGGGCACGGCCGACGAGGAGTTCGTCCCCGTCGCCCCCTTCACCGTCCGTATTCCCTGAGCCAGCGAGGGACATGATGCCTTACGAAGTTCGCCGCGATTTCGTGGGCTACGGCGCCAACCCGCCGAACCCCAAATGGCCCGAGGGCGCCCGGCTCGCGGTCAACTTCGTCCTGAACTACGAGGAAGGCTCGGAGCCTTCGATGCAGGACGGCGAGGGCCATACCGACATCGGCCTCACCGAAGCGCACGGCATGGGCCAGACCATCCAGGGCCGCGACCTCGCGGGCGAGAGCCTGTTCGAGTACGGCAGCCGGGTCGGCTTCTGGCGCATCATGCGGCTCTTCCAGGAACGCGGACTGCCGATGACGATCTATGGCTGCGGCCTCGCCTTCGAGCGCAATGCCGAGGTCTCGGCCGCGATCAAGGCGGCCGGCCACGACGTCTGCTCGCACGGCTGGCGCTGGATCAAGCACTACGAGCTCTCCGAAGAGGAGGAGCGAGAGCACATCCGCAAGGCCATCGCCTCGACCGAGAAGATGATCGGCGACCGTCCGCTGGGCTGGTACTGCCGCTATGGACCGGGCGAGCGCACCCGCCGCCTGCTCGTCGAGGAAGGCGGCTTCCTCTACGACAGCGACTATTACGGCGACGAGCTGCCGTTCTGGGTCACCGTCGAGGGCAAGCCGCAACTCGTCGTGCCCTATTCCCTCACCAACAACGACGGCAAGTACCTCACCGGCATCGGCAATTCCGACCAGTGGTTCACCCTGCTGAAGGACGCCTTCGACATGTTGATGCGCGAGGGCAAGACGCAGCCCAAGATGATGTCGGTCGGCATGCATGCACGCCTGCTCGGACAGCCCGCCCGCGCTGTTGGCCTCGAGCGCCTGCTCGACTACATGCAGAGTCACGCGGGCGTCTGGATCACCAAGCGGGTCGAGATCGCGCGGCACTGGCACAAGCACCATCCCTATCCGGGCAAGGGGCTGAATGAATAGGCTCTGTCATCCCGAGCGCAGCGAAGGATCTCACCGAACGATCGCACGAAGTGTATATTGCCCGCGCGAGGTCCTTCGCTACGCTCAGGACGACAGAACATGGAACCGGATCGACCCGTGATCCTCGTCAGGGACTGGCGCACGACCGAAGCCGCACTGCTGGCCGCGCGTGCCAGCGGCGATGCCCCGACGCTCGTGACGCCGCTCGATGCTGCCGCGTACTACGGCGCGGGTTATCTTGCCGCGTTGCAGGAGAAGGCACGCGAAGAGTTCGCCGACGTGCCGTTCCGGCTTGTCGTCGATTGCGGCGATGCAGCCGGCTATGCGCTGGCCTGCCTGCGCGCCGGCGTGAAACTCATTTCCATGGATCCACCGAACGACAAGGTGGCCGACATCGCGCGCCAGATGGGCGCCGAACTTGTGAGGAGACCGACATGACGGACTGGCAACCCAAGCGCGACTTCCGGGGCTACGGCGCCAACCCGCCCGATCCGAAATGGCCGAACGGCGCACGCGTCGCCGTGAATTTCGTCATGAACTACGAGGAGGGCTCGGAGCCGTCAGTGCAGGATGGTGAAGGCTATACCGAGACCGGCCTCACCGAATCGACGACGTCCTCGATGGGCCTCAAGGGCCGCGACCTCGCGGGCGAGAGCATGTTCGAGTACGGCAGCCGCTCGGGCTTCTGGCGCCTGATGCGCGCTTTCCAGGAGCGCGGCCTGCCGATGACGGTATTCGCCTGTGCGCTGGCCTTCGAGCGCAACAAGGAGGCGGCCGACGCCGTCAAGGCGTCGGGCTTCGACATCTGCAGCCACGGCTGGCGCTGGATCAAGCACTTCGACCTCACCGAGGCCGAGGAGCGTGACCATATCCAGAAGGCGGTGAAGTCGCTCAGCCAAACCGTGGGCGCGCCGGCCGGCTGGTACTGCCGCTATGGACCGTCCGTGAACACGCGCCGCCTGGTCGTCGAGCACGGCGGCTTCACCTACGACAGCGACTATTACGGCGACGACCTGCCGTTCTGGCAGACTGTCGACGGCAAGCCGCAGCTGGTGGTGCCGTACTCGCTGATGAACAACGACGGCAAGTACGCCACCACGATGAGCCACGCCGACCAGTGGTTCAATTTGATGAAGGATGCCTTCGACGTGCTCTATCGCGAGGGCGCACAGAACCCCAAGATGATGTCGATCGGCATGCACATGCGTTTGCTCGGCCATCCCGGGCGTACCGCGGGCCTGTGGCGCCTGCTCGACTACCTGCAGAAGCAACCCGGCGTCTGGATCACCAAGCGCGTCGACATCGCCAAGCACTGGATCGCGACGCATCCGTATCCGGGCAAGGGGTTGAATGAATAACTAACTTCCTTGCCCCGTCTTCGGGGGAGGAACTATGAAGAGGCCCGCCCGGCAACCATGCGGACCTTGCCGGGTGCTGCGAACCAGACCGAGACGGCGCCGAGCGCGCTGAAGGCCAGCGCCACCGCGAAGGCGATCGTGTAGGTGCCCTCGATGTCGTGCAGCACGCCGGTGACGAAGGGGCCCGCCGCGCCGCCGGCCAGCAGCGCCACCATGATGAGACTGAAGATCGAGCCGAAGTGCGGGCCGTCGAAGATCTCGTTCACCACCGCGCCCATCAAACTGGTGAAGGCGTAGCCCAGCACGCCCTGCGACAACACCATCACGTAGAGCAGCGGCTGCGACGGGCCGGCGGCGAGTGCCAGCAACGCGGCGTAGCAGATCACGAAGCCTGACGACGCGATCGTCCAGACGATCTCGCGGCCGATGCGGTCCGACAGTCCGCCGAGCAGGATCTGGCCCGGGATCGCCACCATCGCCACCAGGCCCAGCGACCAGGCGGCCTGCATCGGGCTGAAGCCGATCTCGACCAGGTACTTGGTCTGGTGCACCTGGACGGCGTACCAGGCATAGCCCGCGCTGAAGAAGCCCACGACCAGCCACCAGAAGCGCGCCGTGCGCACCGCCTTGGCCACCGTCCATTCGATGGCGGTCCACGCCGGATCGACCACGGCAGCGGCATGGCGTTGCGCGGCGGCGCCCTCCTCGCGCGCGCCGTCGGGCAACAGCCCGAGATCCTGCGGCCGCTTGCTCACGATCAGGTTGATCGGCAGCAGCACGACCAGCGTCATCAGGCCCAACATCCAGCAGGCGCTGCGCCAGCCCTCGGTCAGGATGATCGTCTGCAGCCACGGCAGGATCAGGATCGCGCCGACACCGACGCCCGAGAAGGCGATGCCGGTGGCGAGCGCGCGCCGGCGCATGAACCAGTTGGGCAGATACTGCGACTGCACGGAGAAGCTCATGCAGTTGGCGCCGGCACCGACCAGGAGGCCGAGCGTGGCGTAGAGTTGCCAAGGCGACTGGATCAGCGTCGCGCCAAGAAGTCCCGCCGCCGTCAGCACCACGCCGATCTCGATCACGAAGCGCGGGCCGCGCCTGTCCATCGTGCGGCCCACGACCGGGCTGATCACGGCGGAGACGAGGAAACCGAAGGAAAAGGCGCCGGCCGCGAGGCCGCGGTCCCAGCCGAACTCGTCGACCATCGGTGGGAACATCAGCGAAAAAGCCGTGCGCGCTGTGACGCCGAACGCCACCGTGACGAAGGCGGCGGCGATGATCACCCAGCCGAAGAAGAACGGCAGGCGGGCAGCGAAGCGAGCCATGAGGGAACGGAGCATGCGCGCCTGACCTATCCCGCGAACGGGGCGAGTGCAATTTACCGACGGGTAATAACATCGTTCCGCGTGGCGGGGCTTGAACGGATGGGCTGCCGCCGCTATCACCGGCTTCCTGAAAAGGGAGCCCCGACGTGAAGATCACCCGCACCGTCAAGAAGATCCTCGACAACTACGAGAGCGACTGCCCCGGCACCAAGACCAACCTGGCGCGCATCCTGATGCACGGACGCCTCGGCGGCTCGGGCAAGATGGTGATCCTGCCCGTCGACCAGGGCTTCGAGCACGGTCCGGACCGTTCGTTCGCGCCGAACCCGGACGCCTACGATCCGCACTATCACTACCAGCTGGCGGTCGATGCCGGCCTCAACGCTTACGCAGCCCCGCTCGGGCCGCTCGAAGCCGGCGCCGACACGTTCGCGGGCGCGATCCCCACCATCCTCAAGCTGAACTCGGCCAACAGCCTGTCGACCAACAAGGACCAGGCGGTCACCGCGTCGATCAACGACGCGCTGCGGCTGGGCTGCTCGGCGGTCGGCTTCACGATCTATCCGGGCTCCGAAGACCAGTACGAGATGATGGAAGAGATCCGCCAGCTCTCCGAGGAAGCCAAGTCGGTCGGCCTCGCCGTCGTCATGTGGTCCTATCCGCGCGGCGGCAAGCTTGACAAGGCCGGCGAGACCGCGATGGACGTCTGCGCCTACGCCGCCCATCTGGCGGCACTGCTCGGCGCGCACATCATCAAGGTGAAGCCACCCAGCAACGTGCTGTGGCAGCCCGAGGCGAAGGCCGCCTACGAGAAAGCCAAGATCGACATCTCGACGCTCGACAAGCGCATCGCCCACGTGATGAAGGCCACCTTCAACGGCCGCCGCATCGTCGTGTTCTCCGGCGGCGAAGCGAAGGACCTCGAGGGCCTGTTCGGCGAGATCCGCCAGCTGCGCGACGGCGGCGCCAACGGCTCGATCATCGGCCGCAACACCTTCCAGCGTCCGCGCGCCGACGCGCTGGACATGCTCGACAAGATCATCGGCATCTACCAGAACAAGTTCTGATCGACACCGTGGCCACTCCGCTCGTCATTCGTCCGGTGGTGGCCACGGATTTCCCGCAGTGGGCGCCGCTGTGGGCGGGCTACAACATCTTCTACAAGCGCGTCCTGCCGGACGCGGTCACGCAGACGACGTGGAAGCGATTCTTCGATCCGGCCGAGCCGGTGCATGCGCTGGTCGCCGAAGAGAACGGCCAGCTGCTCGGCCTCGTGCACTATCTCTTCCACCGCTTCACCTCGATGATCGAGGACAACTGCTACCTGGCCGACCTCTTCACCAACGAGGCCGCGCGCGGCAAGGGCATTGGCAAGAAGCTGATCGAAGCCGTCTACGACAAGGCGCGCGAGGCCGGCTGCAGCCGCGTCTACTGGCAGACCCACGAGACCAACGCCGTCGCGCAGGTGCTCTACAATGGCGTGGCCGAGCGGTCCGGCTTCATCGTCTATCGCAAGCTGGTTTGACGAATGGCCGCTGAGAGCTGCCGGCTTTACCTGATCTCGCCGGAGAAAATGGAACATCCGTCGATCTTCGCCGCCGACCTGCGTGCGGCGCTCGACGGCGGCGACGTGGCCGCCTTCCAGCTGCGCCTGAAGGACGTCGACGACGCAGCGATCGCACGCGCCGCCGACATCCTGCGTCCGATCTGCCAGCAGCGCGACGTCGCCTTCATCATGAACGACCGGCCGGATCTCGCGGTGACGCTCGATTGCGACGGCGTGCATGTGGGCCAGGACGACATGCCCTACGCCGAGGCGCGCCGCATCGTGGGACCCGATCGCCAGGTCGGCGTCACTTGCAAGGACTCGCGCCATCTTGCGATGGAAGCCGCCGATGCCGGCGCCGACTACGTGGCCTTCGGCGCGTTCTTCGCCTCGACCACCAAGACCGTCACCACGCCCGCCGACGTCGACATCCTGAAATGGTGGAGCGACGTGATGCAGGTGCCGTGCGTGGCGATCGGCGGCATCACCGTGGAGAACTGCAAGCCGCTTGTTGCCGCCGGCGCCGATTTCCTCGCAGTCGCCGGTGGTGTCTGGAATTACAAGGACGGCCCGGAAGCCGCCGTGCGTGCGTTCAACGATTTGTGCGCGAAGGCGCAGGCAACGTCGACGTAATCCGGCCGTTCCTCTCTCATGAGGCGTCAGCTCCTTCTCTCGATGATGTTCCTGCTCGCCGCCTGCGCGCCCGGCTCTGGCTCGGTCGGTGGCGCGGACTACGATCCGGCCTACGACTTCAGCGAATTCTACCGGATCGCCAACGGCCGCACGTTCCGCGTGATCGTGGCCGGCAATCCCTTCTCGTCGATCCGGCCGGAGGAGATGCGCGAGCGCCTGCTGCCGGTGATGCAGGCCAACCGCCCGCGTCCGCGTCTTACCTTTACTTACGCGATGCCAGCGGAGACGCCCCATCCCGACTACCGTCTGGTGCTGGTGTTCGACGCCGCCAACGACCTCACCGCCGCGCGCGTCTGCGCCGGCCAGATCCGCACCAAACCGGAGATCAGCACCAGGGTCGCAGTCTTCGGCGTCTATTGCCGCAACGATTCGGCGCTGTCGCAAGCGGTCGCGACGACCACGGCAACCGCGCCCGAGGATCCCGCCCTGGGCCGCCTGCTCGGCCAGCTCTTCCAGGTCCTGTTCACCGAAGTGCCGCCGATCGACCGGCCGCGCTTCCCGTTCGCCTTCCCACGTTAGGGCGCCGGTCGCGCAACATTGTTGCGTGGAGGGGGTGGCGGAATCCGGTACAAATCGCGAGAAACCCATATGCCATAGGCATCGGAGGTGTCCCAGGATTTCGGTGCACACCGCGTCATCTTTTTGCTTTCTAGCGAACCGGCAGCCACAGCACGTCTTCGATATGAGCCGCCCCGGTCGCCAGCATGACGAGCCGGTCGAACCCCAGCGCGATGCCGGCGCAGTCCGGCAATCCGTGATCGAGGGCCGCGAGGAAATCGTTGTCGACCGGCCAGCGGACACCGTAGAGCCGCTCCTTCTCGTCCATGTCGGCCTTCAGGCGCGTGCGCTGGATCGCGGGATCGGTGAGCTCGCCGAAGGCGTTGGCCAGTTCGACTCCGCAGGCATAGAGTTCGAAGCGCTCGGCGACGCGCGGATCGCCCGGCTTGGCGCGCGCGAGAGCGGCCATGCCGATCGGGTATTCGCAGAGGATCGTGGCGCGGCCGACGCCAAGCCGATGTTCGATCTTGTCGAACATGACGCGGAAGAACATGTCGTCCCACGAATCGCCTGCATGCATTTCCACGCCCGAAGCGCGCGCGAGCTTTTCCGCGCTGCCGATCGTCGCGAACAGATCGACGCCGGCGTAACGCTCGAAGGCCTCGGCCACCGTCAATCGCTCCGGCGTCGCCCTGGGATCGCAGACCTTGTTCTCCCAGCGCAGCTCATCGACTTCGGCAAGGGCCAGCAGCGCCGCGCAATCCTCCATGATCGTCTCGTAGCCCACACCCGCGCGATACCATTCGAGCATGGTGAACTCGGGATGGTGCAGCGCCGAGCCCTCGGCGTTGCGGAACACACGCGCGAACTGGAAGAGTTTCGGCAGGCCTCCGGCCAGCAGCTTCTTCATCGCGAGTTCAGGCGAGCTGTGCAGCCAGCGCTCGCGCTCCTCGCCGTCGGGCAGTTCCCAGCCTGTGGCGAACCCGGTGAGATGGACCTCGGCGCCCGGCGCCACCTGCAGGATCGGCGTCTCGACCTCGACGAAGCCCTCGCGCGCGAACCACAGGCGCAGCGCGCCCTGCAGGCGCGCGCGCGCCTCCAGATGCGGCAGGCGGCGGCTGAGCTTGTCGGGACGCCAGTCGGTCATGCCATACCATCGCACGCGGCGCGGCCGGCGTGTAGGCTCGGGCCCACAGGACAGCACCATGACACCGAAGCAGATCGCCACCTATTGCTCGAAGCTCCCCGCGGCCACGATGGTCGTGCAGTGGGAGGGCGTGCAGGTCTTCAAGGTCGGCGGCAAGATGTTCTGCCTGATCGCACCTGCCGATCATTCGGTCGGTCGCATCTCCTTCAAGTCGGCGCCCGAGCACTATGACGCGCTCAGCCGCTCGCCCGGCTTCCGGCCCGCGCCCTATCTCGCCCGCGCCAAGTGGGTGTCCGTCGACGATCCCGCGAGCCTGACCGATACCGAGATGAAGGCGTACCTCAAACGAGCGCACGCCGTGATCGTCGCTGGCCTCTCCAGGAAGAAGCAGAAGGAACTGGGCTTCTAGAGCGCCGGTTGCGGCCCCTCCCGCCCTTTGATACAAGCCCGCGCCGGCCTCGTTCCGTTCCAGCGGACGAGGCCTAATCATTCATCAGACCAGCGGTAAGTCCATGAAAGTCCCCGTCAATTCGATCCGTGCCGGCAATGTCATTGAATACAATGGCAAGCTCTGGGTCGCCTCCAAGGTCCAGCACATCAGCCCCGGCAAGGGCAGTGCGTTCGTGGCCGTCGAAGCCAAGGCGCTGCGCGAGGGCAACAAGCTGCAGAACCGCTTCCGCTCGGGCGAGACCATCGAACTCGTGCACATCGACGAGCGCGACTGCACCTACCTGTACAAGGACGAGAACGGCTTCACGTTCATGGACAAGGAGAACTTCGAGCAGCTCGTCGTGGGCGCCGACGTTCTCGACCCCGACCAGTCGCGCTGGCTGCAGGACGGCATGGCAGTGACCGTGTCGCTGCACGAAGCCACGCCGGTCGGCGTGCAGTTGCCCAAGACCGTCACCCTCGCGGTCACCGAGGCCGACGCCGTGGTGAAGGGCCAGACCGCCTCTTCCTCCTACAAGCCTGCCATCGTCGAGGGCGGCATTCGCGTGATGGTGCCTCCGCACATCGCCGTCGGCACCAAGCTGGTGATCAACACCGACGACGGCGAATACATGGAACGCGCCAAGGATTGATCGGCAAGTGGCATCTCCCCCCGATCGCGATCGTCGTCCCTCCAGCGGTCCCGTCGCGCGCGTCGGCCGTGGCCCGCTCGAGATGGGCCGCGAGCGGTCGGGTCCGCCCGAGCGCAAGTCGCTGGCGGTTCGGTCGGCCACCATCACGGTGATGATCCGCGCCTGCTTCGCCGCCGCCAAGTCGCTGAAGCGCGATTTCGGCGAGGTCGAGCAGCTGCAGGTTTCGGAAAAGGGTCCCGGCGATTTCGTGAGCCGCGCCGACATCATGGCCGAGCGCACGCTTCGCAAGGAGCTCGAGCGCACACGCCCCGAATACGGTTTCCTCGGCGAGGAAGGCGGCGAGATCAAGGGCGACGGACATAACCGCTGGATCGCCGATCCGCTCGACGGCACGACGAATTTCCTGCACGGCGTGCCGCACTTCGCGATCTCGCTCGCGCTCGAGCGCGACGGCGAGGTCATCGCCGGCGTCATCTACCAGCCGATCTCCGACGAACTGTTCTGGGCCGAGAAAGGCAACGGCGCGTTCATCGACACGCCCAACGCGCGCTCGCGGCGCCTGCGCGTCTCGGGCCGCAAGGAGCTGACGCGCGGCCTGATCGCCACCGGCATTCCGTTCGTCGGCAAGGGCGATCACCCGGCGTACCTGCGCAAGCTCGAAGCGGTCATGGGCAAGACCGCGGGCGTGCGCCGCTGGGGCGCCGCCGCCCTCGACCTCGCCTTCGTGGCGGCGGGACGCTACGATGCCTTCTTCGAATACGGCCTTGCGCCGTGGGATGTCGCCGCCGGCCTGCTCATGGTGCAGGAAGCAGGCGGCCTGGTCACCGACACGAAGGGCCAGCCCTATGTGCTGGGCGGCCCGTCGATCCTGGCGTCGAACGTCGGTCTGCGCGACCCGATGATCGATATCCTGTCCTAGCGCGCGCCCTCGCGACCGCTCAGTATCTGCCGGGCAAGGCGCGCCACGGTCCGTGCCGCCATCGTCGCCGGCCGC
>CAIMEE010000040.1 GCA_903839865.1 Enhydrobacter aerosaccus | reverse complement strand
GACAGCAGCGGATCGGCCGGCCGGCGCGCACGCTGCGCAGCGAGCTGACGCTCGAGCGCCGAGGCCGATGTTGCGGGAGCTGGAAAAGTCGAATCGGGCACGGACGGCAGTTTACACCATTGCCGATCAGGTAACGACCGTGACCGCTCCGTCGAGGGACATGATTCCCGTATCCACCGCAAGCTTGGGCTGGCGTTTTCCGACTTCGGCCCGGAACTGGCGCAGGGCGTCGCTGAGCTTGTCAGTCTCGAAGCTGAATTCGCTCACCATGCGCTCCCCATAGGCCACCGCGGCCGCGCCGCAGTCGCGGTGCACGATGCCGACCACACGATTGATGCTGTGCAACTTCACGGTGATGTCGAGATTGTCCCAGAAGGTCTTGCGCCAGTCGCTGAAGGAGTCCGCAACGACACCGATCGGGCCGCCCGCGATCACGAACTGACTGTACAGGTCCTTGAAGCCGCGGCCGGCCATGTAGGCGAACGAGCCAGTGGTGAAGCGCGGATCGATGCAGTTGACCAGCATCGCCACGTACTTGCCGCCGGCGGCGAGCGCCGGGAAAGCCGCCACCATGGCGCCGGCAAAACCGGCGCCGAGCAGGCCGCGGCGGGAAAGCTTCGGCAGGCAGCCGCAGTTGCCGTGGTGAATATGCTGGGTCATCTGAAGATCGCCTTCCCCTGTTGTGCGAGTCCGCCCTGGGCATTGGCGATCCAGGTGGTTACCGCGCCGTCTGCTTCCGTGCGTGCTCCGGCCGTCAATGGACTGCCGGCAAAGGCAGGCGACAGCGCCCGGAACTCGAAGCTGCTCGCAATCCTGCCCGGGTTGGCGCGGCGCGCAAGCTCGATCTGCAGCATGCCGAGCAGTGGGCCGTGGACAATCAGGCCGGGATAACCCTCGGTGCCGGTCACGTAAGGCTGGTCGTAGTGGATGCGGTGGCCGTTGAAGGTCAACGCCGAGAAGCGGAACAGCAGGACCTCGTCGGGCAACACCTGCTTCGACCAGGCGGCGTTGGTCGGCGCAGGCTTGGCGGGCCGGGCCTGCTCGCCGGGCTTCGCGGCTTCGCGGTAGACGATATCGTGATCCTCGATCACCGCGACGCCGCGCGGGCCGGAGATCAGATGCTGCACCGTCACGAACACCATCCCTCCCGTGGAGCCGCTCTTGGCCTCGACGGACTTGATGGTCGACCGACGCGAGACCGTGTCGCCGACTCGAAGCGGCTCTCCGTCGAAGGAGAAGCGGCTGCCGGCCCACATGCGGCGCGGCAGCGGGACCGGCGGCAGGAAGTCGCCGCGTTCGGGATGGCCGTCGGGTCCGATCTTCGAGGCGCGCACGGCTTCCAGGAAATAGAGCCAGTGCCAGAGCGGCGGAACGATCGTGCCAAGCTCGGGCTCGGCGTCGTCCTCGTCGAGCGTCGCGCTCAGCGCGCGCATCGGCCAGGGCGCCACAAAGTCCACGACTGTCTGCGTGCGGCCGATCCAGGACCGGAGGTCATCGAGGGGCATGGTTGGCCTACTTCCGGGCAAGCTGGCCGGCGAGGCCTGTGTAGTTCTCGGGACGAAGCGTCTTGAGCCGTGCCTTCACGTCGGGGGCGACATCGAGACCGTCGATGAAGAGGGCGAAATCCGCCATCGTGACCTGCTTGCCGCGTGTGAGGGCTTTCAGCTTCTCGTACGGCATCTCGACGTTGGCGACGCGCAGCACGGTCTGGATGGCTTCGGCCAGAACTTCCGGATGCGTCGTGATCGCCTCGCGAAGGGCCGCTTCGTTCACGCTGATCTTGCCGAAGCCGCGCATGAGCGAGTTGTCGCCGACAAGCGTATGGGCGAAGGCGGTGCCGAAGGTGCGCGCCACGGTCGAGTCCGAAAGGTCGCGCTGCAGGCGCGAAATCGGCAGTTTCCGCGACAGATGCTCGAGGAGTGCGTTGGCGACGCCGAAATTTCCCTCCGCATTCTCGAAGTCGATCGGATTGACCTTGTGGGGCATAGCGGATGAGCCGACCTCGCCCTCCTTGGGCTTCTGCGTGACCCAACCATCGGAGATGTAGCGCCATATATCCTGCGAGAGATCGATCAGGATCGTATTGATGCGGCGAAGATTGTCGAACATCTCCGCATAGGTGTCGTGCGGCTCGATCTGCGTCGTCACTTCGTTGAGCGCGAGCCGGATGGAGGGCGTCTTGTCGATGGCGACGGCGTTGAGCCTCTCTGCGAAGGAATGCGCAAACGCCAGCCAATCGACCTGCGGCAGGGACACGGTCTGGGCGTTGTAGTTGCCCGACGGTCCGCCCCATTTCACCAACACGGAGCTGTTCTTGAGCGTCGCCACCTGCCTGTCGAGGCGGCGCGCGAAGACGTTCATCTCCTTGCCGAAGGTCGTGGGCGTCGCGCTCTGGCCATGAGTGCGTGCGAGCATGGCAGTATCGGCATGAGCCCGCGCGAGACGGACGATTTCGGCCTGTACCTTCGCGAGTGCTGGCAGCATCACCGCTTCGAGCGCGCCGCGAAGGGCAAGCGCATGCGCCGTGCTGTTCACGTCCTCCGAGGTGAGCGCGAAATGCACCCACTCGAGCACGTCGGCGAGGCTCGAGTTCTTGAGCTTGAGCTTGATGAAGTACTCGACCGCTTTCACGTCGTGGTTGGTTGCGGGAACGCCGCCATAGCCCTCGCGCTCGAACTTCCGGATGATCTGCGCGTCGTCGATCGATATCTGCGGCAGCGTGCGCAACAGGGTCTTTTCGGCCGCCGTAAGCGGACGTATCCCGACGCCCTTGGTCTCCGAGAGAGCCGTGAGATATTCGCATTCGACGGTGACGCGCATTTTCATGAGCGCGTATTCGCTGAAATACGCCGCGAGCGGCTCGGCCGTGCTGCGATAGCGGCCGTCGATGGGGCTTATGGCGGTCAGCGAATCGAGGATCATGAGCGGCTTTTAGACCCGTTGCCGGGCGATTGCCATGTTAAGAAGTGAGGCAATGAAGCCGCTCGCCGATTGCCCAAAATCCACCCTGGCCGCCATCAAGGGCGTGCTGACCGATATCGACGAGACCCTGTCGACCGACGGTCACCTGACTGCCGAGGCCTATGG
>CAIMEE010000039.1 GCA_903839865.1 Enhydrobacter aerosaccus | reverse complement strand
CGAGGACGGCATCGCGGGACGTTGCAAAGGCGCTGTCGGCAAAGGCCCTGATCGAGATGCCGCTCGCGCACATCCCGGCAAACTGGTTATCCTTGAGCACCGGCATAGCCAACGGGATGACGGAATTCCGCGTCATGCGACTGGCGATAGTCGTGCCGATTGAAAATACCTTTTTGTCCCGTACCGTCTTGAAGATCTGGCGGTCCGCCAGGTTCTTGTCGATCGCGGAAGGTGCACTGGCACAGCGGACCTCGCCGCCAACGTCCGTTACCAGGGCCGTGGAATAATCCGCCGGAAAATTCTGAACCAGCCGGGCCAGATAAGCGTCGCAACGATCTCTTTCGTCCGGTGTCGCCGTCGGGTCCGTGCTCTTCTGCACCGATTCCTCGGTGCACGCAGACATCAGCAGGCGGCGCGAGCCTTCGAGAAGCTGGCGATGCCCGGCCGCAGAGCGTTCGGCGGCCGCGACGACCGCCTCCGCCTTGCGCGCCCTGTGCGCGGCAACGTCCTGATAGGCCCACAGACCCGAGAGGCCAAGCACAGGCAGGAACGCGACGGCGACCACCGCCACCAGCTTGGTGCGCAGTGACCATTGGGCCATGATCGGGCCGCTCCGCCCTAGATCGAGACCGTGTCGAGGGCCTGTGCGATCGCTGCACGCAGGAGGTCAGGGTCGAACGGCTTGGAGATCACGAACGCGGGCTCGAGTTGGGCGCCGGTGAGCAGACGCTCGGGGTAGCCAGTGACGAAGATCACGGGAACCGACATCGCCCGCATGATTTCCTTGACGGCGGAGATGCCGCTGTCGGCGCCGCGCAGCTGGATGTCGGCTAGGACGAGGTGCGGTGAGTGCTTCTTGGCAAGTTCGACCGCCGCCTTCTCGGTGGCGGCAATGCCCACGACTTCATGACCGGCGTTTCGCACGATATCGGCGACATCGAGGGCGATGACAGCCTCATCCTCGATCACCAGCACACGAACGGATGCAACGCGCTGCAGCTCGCGGCGCGCATCCTGCAGACTGCGCTCGGCCGTGTCGACGTCGACACCCAGGATATGGGCCGCGTCATTGACCGTGAAGCCCTCGAGCACCGTCAACAGGAGGACCTGCCTTTGCATCGGCGCCATCTCTGTGAGCGATTCCTTCAAGCGGCCGCTGACGCCCTGCGCATCACCCTGTTCTTCGAGGGTGCCGAACGGCTGCTGCAGGCGGTGAAAGAGCGCGAACACGCCCAGCTTTGTATCTTCTGACTTAGCGATCAGGTCGGGCTGCTGCATCGCGACTTCGGCGCACAGGCGAACCCATTCGTCTCCGCGGGGCTGCGAGCCGGTGACTGCACGCGCATAGCGGCGCAAGAACGGCAAAGTCCTGGTGATTGCCTCCGATACCTTTTTCGTCGCCGGCGCGTCTGACACTGCTTTTCCCCCTGCCCTGCTCATATGGTCACGGCACCGGTGCAGAACGCACCGATGCCGCTTCCGATTCTCAGACTAGGCGCGCCAGCAAGCTTCGCCCAGTTCTTTATCTTCCCTAGTAGCTGCTACGCGGCGTGGTGGCAGCACCGATGGCAGCGCCACCCAGGCCACCAACGACAGCGCCGGCGATCGGAGCGCCCATGGTCGAGCCCACCACCGCGCCGGTACCGGCGCCGATGGCGCCACCCGTCAGGGCACGGTCAGTGGGATTGTTGCCGCAGGCGGCCGTCATAAGACCGAGAGAAACGATGACCGCAACCGGCATGAAAGTCTTGAACGACATAAGCTGCCTCCTGTTGGTGAACCGGTTCCATTGCACCGGCTGAATTTCGAAACGACGTAACGCCTTGCGGCCTCTGGGGTTCCCTAGGAAAAGTTAAACGTCGCCCAAGGGATCGTCACGCACACAACGCGTGCAACATAATGTGGTTGCTCGGGCAAATTAGCTTTGCTCCCTCTTGCACAAGGCCCACATAGAGGTGGCACCCAAGCGGCGCACGAGCGTTAGCCCAGGCTTGGTAGCGACGGAGCATCAAATTCAATGATGAGGGACGACATCGTTGCCCTGCTTCCGGATCTACGGGCTTTCGCGCGCTTCATGTGCCGCGAGCGCGAGGCTGCGGATGACCTCGTCCAGAACACGATCCTTCAGGCTCTCGACAAGCAGGTTCAGTTTCAGCCCGGGACGAACCTCAAGGGCTGGCTTTTCACCATCATGCGAAATCGATTCTACTCCGATCTTCGCGCGCAGCGACGTCGGCCGTCGTCGATCGAAGAGACCGATGCCGCGCCCCTGGTTGCGGTGGAAAATGCCGAGGCCAACATCGCGTTGAAGGAGTTGTCGACGGCGATCTGGAAGTTGAGCCCGCAATCGCGCGAGGCATTGATCCTGATCGGCGCGGGCGGCTTCTCCTACGAGGAAGCGGCCAAGCTCTGCGACTGCTCCATCGGTACGCTGAAGGCGCGGGTATCCCGGGCGCGCAAGCTGCTCTCGGAACAACTGGGCTGAAAAGTCACGCATTTTCAAGGGGTTAAAATAAGCAGTCCAGGACTGTAACCTTTCTGACCCTCCGGCATTGATTGAACAGCGACCCGAACCTGCTTGGAGGATTTGATGACCGTCAATGCCACTCTGAAAGCCGATGCCGACCTTCATGACTTCCATGAGCAGCTGAAGACGATCCTTCCCCGTTTGCGCGTCTACGCCTTGTCGCTGACCCGCGACCGCGACTCAGCCGACGACCTGGTTCACGATACCGTCGTCAAGGCGCTGACGGGCCGCAAAAGCTTCCAGCCTGGCACCAATCTCTCCGCCTGGGTCTTCCGCATCCAGCGCAACGAATTCATTTCCGGCCTCCGTCGCACCCGTCCGACGGTCCCCGTCGATTCTGTCATCGCCGACTCCCTGTCGCATCCTGCTCATCAGGAGAGCCGCCTTGTGATGCGCGAGTTCATGTCGGCTTTCGGCAAGCTGGCGGCCACCCAGCGCGAAGCGTTGCTGCTCGCGGTGCTCGAGGGTCAGTCCTACGAGGTGATCGCCGCCCACACCGGCGTGTCCGTCGGTACGGTCAAGAGCCGCATCTCCCGCGCCCGCGACACGCTGGAGCGCCTGCTACTCGAGGGCGAGACCAAGCAGCGCCCGACGACTGCCGAGATCAGGACTGCACTTCACGCCGGCACGGCCCAGGATGCCGCGGAGGCGGACGGACGCTGAGGCGTCCGTTCATCCGGCGGTAGACGGGGGAGAGCGACATGGGCATTCTTGCGAGGAGAGTGGTATGCCTCGGACAGGATCCCGCGGAGTTCGAATCATTCCGCGTGGAGCGCATCATGGCGAATGAAAAGGCCCAGAAGGGCAAGACAAGCGATCCCGAAAGCGCCAAGAGGGCGCCTCCCAAGGCATCCCGCGAGCGTCCCTTCGACATGTGGCTGCAGAAGCAGCTCCATTCCATGTACGACGAAATCGCGGCCGAGCCTTTGCCTGAAGATCTACTCAACCTGATCGACAAGGACGCGGGCAAGTCCAAGAAATAGCGGACACGAAAATGGCGGCGACCGCGAGGTCGCCGCCATTACGTGTTCGCAACGCTCCGGTCAGCCCGGCCGGCGCGCCACGAACTCGTCTTGTACGCAACGGTCGAAATTGGCCGAGCCGCGCGACAGCCCGTAGCTCTCGCAGGCCGCCTGGGCATCGGCCGTAAGCCGAGCACTGTCATAGCCAATCGCGACCCGCCCGGCCCGGCGCTGAGCGGCGCGCTGGTCCTGGCAGCGGACATAGTCCGCGGTCGAGGCCGTAAATCCGTATCTCGTGCAGGCATCGTCGGCGACGACGACCTGCGTGCGGTGCTCGGTAGCGCAGGCCGATGCAGCGACGGCCACGAACCCCAAGGCCAGGAATTGCTTGATCATCTAAACCTCCCGCGGCCCTCGCCGCTTGCCGGAGCTAACGGGCCGGGCTGTTTCAGGTTCCCGCACTTGGCTATACAGGCGTCAAAGCGGAGGAACGCAGTATGATGGATGGCAGGCTCTTCGATCTCTCGGGCAAGGTTGCGGTGATCACCGGCGGTAACGGCGGCATCGGGCTCGGCATGGCCAAAGGCCTGGCGAACGCCGGCGCCGCGATCGTGGTGGCGGGCCGCGACGCCGCGAAGAACGCCGACGCCGTGCAGCAGCTCCAGGCGCTGGGCGCCAAGGCGAGCGCCATCCCGGTCGACGTTCTGAAGGAGGATTCCTGCCGCGCACTGATCGCAGACACGATGAAGGCGCACGGCCGCCTCGACATCCTGGTGAACAACGCCGGCATGAGCATCCGCAAGCAGCCGGAGGACTACACACTCACCGAATGGCACACCGTGCTCGACAGCAATCTCACCAGCGCCTTCCTCTGCAGTCATGCCGCCTTCCCGGCGATGAAGAAGGGCGGCTCGGGCAAAATCATCAACATCGGCTCGATGATGTCGATCTTCGGCGCCCCCTTCGCGACCGCCTATGCGGCGAGCAAGGGCGGCATCGTGCAGATGAGCAAGGCGATGGCCACTGCCTGGGCAAAGGACAACATCCAGGTGAACGCAATTCTGCCGGGCTGGATCGACACCGCCCTTACCCGCCGCGCACGCGAGCAGATCGCGGGCCTGCACGATTCGGTGCTGAAGCGCACGCCGGCCGGGCGCTGGGGCGAGCCTTCGGACTTCGCGGGCATTGCGGTATTTCTGGCGGCGGCGGCGTCGGACTTCGTCACGGGCGCCGTGATCACCGTCGATGGCGGCTATTCAGTGGCGGCCTGACGCGCGTCTCAGCCGCCGGCGGCGCGAAGGCTCGCCTGCGGGAAGAAGCTTGGATTGCGCCGGATCTCGGCACTGCGCGCCGAGGGCGGAAGATTCTTGAGCATGAGGTAATACGAGAGCTGCCGCTGGGCGCTGCCTTCCGTGAGATCGCGGCGGCTGACCACCAGCGCATTCGTCGGATCGCCCGCCATGGCATAGGCGAACGCGAGGTTCTGCCGGGTGCGCGCATCGGCGCCGCGACCGCCCGCCAACGGCACGAGTTGCGCAACCGCTTCCTGCCCACGCCCGGAGATTGCGAGCGACAGGCCGAGATTGCTGCGCAGCGCCAGGAAGTCGGGCGCGAGAGCGATGCCCTCCCGATAGCGAACCTGCGCCTCCTCGTGCTGCCCCTGCATATCGAGTGCCACGCCCATGGCATTCATGGCGCGATAGTCGCCGGCGTCCGCCTGCAGCGCCGCCGAGAGCTGGCCGACGGCCAGGGCAGGCTGCCCCATGGAGAGCAATGCCGAGGCCAGGCCGCGGCGGGCGACCGTGTCTCCGCTGCGCTTGGCGAGGACATCGCGGAACTGCGCCGCAGCCTCGTCGCTGGCGCCCAGCGCGAGGTACGATTGACCGAGGCCGAGCTTCGCCTCCATCCCGTCCGGATTGACCTGGAGCGCTCGCCCGTAGAGCGATACCGACTCCCCTACTGCGCCAGCCTTCCGCGCCTGATCCGCCTGCTGGACGCTGGCTTCATAGCTGTCGCCTTTCGACGACGAGCCGTCGGCATCGAGCCCGCACGCCGCCAAGACAAGCGCCAGACACGCGCTGATGATCGGCGTCAGCTTCATCCCTACTCCGACGATACTCTCCTGCCGCCTCCGTCTGCGGAGCGCTTAAGTGTATAGAATATCAAAGGATAGGGGGTTCCCGCAACCAAAGCCCCAACATTTGGCTCTATCTGCCCACAATTATTGGGAAATAGCGGTTACCCGCCGGTCTGACGCACGGCCTGTGCCTTGGCCGTCATCGTGCGCGTGCCCAAGCCGAGATACGCGGCCACAAAGGTGAACGAGTACGTCGCTGTAATCATCGTGCAAGTGGCATTCGTATTGGAATTGCAGTTCGCGGTGTCCGCGTAACCGACGGTGATGCCGCTTCCCATTCCTCCGAACATCTTGCCCTGGAGGTATGTCGTGACGACAGACCGCGTGAAGCCAGGGTTCAGCATGTAATAGCGTGCCGCTGCCTCGGTAGCGCCCTCAAGCCCCTGCCGCACGTAGAACATGCGGCCGAATTCCACCCCTCCCAGCAGGATCGTAAATAGGACCGGTGCCAGGATCCCGAATTCAATGACCGCACTGCCGCCGAGATCGGAAACAAGTCGCCTGAGACCGCTCATGATCTTCACTGGAGGATCATCGTCACGGATGCCGAGAGCGACGTCGGCGCGACCCAACTCCCCATGCTTCCGAATTTGAGACCGGCCGCGCCGACTACGGAGGTAAACGGCCTGGTGGTCGTGACCGTGATGTAGTGCTTGAGCCCCCCCGTGCAGGTCGAGGTGCACGACACAGCTGTACCCGACGTGCATTCGCAGAACAGCGAACTGGTCGCGGTTACGCCCGTAAGTCCCGAAGCGGTTTGCGCCGTCGTGTTCACGTTCGTCAGATCCGTCGCGGACAAGTTCGGTGAGTTAGGCGCCAAGCCGGCGAATTGCGCGCCCTCGCGCGCGCCTTGGAGCATCGCGGACTTGTCGATTCCGTAGCGACCAAGGTCCAGCATGCCCATCAGCATGATGCTCAGGACCGGCAACGCCAGCGCGAACTCGATCATTACATTGCCGCCGTCGCGATGACGAAATCGCCGAGACAGACGTGTCACGAAGCCCGCGAACATAGTCACTCTACAAGCTTGCCCTTGGTTACGGTCTGGGTAGACGTCGTCGTGGTAGTCGTCGCGATGCCGGCCGGTGTGGTGTTGTATAGGCTGCAGCCGGCGATCCAGTTGTTGTTGTATGAAGAGAAGTTGATGTATCGGCCAATCCACACCGTGCAGCCCGTGGTGCTGTTCGAGCCGGTATTGTTGATGCTCGAGATGTTGATGGCATTGTTCGGGAAGTAGATCGCCCCTGACAACGTCGCGTTATTGAGCGAACTCAGCGTGAATATCTTCGAGGTCGACGCCATTGTACCGACCGTGGCCCGACGGTCCTGGTAGAAGACGATGCCGGCATAGGGGCCGGTCGACGGCGCGTTCAGCGTTACGTTGTTTTCCGATGTGATGCTGACGCCGCCGATGTCGGCATTGTTGCCCGTTGTCTGGGTCAACACGAAGGTCACGCCGGCCGTTCCGGTGCAGTTCGAGCAGGTAACGTTGCTGTCCGCTTGAATGATGAGATCGCCGTTCGCGATGTAGTAGGTCCCGGCGGTGAAGTAGACGTTGCTCTTGCCGTTTACGGTCAGGCCCCCGCAATACGTGCCGGGGCTGAGGGTGAGGTTGTTGCCCTTGGGCGCGACATAGTTGGTGTACGTGCACGTCCCCGGGCTCGGCGCTGCGAGGCTGCTGTAGGGATCAACGATCGCCGTCGTCTGGTTGGTCTGGGCTGCTGTCGTCAGGGTGAGATGGAGATAGCTCGCGGCCTTGAACGAACCCATCGTATAGATCGACTTCAAGGTAGCATTGTTGAAGCTCGACATGCCGACGGAGGCGGTGCCGGGCGTGGTCCCCGTCGCCTTGCTGTTCGTCATGATCGTGCAATCGCCGTTGAAGTTGTTGAACGAGGAGAAGGTTACTCCTTGTTCGTTGTTCGGCGTCAGCGCGACCATGCAGCCCACCGAACTGACGGTCGTCGTGGTCGCCGTTGTCGTCGTGGTCGAAGCAATTGGAACCACGACCGAACGGGCGGTGAGCGTGTAACCGCTGCTTGTCCGGCCCATCCAGCTGTTGAGCAGGGAGCCAAAGCTGAGGCTCTGCGTCTTGGTCACGATGACCTCGACGGCGTTCTGGTTCGCTGTATTCGCGCCCGAGGTTGGGGGCACGTTCACCGCGACAGTGACGTTGTTGGTACCGTTTGTGAATCCGCTGCGCTGCGTTTCGTATATGGCATCGGCTGTGGCGATCGACTTCACCTTTCCGGCGATGAGATCGATCGAAGCGGCGAGAGCGGCGGCGTCGGACGCGCTCTGCATCTGGTGCTTCACGCGATAGAGTTGGCCGGTTTCGACGCCGATCGCCAAGGCGCCCGCAAGTACCGGAATCACAACCATGTAGGCCAGGACGGATCCGCTTTCGTCGCGACGGAACCGCCGCCATCCGGATTGCGCAACGCTCAACGTGCGCGAAAAAACTCGCGGCATGCCGGCTCTCCCTCAATCGATGCGTGCCTGAAAGAGGCACAAAATCAGTTTCGTCCAATATCTGAAAAAATCTGGCTAACCGTACGAAGTAACGCAGAATTATGTCAAGGAGAATGCCGACATAATGGCCGGTGCGAGCAGCACCGTGATCAGAGTCGGCAAGATAAAAACCATCAGAGGCACTGTCATAAGTGCGGGCATCCGCGCGCCCTTCTCTTCGGCCTTCGACTGCCGGGTCTGGCGAAACTCCTGGCTCAGGATGCGCAACGACCCGGCGAGCGGCGTGCCGTATTTTTCAGTCTGTCTGAGCGCATTCACGAGCGCCGCCACGGCCGGGGAATCCGAACGATCCGACATGTTCTCGAGCGCCTGCTGGCGATCCGGCAGATAGGTCAGTTCGGTCGCCGTCATCTCGAATTCAGCGGCAAGCTCGGGCATCGAACTGTTCATCTCGCGCGAGACGCGGCGGAAGGCGGCGTCGATACTGAGTCCGGCCTCGACGCAGATCGTCAGGAGATCGAGCCCTTCGGGCAGCACCGCCGTCAGGATTTCCCGCCGCTTGGTCGTGAGATTCTTGATGTAGAGCTCCGGCAATACGAAGCCCACCAGGACGCCGCCGATACAGACCGGCGCGATCAGGTCGTCCGGAACCTCGAGAAAATCGGTGACCGACGTCAGGATGATCATCAGGAAGCCCAGCGCCAGCGGCATGGCGAGCTTGGCGAAGACATAGACCACGGAGGCATCGCGCGAGAGAAACCCCGCCTGGCGCAGCTTGCGCGTGGTCTGGTCGGCTGCGGTACCTCGCAGCAGGTTCAGGCGGTCGGCGACCTTGCGCATGAGGCCGAGCGACGTTTTTGCTGTCGACGTTTTGGTGAGCACCGGCTGCTCGCTGCGTGCCTTTACGCGACGGGTTCGCAGGGCGCGAAGGCGGGCCTCGATCGGCGGTTGCCAGGTCAAGGCCGTCCACACCGCCCAGAAGATGATGAACGCCGCGACGGCGACGAGGATCGCGAAGTTTTTCTCGGAAGCAGCGAAATCCATCATTGCGTCAAACCTTGATAGTCGCGATCTTGTTCATGATGAAGATGCCGAGGCCCATGCTGCAGGCGGCGCCGACCGCCACCATCTGGCCGGTCGACGTCGTGAACAGCGGTCCGATATAGCCTGGCGTTATCAGGAACAGGCCGCCGCCGACCAGGAACGGCAGGCCGCTCATGATCAGCATGGTGGCGCGCGCCTCGGAGGTGAAGGCGCGGATCTTGAGACGAAGCTGCTGACGGGCGCGCAGGAGTTGGCTGAGGTTGGCAAGCGTCTCGGCGAGATTGCCGCCGGTTTCGCGCTGGATCGACAGCGCCACGATCAGGAAATTGAACTCGTCGGTGCGAACGGTCTTGGCGACACGCCACAATGCCGTCTCGAGCGGCACGCCCAGATGGATCTCCTGCTGCGCGCGCTTGAAGATGGCGCCGACCGGATCCTTGATGTCGCGCGCGACGTTGGCGATCGCTTCCTGAATCGGCAATCCTGCCCGCAATGCGCGCACAATCAGGTCGACGGCCTCGGGGAACAGGAGATTGAATTTCCGGGCGCGCTTTTTGGCCTTCATGCCGACCACCACGTTGGGCAGGCCGAAACCGACCGACAACGACCCTATCAGCGCAATGCCCGGCGACAGATCGAGGACGAGGGTAAGCAGAAAGGCGATTGCGACGGCGAGCGCCAGGGAGGCAAAGACGAAGTCGCCCAGCGTAACGCTCATGCCGGATGTCTGGAGCTTCTGCCGGACCGAACTGGCATTCGGAAACCAGCGCCACAGAAGCTTGTCGAGAGACGGAAGGCGTCCGGACTTCTCGACCCTGCGCAGCGTCGCCATCTGGATCTTGCGCGGGCCCGAGCGCGTGCGGGCGTCGAGATCTTCAAGCCGGTCGCGCAGTCTACGCTCGGCGAAGAAGCCCGCGAACACGAAGACAAGAGCGAGCAACGTCACCAGGAACCCGGCAGCGATCAGCATCGCCGTCGCGTCGAGGCTCATGCCATGCCCGTTGCCCTCCATCAGCCGATGACCTCCATCAGAACCTTGTCGAGCCCGTAGTAGGCCGCGCGCGGCAGGAAATGCGGCCGCAGCCCCGAGCTCTTGAAGGAGCCGCTCAGCGTGCCGTCGGTCGCCTCGCCCTTGAATTCATAGGTGAAAAGGTCCTGGGTGATGACGACCTCGCCTTCCATGCCGATCACCTCGGTGATGTGCGTGATGCGGCGGACGCCGTCGCGCATGCGGCTGATCTGGACGATCAATTGCAACGATCCGGCGATCTGGGAGCGAATGGCCTTCGGCGGCAGGTTCGACTGCCCCATGGTCACCATGTTCTCGAGACGGGTCAGCGCCTCGCGCGGGCGGTTGGCGTGCAGGGTGCCCATCGAGCCGTCGTGGCCCGTGTTCATCGCCTGCAGGAGGTCGATCGCCTCCGGTCCGCGCACCTCGCCCAGGATGATGCGGTCTGGACGCATGCGGAGCGCATTCTTCACGAGATCGCGCATGCTGACCTCGCCATTGCCTTCGAGATTCGCCGGCCGCGTCTCAAGGCGCACCACGTGCGGCTGCTGCATGCGCAGTTCGGCGGCATCCTCGATCGTGACCACGCGCTCACCGTTGTCGATCATGCCTGACAGCGCGTTCAGCAGAGTCGTCTTGCCCGAGCCCGTGCCGCCGGACACCACCAGGTTCAGCCGGCATCGTGAGGCGACTCGCAGCACCGTCGCCATCGCCGGCGAGATATTGCCCTGCTGCACCATCTGGTCGAACCCGATCTGGCGCTTGCCGAACTTTCGGATCGAGACCGACGGACCGTCGATGGCCAGCGGCGGGATGATGATGTTGACGCGGCTGCCGTCCAGAAGACGCGCGTCGCAGATCGGGCTCGCCTCGTCGACGCGGCGGCCGACCCTGCTCACGATGCGATTGCAGATATTGAGCAGGTGGGCATTGTCTTCGAAGGTCACGCCAGACAGGTCGAGCTTGCCCTTCTTCTCGATATAGACCTGCTTCGGGCCGTTGATCATGATGTCGGTAATCGTGTCGTCCTCGAGCAACGGCTCGAGGGGGCCAAGCCCCATCATGTCGTTGACGATCTGGTACACGAGATCGGCCTGCTCGGGCCGGTTCAACTGGATGCGGTGCTCGACAAGAAGTTCGCCGACCACGCCCTCGAGCTGGCGCACCAGTTCCTTCCGCGGGAGGATAACCGCCGCCGCAAGATCGATTCGGCTCATCACCATCGGCTGCACGGCGCGGCGTGCCTGCTCGACTTTGCTGCGCGACAGACCGCTTGCCGACTTCTCCGGCATCTCCGGCTTGGCGGGCGCCGGCGGCCGCAAGACACTGCCAGCAGCCGGCTGGGCGGCCTTGCGCTCGGCGG